>CAZKPE010000006.1:3281-29440 GCA_964554545.1 uncultured Lewinella sp.
CCTCGGCCAGCATCAGCAGGACATCCGCGTAGCGGTAAAGGGGAATATCATTATCGAAGATCCGGATACTACCGTTGATGGAACCGTCAAATTTGGAGAGGATGGCCCCGAAGTAGGCTTCCGGGTCGTAGCCCGGGTAGCCCGCTCCCCCGTTATCATCGTTGTAGAGGTAGGTGAAGGTGACCTTCTTGCGGTCGTCTTCTTCATCGTCCAGCAAACGCAGGGTTTTTTCCGAAGGGCCGAAGCGGTTACTGCCATCGACCACGTAGTCGGTCATCGGGTTGCCATCGCTGTCGAACTTAGGGTTGATCTCGGTGGTCCGCCCCGTAAATAAGTTGTAAAAGTTGAGGGCCTGGTCAAGTTCGTAGTTGATAGCGAAGATGAACTCCTTGTTGTCCTCGTTACTCACGGAAAAAAGGTCGGCATAGTTCTCCACCAGTCCGACATCCAGGGTACCGACTTTCTCCAGGGCCGCCTTGGCGGTTTGGAAGTCGGCTTCCCCGCCCCCGAGCAGGTTGCCCGACCAGATGTACACATCTCCCTTAAGGGTGAGGGTAGCGGCTTTAGACCAGTAGATCCGCTTACCCTGCCAGAAGGAATTATCCTCCCCGAAGTAGTCCAGGGAGGTTTCGATGTCCGACTGGATCAGGTCCATCACCTCCTGCTTCGAGGCCCGGGCGCGGCTCAGGCCTTCGGGGTTGATCGTGCGGATGGGCTCAGTAGTGATCGGTACCCCCCCGTAGGTCTTTAGCAGGGTATAGTAGTACAGGGCACGGATGCCGTGGGCCTGCCCCAGCATGTGCTGTTTATCGGACTCGTTTACGAAGTCGATGTTCGGGACGTTCGCAATGAAATCGTTCACCCGGTAGATGTCGGTATAGAAGCCGGCCCAGTTGCCGAAGGGGGCATTGGTGATATTGATGTTGTTTTCGATCAGGTTGAGGCTGAAGGGGGATTCGAAGGTCACCCCTCCCCAGACGTCACTGCGCAGCTCACCCAGTGCCCACAGGTTGTAGGTGGCTCCCCGTAGCGTGCCGTAGAGCCCGGTGTGACCGGCGCGGGCCCCATTCTCCGTATCCCAGAAGCCGGCCGCGGTGAGTTCACTCGGCGGGATGAGTTCGAGTTGATCCTCACAACTGGTACAGACGATGAGGGCGATCAGTACGATAAGGTATCTCATTTCTTGCTCTTTAAAAGGTTAGGTTGAATCCGGCCTGATAGACACGGGGCACGGGGAACTCACCCGCCTGATAGCCACCGATCTCGGGGGTATCGCCACTGTAGCTTTTGAAGTAGTGCAGGTTGGAGCCGGTGAGGTAGACGGTGAGCCCCTTGATCCGGTCGCCAAAGGTGGTGGTCGGGAAGTTGTAGCTCAGCGTGACCTCCCGCAGGGCCAGGTAGTTGCCCTTCTCCCAGAAGCGGCTGTTCACGGTGGCCTCATTGCCCCGGAAGATGTTGCGCTGCCCGTCCACGAAGAGGAAGCGGGGTACGTCCGTATTCCGGTTCTCGGGCGTCCAGGCCTGTAGTACGGTGGCATCCTGGTTCAGGTTACCCTGGGTCTGGGCCAGCCCCTTGCCCCGGATGTGATTATAAATGACGTGGCCGGTGGCGAAGTCCGTCTGAACGTACAGGCTGAAGTTCCGGTAAGTTAGGTTGGAGGATAAGCCCCCCACGAAATCGGGGGTGGTGCGGCCGATGAATTGGCGGTCGAAGGCGTTGATAACGTCGTCTCCGTTGACATCCACCCACGCAACGTCTCCAGGGAACCGTACGGTGCCATTGGGCAGCAGCTCGTCAACACGCTCGGCGTGCTCGTCCACGGCGGCCTGATCGGCGTAGATGTAGTCCTGTACGTACGTGATAACCATGTCCGTGCCGACGCGCTGCCCTTCCTGAAGGCCACCGATCCAGACCTCCTCGCCGGTTTCCGGGTCGCTCACCAGGGTGCCGCCCTGGCGGTTGAGTTCGTTATCGTTCTCGGGCAGACTGACCACGTAGTTCCGGTTATGGGTCAGGGTACCGCGGAGGCGCCAGTTCCAGTTCTCACTGTCGATGACGTCGGCGGTCAGTTCCAGTTCCAGCCCCCGGTTCCTCAGCGTACCGTTGTTGGTGCTGATGGAGCTGAAGCCGGTATAGATCGGTAGGGTCAGTCCGGCGATTTTGTCCTCTACGTCGCGAATGAAGTAGTCGGCCAGCAGCGAGACCCGGTAGTTGAACAGCGAGATATCCAGACCAAAATTGAGGGTGGTGGCGCGCTCCCACCGCAGGTCGAGGGTCGGTAGGGCGGTATTGGCGTAGCCGGTGTTCCCATCGTAGATCCCCTGGGAACCGTAACTGCCGTAGACGCCGTAATTACCCGGCAGGGAGGTCAGGTTCCCGTTGACGCCGTAGCTGATCCGCGGCTTGATCACGTTGATGGCGGAGGACAGTCCGATGTTCTGGAAGAATTCCTCGTTGTTCAGGTTCCAGCCCAGGGAGACGCCGGGGAAAAAGCCGTACTTGTTGTTCCCCAGTTGGGAAGTCCCGTCGTATCGGTAGGTCAGGCTGAGGAGGTAGCGATCATCGTAGTCGTAGTTCAGCCGCCCGAAATTGGAGATGATCTTGTTCTCGGTCTCAAAGCTGGTCGGTACCCCCCGGGCCTCGCTTCCCGCGTTGAGGGTCTCGATCAGGTCGGTGGGGGAGCCGATCGTGGCGGCGCTGAAGGAGTAGGCGTTGTCGTGGTAGTACTCTCCACCGATCAGCAGGTCCAGCCCGTGGGCGGCGAAGGTGCGGCTGTAGTTGGCCGTGGCCGTAAGCTGATTGCGCAGCGTACGTGCCAGACTCGCGGAGGCGAACCGCTCCGTGTTCAGGTTCCGGCCGTTGAGGAAAGCGCGGTCGAAGGCGGAGTTTTGGTTGTTGATGGTGAAGTGGCTGCCCCGCACGGAAACCTTCACGTTATCGATCAGATCCCAGTCTAAGCCGATAGAGGCGTTGAGCCGTTGCTCGAGGTTATCGCGGACGAATTTGTCCTTGTAGTAGAGCGGGTTACCGAAGCCCCGGTTGGTGCCCGGATTGAGTACGTTGGAGAGAGTCCCATCCGGGTTATTGTTGTATACCCGTGCGGTCGGTGCCTGCCCGGCAAAGCGGCGGAAGACGGTATTGTTATCGCCCAGGGGGCTCTGGTTGAAATTGGAGTGGGTGTAGAGCAAGTTCGAGTTTACCCGCAGCCGGTCCGTGATGCGGTAGGAAGCCGTGAACTTACCGGAGTAGCGCTTGAAGGCCGAGCCGTGAATGAGCCCCTCGTTGTCCATGTAGCCCAGCCCCAGGTAGTAGGTTCCCCTTTCGTTACCCCCGTCGGCGGCGATGTAGCTGTCGACCACCCGGCTGTCCTGGTAGATATTCTGGTTTACGTCGTTCTCCTGAAAGAGTATCTGGCGGCTGGGGTCGAGGGGGTCGGGGATAGTGCTCCAGCCCGGTTGCTCGAGCAGGTAGCGATTATCGTCGGTCAGGAATTGGGTGGTGAAGGGAGAGTCCGTCGTATTATTCCCCGTTCCGAAGGCGGTGGCCCCGTCGAGGAAGGCCCCGAACTGGGTCAGCCGTCCGGTAGCTTCCCGGTAGTCGCGCACCGCCTGCCGGTTGAGGCGGATGAAGTCGGCCGCTCCGATGTACTCGGGCAATTCCCGCTCTTCGTTGACGGCGTAGCGCTGCTTGAAGGTGATGCTGGAGCGGCCTTTGCGGCCCGATTTGGTAGTAACCAGGATAACCCCGTTAGCGGAACGCGCCCCGTAGATGGCCGTAGCGGCCGCATCCTTCAGCACCTCGATGGATTCGATGTCGTCGGAGTTGAGCCCGTAGAAGGAGGAGGGAACACCGTCAACCAGGATGAGTGGTGACCCAGCGCCGTCGAAACCCGTCCCCCCGCGTAGCTGAATGGAAGGGGTCGCACCGGGCTGCCCGGTCAGGTTAGTCACCCGTAAGCCCGCCACGTTTCCCTGCAGGGCGGTGGCCGCGTTCGATCGGGTGGCCGTTTCGAGCACCCGGTCGTCAAGCTTGGAAACCGAGGTGGTCAGTTGGTTGCGGGATTGGGAGCCGTAGCCCGTCACCACGACCTCGCCCAGGGTGGTTGCGTCGGTCCCGAGGGTGATCTCCATGACGGACTCGGTACTGACGGGCACTTCCGTGAGGCGGTAGCCGATGTAAGACACCTGCAGGATGTCGTCGGGGGAAGCCTCGAGCGTAAAGTTTCCGTCCAGATCGGTCTGCGTACCCGTGGTCGTACCCTTAATGACGACGGTTGCGCCGGGAAGTGCGTAGCCCTCTTCGTCCAGCACCAGACCGCTGATCGGGGTCGTATTCTGTGCCAGGGCGACCCCGCTGATCAGGCACAGTAGCAGGCCCAGCGTTAGCCGCCGTATACCCGCCGTAGGATCTTTGAGAAAGGAGACAAGATTCATACTACGTGATTTGAAAAAGTTGAACCGGAGCTTAAAGATACATTAAAAGTATTATGTTATACATTATTTTTTACACCTGCGCCCCGCCGCCGCCCCCTTTTGTCGGCTGATTGTGCTAGAAGCTGTGGTTTATGCAGGCCGGTTTAGCGGTACGGGTGATTGACTCAGATAGGGCGAAAGACCGAGCTCCTCGAAAGCCAGCCAGGCTGCTTCGCCCTGATCGGTAGTCAACGCCCGGTGAGGAAAGCGGACCGGACCGAGGTCGAGGCCAAGCCACCGCATGAAGCTCTTCCCACCCCCGTTGAAGCCACAGTAGCCATCCAGCGTTTCCACGAAAGTGACGGCCTTGCGCTGTAGATCGTGGGCGGATTCGGTTTCCCCCCTACCGTAGCGAGCGATCAACTCCCGGTACAGCGGCGCCAGGTGATTGTAGGTACTGCCCACCCAGCCCGAAGCCCCAAGGGGCAGACTATCGACCAGCATTTCGTCCACTCCAAACAGGATACGGTATTTCCCCCCCCGGAAGGCAAGACTACGTCGGTAATCCGGCAGGTTGACCTGGGTGTACTTGATGCCGGCGAAGGTGGGAATCTCCCGGTGGGCCAAGTCCAGAAAGTCGGCCATTTGGAAGTCGGCCCCACTCAGCACCGGGATGTGGTAGTAGTAGAAGGGGGTGTCGGGCGCGCAGGATGCGATCTCTTTACAGTAGGAAAGCAGATCCTCCAGGCGTTTCAGCCGGAAATAGAAGGGGGCCAGGGCACTGATGGCATCCACCTTCTCGGCGCAGTGGGCGGCCAACTCCCGTGCCTCTCGCAGATTGGTATGCCCTACGTGGTTGATCAGGGTGAAGCCTTCGGAGCGTTGCTCCGCCCAGGCTTCGATCAATTCCTTGCGCTCGGTGGTGGATAGTGATACGAAGTCGCCCGTAGAGCCGTTGACGAAGGCACCCGCCAACCCATTTTGTCGGAGAAAAGCCCGATAGCTGGCTACCCTCTCGGTCTTCAGCGCCCCATTTTCCCGCAGCGGCGTGTAGGTAGCCGCAATCAAACCCTTCATAGGAAAGTATTATGTATTACATAACAAATATATAGGCTTGCCCCGTACCCGCCAACTTTTGGCGAACTTTTATTCCCCTCCACCCCGTTTCATAACTTTGCCCAACTCTGGTGCCGCCCCCGGGCACCGCGCTACGTCTGCCGGATGCACTACCTCCACATCGACCACCCCTTCCCCCTGGAATCCGGTGATCAGTTGTCCCGGCTCACCGCCGCCTACCATACCTACGGTATCCTCAATGCCGCCCGCGACAATGTCATCTGGATCTGCCACGCCCTGACGGCCAACTCCGACTGCCAGGACTGGTGGCCCGGTCTCGTTGGCCCCGGCTGCACCATCGACCCGGAGCGCTACTTCATCGTTTGCGTGAATATGTTGGGGAGTAGCTACGGGAGCACCTCGCCCCTCAGCCACAATCCGGAAACGGGAAAAGCTTACGGGCTCGACTTCCCGCTGATTACGACCAAGGATAACGCCCGCTTCTTCTCCCTGGTCGCCAACTACCTGGGCATCCACCGTATTCGGCTGCTGATGGGCGGCAGCATGGGTGGGCAGCACGCTCTGGAATGGGCCTGTACCGAGCCCGACCGCTTCGATCTGCTCTGCGTACTGGCCACCAACGCCCGTCACTCGGCCTGGGGGATCGCCTTCAACGAAAGCCAGCGCATGGCTTTGCGCGCCGATCCAAGCCTTGGAACGGATGCCCCCGACGCCGGTAAGGCCGGACTGGAAGCCGCTCGCGCCATCGCCATGCTCAGCTACCGCCACTACCGCACCTACGTAGGTACCCAGACGGAAGCGGAGGAGAAGATCGACGACTACCGCGCCAGCAGCTACCAGCGCTACCAGGGCTACAAGCTCTGGAAGCGCTTCGACCCGGCCTGCTACTATGGGCTATCGAGGGGCATGGATAGCCACGACGTCGGGCGGGGGCGCGGAGGCATGGCCAGTGCGCTGAGCCGAATCACCTCCCCCACCCTGGTCATTTCTATCGATACCGATATCCTCTTTCCCATCGAGGAGCAGGGCATCCTGAGCCGCTACATCCCCAACAGCCGGTTGGAGGTGATGCATTCCGACTACGGCCACGATGGCTTTCTAACCGAAGCGGTGCAGATCGGCAATTTCCTGGCTGACTTCCTCAACGACCAGTTGTTGGTCGACGACACCACCAAGCGGGCCTTTACGGATGGGCTGACGGGGAGGAAGTTCGCGGTGCCGGGGAGTGAGGTGGTTTGATCCACGTTTCTAGCCTGAAATAGGCTGTCGGCTGGCTATCCTTTATAGATAGAGAAAAAGGACAACCACCAGCAGTTCTCAGTTTAAATTTTGCACGACACGTAAGCCGCACATGGTCAGCATTTTGCGCCACACCTCATTCATGCTGTAAAAACCATAGTCTGGAATACCGATCGCTGTACCTCCCACGGTTTGATCCGGGTGCGCAGTTTTCTCAATAATCGGCCAAAAGCGCGGTTGCACCATTCCAGGAGCTGGTCGGAGATGAAGGCCTGCATCATCAGGGAGGCAAAGGTGGTCACCAGGTTCTGTGTGCCGTGGCCGTAGTTGTGCCCGCAATTATAGCTCTGGTTCTTGAGCGTGTTGAACACCTCGGTTTCGATCTTCCAGCGGCTGCGACCCATAGCCAGTACGGCCATCAGATTGCTGTCGTGCAGCTCAATGTTGGTGAGGTAGCTGAACACGACCTCCTTGCCCCCAGCCTCCCGGACCCGGCAGTACAGTATGTTGACCCGCACCCCTTCGTCGGACTTGTTCAGCGCCAGGTCATTGACGTAGCCTGGCGGGAAAAGAAGCGCTTGGCCACATTACGCCCGCAGTCTTTCTTCGACTCCCCGTTCTGCCGCAGGATGGGTCCGTCGTCCATTACGAAGACCGGACGTCGACCCGGACACACCTGGGCACTACTCAGCATCGAATGGGAGTAGGACACCGTACCGTTTTTATGCTCCCGCCTCAGACGGTACCCACACTTTACCTTGTTCGAGCACTGGCGCTGAACGCCATCTACGCTGACCACGTAGTGACCGTTCCAGTAGCGGTAAGCGGAGGCCACTTGCCGAGCTTCTAAAAACGGCGGTGTCCGGTGAAAGCCTTCAGGGGCGGATTTGACTACTCTTTGGAATAAATGACATCCCCCGAAAGGTAGCAGACGCTTACCCCTCAGACCGCCGCGGGGCTAAATTGAGAACTACTGACGGACTACGTATAAATACGGGGATTTAAAATAATTCAGGTGCCTACTTGTATGTATCCCAATCATCCCCTACTTTAGACACGCTAACCACTGATATCTATTTTATATATGTATTGATAGATATTCAGAGTATCGACATCTTACACCTTATCCATTTTAACCGCGCAATGTCGTACCCTCTATGTCTATGTATGCTACTCTCAATGGTCGCTTCGGCTTTTTAGCCACCGATAGCACATTTAAACCTCCCAGATCCGGAAAGTCCCCGTTGATCTTTTCGGCGGATCCCGATCGCTCCGATATACCACCGCATACGGTAGTAGTAGCTACTGTAGCCGAGATGCGTGCGTACCTGGGCCCCGTTGACCGGTTTCAGGAAGTTGACTGCGTCTACCCTTCCCCTTACCGGAAAGAATATAACGATATCATTCAGCAGACGAAGGACAGTGCGGATACATGGCCTGGGCTTGACTCAACTACCAAAGACAATATCTTACTAGCCGCCCGTGCGTACGTATACGGTGACTCTAAGCAAGTAGAAAGCTACGTGCCCTTGGTAAATGCATTGTTATTTCCCGTCACGCTAGCTTATTTTGCTACCTCCGAGGATATGACCATTGACCAGGAATGGCGAATAGAGGGCGATGACCCGGTGGTTTCCAACTTCAACCACCTCACCCTTTCTCCCGGGGGAAGTATCGTGGCAACTGTCGACTTTACGCTTAGCTGCACCTCGCTGACAAAGGTATCTTGATAACCCCTTACATATCGAAGCTACGGCTATAGACCAGTATGCTTTGCTATATTCCAATGCTTAGACACGTATTCAGGATGCCTGAATATGAAGATTAAGTAATAGACTTGTTGCGACCTCACCCTTCCGGCTGCACTCGGCAAATTTTGCTCTGCGCAGCGTTAAAAATACTCGCCGATGCTACCGGCATCGACTGCGTTTTTTGCCTCGCTCAAAACAAAATTTGCTGTCGTTCGCACAAAAAGCGAAGCCGCAACAAGTCTGATGTGAAATACTACGCGATTTGCCCCCCGGGGTCTACCACACTATCGGACTAGCCCGATAAGGTTATACGTCCATTTTTAGCATCCAATTCAATGCGCCTATATGTCTACTATCTCCCCGGAGGCCCGCCAGAAATTCGCGGCGGTGAATGCTCGTCTCGGACTAGGTCCAGAAACCTCGACCCATCCATCCCTACAGGAGTTACCGGCCGATCATGAAGGGCCGGTTATTTTTTCCGGTGACCCCCTCCTGGCCACGGTGCGCCCACACATGGTACCGGTCGCCTCCATCGATGAATTCCGTAAAATGACGCACGTACCGACCGATACCGACGAACATATTCGCTATCCGCCGCCGCCCTCGGCCGCACTGCTGAACCACTTCGAGCGGGCGGGTAGTCGGACGGCACTGGTAAATGGTCTATCCGCTAAAGATGAGCGGGTGATCAAACAGGCGGCCGCGGCTTTCGTAATGGGTAACCCCCAGAAAGTAGAGCGGTATAAGGATTTGATCAACAACCTCTACTTCCCGCTTCAAATGGCGGTGTATGCGAGCACGGAGCCACTTTTAATAGACAAAGAGATCATAATAAAGGGTCCTACGCCGGTAAATTGGAATTACCCATCCATAATCATGATGAATGGCGGGTCTATTGTACAGGAAGAGAACGCCCCACTGACGGTCAACACTTCCTCAGTCGAGGCTGAAACGGATGATGGTGATTTCGTTATCCATAGTACACCCGCAGATCGGGTCCCGGCGCAGGCGGACAGTGGATCCGATGGTTCTCAGGGAGAACCCGGTTTATATAATCCCAATACAGATGGGACGTCGACATATAATGCATCCACCTGCACGTATGATTGCAGCAAATCGCCGGGTAAGGGGGCAACCGGCGGTCGCGGTGGAGACGCAGTGAATGCCAAAGATGGAATAAAGGGAGCAGATATGAGTCCCTCCCAGTGGAATGTTAAAAGTATCGTGGGTACGCTAGTTATAGTCGCCCGGGGGGGTAAAGGGCAAGATGGTGGCAATGGGGGTAACGGGGGGCCAGGGGGGCCGGGGGCACCGGGGGGGCATCCTGACCCAAACCGGGCCTGCGGCTCTTCTAACGGCCCTACCGGAGACACCGGTCCCGGCGGTAATGGCACCGATGGAGGGAAAGGTGGAGACGGTGGTGATGGTGCTACTATCACTATCTACTATAATATTCTTGGCCAGGGAATAAATATGGACGGTGTGGAAACCAGTCAGCCGGGGGCCGGGGGGGCCGGAAGTCATGGAGGTATTGGTGGCACGAACGGTACCAATGGTGATCCGGGCATCAATGGCAATCCAGGTGCTAAACCGATTATCAACCCTGTATCACGACCTGACTAAACAAGTTCAGCCAGAAATCACCGAGTTATCAAGTGCTCGGTAAACGTACTACTCACAGCAACTCTCAATTTTTATAGAAACTAGTAATAACTAGCTCGACAAATTACAGTCCATGCCCTACGATATACTGATTAAAGGAACAGATGGGACGGACGCGCCCCCAGCCCCACCCGGCACCGATGGCGTCAACGGTGATACCTACGGCAAGGACGGTAGCGATACCTCCTCCCACCACGATTCCTGGTTCGATAATTGCAAACGTGCTACCGATGGCACCGATGGTGCACCGGGCAGTTCGCCCACTCAAACCCATTCGGGTAGCGCGGGTGGCGATGCTCCACTATTCGTCCTACACGTCGGCACCATACCCGCCAACAGTGCCACCATCACCTTACTCAGTCAGGGAGGGGCGGGCGGTCAGGGTAGTACTGGTGGAGCGGGAGGAAACGGCGCCAAAGGCGGCGATGCCGGAAAGAACAACTCCAAGTGCCTTAAAAAGCACCCCGATTGGTATGCTATGGGGGGCAGAGGAGGCGAGGGCGGACAGGGCGGCCCGGGGGGGAGCGGGGGCGCTGCCGGAAAGGGGTCGGACATTTACATTTATACTGACGACCCGACCTCCGTCAAGAATAATCTCAGTACGGGTAGTACGGGAGGAGCAGCCGGAAAACGCGGCCTGGGCGGGAACCCGGGTAAGGGAGGTGAAGGCGGGCTGAATGAGCCTAACCCCAACAATAGCACACCGGAATATGCCTATTCGGGCATCGATGGCAACCCCGGGCAGGAAGGTGATCTTGGTGAAACAGCTGGGGGCGGACGGGTAATTTATACCTCCCAATCATGAACGATGTAACCCTCCTCCTTCGACTAGCCGCACAGGCTTCGGCACAGAAATTACAGGTCAGGGGTACCGTCTTTCCCGATCACTGGGATATCATCGAATACTTCACCACATCAGCGAGCATGAATTTCCCGGCGAGTCAGGGATTTCTGGCCCGGGGCAACATCGACACCCAAGACCCGACCTCCGATGAGGTGCTCGTCCTGGCTCTGGGTATCAACTGGGCTGCCTTCATAAAGGGCTACCAGTTCATGGATACTCCATCAGTAAGTGTGCCGGTCACCATATCGGGTTGCCATGATGTGGGGGCCCTGTTCGAGTCTTTATTCGTAGGTACCTACCAGCAGCTTCGCCCGTTCATCTGGCGTGCTTATGCCAGTCTGGACAGCACCCAAAAATCGCTCCCCCTATATCTCTGCGGTCATAACCTCGGTGCACCACTGGCCCAATTAGCCGCCCTGGACTTACGACCGGCCAATGAAGGTCCTGGTCGGGAGGTACCGCCCCTAGTCCAGACCCCCTGTCACGTGTTTTCCGCCCCTAATGTTGCCAACAGTACGTTCATCGACTACTACAACGCTACGGTAGTAGATGCCTCCGGTGGAGCGGCCTGTTTTACCTACCGGGCGGCTACTTCCATTCTGGCGGTGGATAATTTCCCGGCGGCACCCCAGAATGCGGATTATGGTATTCTGGGCCAAGCCATGCCGATCGATCAGGTTTCTTTTCCCGCACGGGATTTGCCCTGGCAGGAAAGGGGTGCTCACTTTTATCTCGCCACGCTGGGTGCTACGCTCATCCCCGGCCCTGATCTGAAGTCTGATCTCTTCAACCCTCCTGTGGGCTACGACCAGAGTCGTGCCTATACACTGGCATCCGTTCTGGCTGACGCATACCACGAAGCTCAGCATCCCGGTAGTGGGGAGGGGTATTTGAATTATGTCCTGGTGGCAACCGTCAGTGCGTACGGTTCCCCCTACGTTTTTCTCTACACGTACAATAATCAGGTAGTGGTCGCATTTCGTGGAGCGATCACTTGGCAGGAAACCCAACACTTCGCCGCCGCCACCGCACCCGCCAATGGTACCGTGGTCCCGAACTCTATCGTGAGCTCTGGCATCAAGGAGCTGTATCAGGAATTGCGCCCGACGCTCCTGCCGGCTATTCAGAGCGCGGTAGCAGCCGCCGGCACCAACAACCCTGCTACTCTCTTCTTCACGGGTCACGATATAGGTGGTGGGCTGGCCAACCTGGCGACGATCGACCTGGAGCTCAACCCACTGCCCCAGATAACGGTCGTGAGCACGTATACGTTTGGCGCCCTGGCAATCGGTGACTTTACCTTCTGCACCGCATTCAATGAAAAAGCAGGGCCCAAATGCTACCAGACTATCCGTATTTACGACGGGGTTGCGGCGGCCAGCTTCAGTAGTAGCACGAACTATGAACTATGTGATACGCCCTTCCTGCTCAACGGTCAACTTGCCCTGGAGGATAACGACTATCATTCCCTTTATGGCTACCTCCACCTTCTTGATCCCTCACCGGACTGATCCGAATGTCTGCTTACCTCTACCCCCATAATTTCCCTTAATCCCATCATCTATGCCCGCTTCACCCCGCCCCCTGCCCTCATCGGAGCTAAGCGTAGTAGATGGCACTGCCAACGGCAACGCAAGTGGGATCGCCTTCAAGGGGCTCGACCCGGCACTCGGTAGCCTGGGTATCATGGCCGGGGCACTCAGATGTACGGATGAGGCGACCGAGGCTTATGAGCTTATCCCCTCCTGGTTCGAGAACCCCTACGGCAACGCCAAAGCCGGCTTCACTCAGAACCCCCGGCAGTTGGGTGACCTTCTCAGCCGACTTCTGGGAGAAATGGGGGGCAACGCAACGGGTATCCCCACTACCGACCCGACCATACTGGGTAGCTGGTACCCCATAGAGCTAACCGATAAGGCAACGGGTAAAAAGAAGCCCACGGGGCTCTATATAGTCAGTATCGACAACGTGGACGAGCACCAGGTGTATCAGTCTACGGCGCTCGGTCTGGGTGTACTGCGCAAGTGGGCAGTGCCCGGCAACGAGCCACTAGTCAGCGTAGATGTATGGGCTACCCTGCCGGTAGTTGTCATACTGCCCGATGGAACCTTTGAGCTCACCTTCACCTATTCCGGTAATGTTAATCCGATCACGCTCGGCCTGGCCGTCGAGGGGGTTCAGAAGGACAGCCCCCTCGTTCAGGAGAATGGCATCGAGTTTAACGGGCTTAAGATCAATGCCAACCTGTTCCTCCAACCGGACCTCCTCTTTGATCTGGGCGTCGAGGTACTGGCACTCCAGTTAGCAGACGACCCCGAGCCCAAAAATTATTCCCTGGCGGACCTGGCGGCCATCAGCCCCCAGGAAATACTGGAAACCATCAGTCAGTTATTCGTCGGGGCGATGGCGAAGGAATTTCCGGGGGCCAGCGATCAACTGCTCTTCCTAGCTCCCCTTTTCGGCCTTGCCCCCCACGTACCGGTTCTAGACCGCTCCATACCGGTCTTGCAGTGGTTCGACTTATTAGAAATCGTCAGTCAGGGGGGCGACCCGGCCCGGCCCTTTATCGACTGGTTCAATGCGCTGACCAATGACCCCCCGTCGTTACGGGCCTGGATGGGTAGTCTGGCGGCCGTACTAGGTCAATCGGTCACGGCGACCACCGTTAGTGGCAATGGCAGTCAATCCCAACCCTTTTCTACTCCTTTACTGATCGTCGATGGGGTGGGTGCACTCGCCTTCACCGCCGCCAGTCAGGTTGTAGACGGGGGAGCTCGCTTTTTCTACCCGGGCTTGTCATTCCGATCCGAAGCAGTTGCACTGGGCACCTCCGATGCCAGCTTCGTGGCGGAAGCCGACCTGGACCTGGCTAAATTTCAGCTCAGCGGTACCTCCTCCGCCGAAGCCGACCTCAACTTTCGCGCCAACTTCGCTCTGGAAGGAAAAGCGGGCGGCAAATTGGTACCGGCAGATAACCCCCTCGGCCTCAGCGTCGGGCGTATGTCGGGCGGTCTCGAGCTGGCCTTACTGAGTGGAGCCGTAGTTCCGCACCTGGAATTGATCGACTTAGTGTTACCACCGCAGTCCGTACCCCTGACAGCAAGCGAGGAGTCTGCCGCCCCGAATGAGTTCGGAGTCGTAAATCTGCTCTCCCCCGGCCAGCTCGCTGAAGTAGGAGCCGTCGCCATCAGCGCCGAGCTACAAAAACTCCTGGGGCTCGACCAGGCTGACCCCTCCATCTTCGCCCAGAGCCTGGCCGCCCTTATCGGCTTGGTCAGACCGACGGGCGCTACGAACGACTGGCCGATTTGTCCTTTCTCCGAAGCGGGAATGCCGCACTCCATTCGTCACCCCATCGATGCCTGGGCCGACTACTACCTGGAAGTTCTCCAAACGCCGGCACAAAACGGCACCCCCAGGTCCTTCACCTACCTGCTCCGAAGCTTTGCCTCCATGCTAAAAATGGGGGACATGGAAGTAGTTCTGACCGGCGATGGCACGGCTACCAATCCCTGGTTGCTCGGCATCGCGGCAGGAACGGAGACCATGCCGGCCTACCTCTCTTCGTTCGAAACCATCGACCCCCTTACCGGAGCCGTGTCGCTTACCTTCGGACTGGAACTCGCCCCACTCATCCAAACGGATGGACTGACTATCCAGCCGACGCTGGGTATCGATGCAGTACGTATCGACTTCGTCTCCGGGGCGGCAGCTACGGCTGAGTGGATGGAGCGGGTGTTCGCCCGACTCACCCTCCCCGAAAAGGTGAGTACTCCTTCCCTGAACGGCGCGGTATTCTCGGTTGAGTCGGCCGCCCTGAACGGAGGCTGGTCGCGAAGTAGTGGATGGACCTGGACAATGCACGTCGAGCAGCCAAGTCTTACCCTGGGCACCGCTGCACCGATCGTAGGAGCTGACCTGGACTACAGTCAGCAAAGTTCGCTGGCTGAGTTAGTTACGGGGTCGGCGGCTACATTCGGACCCTTTTTCCGTGCCGTTGCCGGCGCTACCCTTATGCGTACCGGTACCCGGGCGGGCCTGCTGGTTGCTGCGACCACAGGCCTACTCACTGATTTTTCTTCATATCCGATCTACCAAAACAGTGGGCTGGACTGGACGGGCTTTACGCTTCTTCCACTCGACAGTTTTTCGGACCCCCTGGGCTTACTGCGGCGGCAGTTGGCGGCTAATTTGAGTACACCCGAGCGGGTCAGGTCGCAACTTGCCCTTATATCGTGGTCACTAACCGGTGCTGCCGAAGCTCCGGCCATTGTGGGTGAAGGCACCTTCGATCTTCCCTATCTGACACCCCTGCCGGGGGGGATCACCCTTGCCGTGTGGTATGATGCCACTACGGAGGTACTAGGCGTGGCGGTAGGTAATGTACTCAGGTATGCGTATCCGACAGCCTCCCCTGCCTGCCTTGTCGAGGTGATCAGTCGGCTCAATATACTCGAGTATAACCTGGGTACGGGCAGTATCGTTCCGCACGGTAATAGCCCGTCACTGTCCCTGGAGGTTTCTCTGGGCGCGGACGCAGGTGCGATCCTTCCTATGAAAGATCGAGCCGGGGGGGTTAACACGATTGCTCTGGGTTTTTCCTACGACCTATCCTCCGGCGTATCGTCGCTGCACCCTATCGCGACCCTTTACGATGCTACCTTACCGGGAGCGGAGGAGGCCCGCACGATCACCCTGAGTGACTATCAGGGTAACGTCTTCACCGAGCAGGAGCGGAGTGGTTATTTGACCCTACTCAACGCAGGTCTTCAGTTCACTTTCGATCACGTAAAGGACAAGGAGCTATTCCAGGAAGTCTATACCGTACTGGAGATTATGGGACTGGTCAACCCCGCTCCCGACCTCGGCATCAACTCCGGGGGGTGGTCGGCCCTACTGGCGAGTCCGCTTACCTTCGTGGAAGCTCGCATACCCCCGTTGCTGGAGCAGTACACCCAACAGCAGGAGATGCTCCGCTTGGTCGAGCTGGCACAAACGTTGACGGGACTGGACCTGACCGCCGTATACCCCCTGCCAGAGGCCGCCATTGACCTATTGCGGGGCTTGGGGATACTTCAGGATGAGGCACACTTCAATGCGATCGACCTTTCGGCCGTAGTAGCAATCGCCAATAATCCTATCGGTAGTTTATACGACCGTTTTCGCATCCTGGTTACCGATGAAGAGGCACTATCTCAATTAGCAAGCGACCTGGTCAAAAATACCGAGGTGCAGTCCTTCGGGCCCTTCACCATTGTCGGCACCTCTAACGGCTTGGTTACGCTTGCCATACCCGCTGACCAGCCATTGGAAGTAGGTGAATTACTCCAGTTGAGTGGCGGTTTATCCCTCGATATCACGGCCGGAAAGATGACCGGTCTGCTGGCTACTTACCTGCCATCGCTAGACCTGACACTATCGAATGCATTAGGTATCGCATTGACCAACGGTACGGTCGTAGCTCAGCATCCTTCGGTGATCCTATACTGGGGGAACAGGACAGCACCTGCGGCCCCGCCCCTTACGCTGTGGCCATTCAACTCCACGATATTCCTACAGGACGTCTCCTATCTGGCACCTGTATATGCCCTTCAGAGTGTCCTGACGGCGGTGATAGAAGACGGCCTGCTAACAAAATATCCGGTAGCACAATCGGCCCTGGAGGTATTCGGCATTGCCTACGAACGATCGGGCCGCTGGGAGATGACGAACCTGCTCGGTCTTTTCCTACACCCCCTCGACTGGCTGCTATCCGACCGGGTACTGGGTACCGACGGGCATTTTAGTGTGGAAAAACTGCTTGAAAAACTGACGGCTTTTCCCGCAGCATCCTATCAGCCCGGGGGGTGGACTACCCCGCTTCAAATCGGCCCGAACGATACCCAGACCGGGCTTTCCATATCCGGCCTGCCCTATACCTTTTCCGTAACTATCGAAGGTGATCGGGCGACCGGCTCGGCTGCGTTCCGCTTCGGTGCGAGCCACGTCGAAATCGCCGGCTCTAAAGGCTCGCTGGATGATCTGATCTTCGTCGTTGAGCTATCGAAGGCCTACCAGGCTTCCGTCAGAGGTTCAATGGAACTGTCGACCACGGTAGGAACGGAACTGTTCGCTACCGTCGGCTTCGATAGGGATTTTCAGTTGTCCGTAACGAGCGGAACCCCGTCCTCCCCCCATGCAAAGCTGCAACTCTTACCCTTTCTGGGTTGGGGCAGCCTGGGCAAAGCGGTCGGTTCCTTTGCGGCGGCGGAAGTGATCGATATTGCTATTCCGCGAATACTGGACGCACTTCGCCCCGGAGCCCCGAAAATAGTGACGGCGCTGGAGAGCTTCGGCGCGGATGTTCCCGTAGCGGCCTTACTTCAAGATATAACGAAAGCCATAACCGGCGGGGGCACCCAAACCGCGATACGCTCCAGAATCGAAGCTACCTCCCTGCAGTGGCTGAGCGGTCTGTTTACCGACGGTACTCAACTGCCCAAGACGACCCGTGCGGTACAGGCTATCTTCGAAGCAGTACCCTCACAAGTGGGCAGGGTGGTCGTCGATGCATCTTCGCCCGGCCTTCTGGTTTACTCGCCGGGTGAGGCACTACCCTTCCGTATCCTGTTCGGAATGGACGGGCACAGCAACCTCGGCCTTTGGGTTACGCTGACAATTCCCGAACTGGACTACCTGAAAATCAGCGTCGCGCGTACTGGAGTCGGTGTCGATACGGCAACCTTCAAAAAGGTAGCTTTCGATTTCGGACTGGAGGTGGTCATACCCCTGGATTCGAATACTGGTCCCGGACTTTTTCTGGAACACGATGCGACGAATATGCTCTGCCTTTGTGTCGACCCGGTATCGGATACTTCTCAACCCGGCGTGCGCTCGAAGTACGCCGTCGAACTGGTGCCCGTATTCTTCGGTACCGGCGGTCAACCCCCAGCTGACCTCGGACGACAGGTTAGCCAGTGGCTGGAGGGCATTCTCAAGGACGTAGTGCCCCGCTATCTATCCGTCCTGCTACTGAATAACGAGAAGGTACTGAGTTGGCTGGAATATGATTTGTTCAGCCCTTTGTCCACCACCACGGCAAAGCTGACCCCGATCGACCTACTGACTGCTACTACCCTGGTGGTAGAGCATGACCAGCGATACGCCCTGAACTCGTTTGCCGAAGTAGCCAAAATCACTCCCCTCACCTTTTTGGCCAACTTCACCCAGGAGCTCGTGAAGGAAAAGGTGAGAATTCTGCAAATCGGAGATAGCGGTTCCATCTGGTTGCAGGAAGACCCGGGCCGGGCCGGTTCGTACGGGGTCCGGCTGGTAGCACCCGACCTGGAAGTGGCCGCCCTACCCAACTTTGTACTACAACTGGGTGCCAACGATACTGACTGGATTCAGCATACTGCCGCTACCGCGGGTACCGATGTGCAGCCCGGCATCCAGTTCTACGTACCCATCGACGCTGACCCCGTTGCCATTCACTTTAGCGACTTTCACATTATCCTTGGTAATATCGGCTTCGATGCCGTAGGTATTGAGGGTAAGCCCATCGTCGACCTGTCCCGCTTTCAACTCGGCGCGCTCCAACCCCGCGTTCTGCTCGACCTGAAGTACGATCAGGGAAGCCCCTCCGTTGCTTTTGGTGGTAACCTTACGTTGGCGGACATTGCCCTTTCCCTGGCCCCGGATCAACTACCCGCCGGATCGGCCGGTAGTAGCAATCCCATCGCCAGCAACCTACTCGGATCGGGTAGCTCCGATAGTGGGAATAGCCAGAACCCGCCCGTCAACCCCACTTTCTCTATTCAGGCAGCGTATACGGACCACATCTGGGTCAATTTGGTCAGCAGTACCGGAGAGGGGAAGGAAATCATAATCCCGGTGCAGCGCGGCTTCGGCCCGCTCTACATCGGCAGCCTGGGCCTGGGGTGGAACGATACCGAACCGGAGGCCCCACTTCTTGACTTGCTCTTTACCGGGAACGTTGCGTTGGCTGGGCTGGACATTGCCCTCATCGGTTTGGATCTCGGTATCCCCGTCACCCATCCTACGGATTACAGTGCGTACCAACTTTCACTGGCTGGATTGGATGTATCCTATAAGGGGGGTGCCGTAGAGATCGGTGCCGGTCTGCTTTACACCGAGACGGATGAGGGTATTTCCTACAACGGGTCGGCTGTCATCAAAGCGGGGCCATTCTCTCTGATCGCAATGGGGTCCTACGCCCAGGTAACGAGCGGGGGCGACAAGGCGACCTCCCTGTTTATTTTCGCCGCGCTGAACACCCCACTTGGGGGGCTACCGGCTTTCTTTGTGACCGGTCTGGCGGCGGGTTTTGGCTACAACCGTTCCCTGCTCCTACCCCCGGTAGAGGAGGTAGTCAGTTTTGAAATGGTAGCCGGCGTACTGGATGGCACCCTTACGGAAAGTAACGACCCGGGAACGGCCCTCGCCCACCTTTCGGAGGTCGTACCCCCCCGCGTCGGCGAATACTGGTTGGCGGCCGGACTGAAGTTTCGCTCCTTCGAATTGATCAATACGGCTGCGCTGATATTCGTCAAGTTCGGAAAGGAGTTCGAGATCGATATCCTCGCGTTGAGTTACGCCGCCTTACCCCCCGAACTGGCTAAGGTAAACGCCCTGGCTTACTTTGAACTGGCCATCAAAGCAGCCTTTAAACCCGCCGTAGGAATCCTTTCAGTGGAGGCGCAGTTAACGCCTAATTCATTCGTTCTGGCTAAGGACTGTAAGGTTACCGGAGGGTTTGCGCTGTACCTGTGGTACAAGGATACTGAGCAAACTATCGACGGTAAAGTGGTCCATATTCCGAAGGGTCAGTTCGTCGTTACGCTGGGCGGTTACCACCCACTTTTTCAGCCGCCCGCCTACTATCCCCAGGTTCCTCGACTGGGAATCCAGTGGCACATCGCAGTTTCAGTCGGTAAGCTTAGCATCGACGGGGGGGCATACTTCGCTATTTGCCCGACCGCCGTCATGGCCGGGGGCTACCTCCGGGTGCTCTTCGTTGCCGGACCACTAAAGGCTTGGCTGGATGCGTACGCCAACTTCCTGATCGAATGGAAGCCCTTCTATTTCGACGTCGCTATCGGAGTTACCATAGGTGCTTCCTTCGGGTTCAAAGTAGCCGGGGTTTCCATCACCGTCACCGCGGAGCTGAATGCGACCCTAAACCTTGCGGGCCCTCCCGTCAATGGGGAAGTACACGTAGACTGGCTAGTCATCTCTTTCACCATACCCTTCGGGGATAAGCAGACAGCTACCAGCGCTAATAACCTGAAAAGCTGGGACGCTTTCGCTACTTCGTTTCTACCACCTGCGTCGACCCCCGACGACAACGATTATCGGTCCACCGCTCAGTTGGCAGCGGCTCCCCCCGCGACAAGTCAGCAAATCGTTAAATGGAACGCCGGCGATGGTTTGCTTCAGTCCGGTAACCCTACGGAAAACGTAGCCGGTCAGCCCTGGATGGTCGATACAATGTTCTACTCCTTCAACGTAGGTAGTGCCATACCCGCTTCCCAGGGGAGTGTTACGGGAACGGAATTTACGGTTACCGGCGCGCGCGTGGGTATCCGTCCGATGGGTATTCAGAGTGAACTACAATCGCCACTAAGCATATCCGTGACGGATAGTACGGGGGTGAGTATCAACCTGGTCGACCGGCAAATTACTATCCGGGGCCTATTCGATGGATCACCCGCCGCCCTCTGGGGTAGAACCGGCCTTGACCACGAGGCCGCGCCCGATGGGGAGAACATGGTCATCCCCCAAACCCTCATGGGACTGGAAATATCCGCGGAGACCTACCTCTACATCGGCGCGATACCTGCTTTCCCCATAGAAAGCTTAACGTATACGAAAGGAGGGCTTCGTCTCCTCCCCTTTGCCCTTACCCCCGCCTATTCCGCTGCCACACCGCTAAGTCAGGAGATGCCTTTCAGCCAGATTATGGCCTCCATAATGGAAAGCAGCGTAGTCAGTCGCCGAAATGCTATTTATACCGCTCTACATAATATTACGGATAGTACCGCAGGGGCTGAAGACGACTCTTCCGCCCAGCAACTACTCCAGAAAAACCGGAGTCCGGCTATCGAGGCCCCCCTCGACGCCGATCTGTCCGTAATGAGTACATCGGCCGAACTGGTCCTTCAGGTCTTCCCGACAATAGCCCCTATAGGGCTCTACCAGAATGGCGGCAAGCCCACCGACCCCGTGCCCAACCCGGTTGGTCCGAAAAACGGGGCGATACCCGTAACGGCTGCCGCCATACAACCGCCACGATTAGAGGGGATCATACGGTCTTACCTTCATTCAGCGGCGGGGGGTAGACGTCAGTCGATGAAGTGGACCGATCGCCGCCGTACGTCCCGCTCAGTAGGTAGTAATACGCCTTTAAAACTACATCCCGGGGGTGGGGCTGTCTGGAAACTCGACGGCAGGGCAACCCACACCCTGACTATCGGCGGTCGACTATCCGCGCTACTTCTCGCCTTTGATCAATACCAGCAGCTAGTGGGAGTAGATCGCCTGACACCGGGAGCCGACCACCCGGTATTATCCAATGTATGCCAACTGGCCGCCCTTTCGCTTCCCGCGTCGCGCGGACGGCATACCGGATGGCTACAACGCTCTAAACTCGTGAAAATCAATCCTCTCTGGGCCATCGGGGTGGACTGCCTGGTTCGGATACAGAACGCACAACGAGTTCGGGTCAACCGTCGGGGGAAGCGTTGCGGAATCATCGATGCTGCCGACCTACTGGACCGAAACAAGGTAATCGCCGCAGACGGTAGTCTTGAAACGGGCTGGATACAGACAGCCCTGATATCCACCGATGAGTATGTTGGCGTACTTCTTTCCGACACCAGTTCGCAATCCCTACAAGTCAGTATGGCCCGGAACTCCCTTCCCACATCCCTGCATACTACCCTTCCGGAGCGTACGGTACAGCTGGGGGACAATCACTTGGTTATATACCGTTTGAGGGAGGAGGCGCGGACGCAGGTGCAGTACCTCGGCGTACTAGCTTACCAGCCCGCCCCCGAAAGTCAGATCCTGGGTATAATCAGTCTGAGCGGACCCGACATAGAGGCGACCACCGAGGGTCAGGGCATCGACCTACGCACCGCCGGTCTCGACGTGTCCCGGCAGGATGATTTTCTTACTATTTCAATTTCCCGTAGCCGTACCGACCGATGAACTACTTGACTAAGAACAGCGATATCAGCTCCGGGGACATCCGTTTCTTCGATGCCGTCGAGCCACCCCTTAAGGCAGGAACCTACCACCTGCAAGCGGAACAGCACATACTGGGGGTTCCGAATCCGGACGGTACCGAAACGCCATCGTACCGTAGCGAGCAACCGGTCATACTGAAGGGTACCCAGTTTTCCCTACCCGAGTCGATCATTCACGCCCGCTATCCTGCGGGGCTGGCGGAGGGTAACTTCGGGGCAAGCCTGCCTCACCTCGTACTCACCGATTTTGCCTTGCCCTGGGTGCGGCCCATCGATCCCTTCCAACCGGAGGACAACCAACAAACCCCCTGGCTGGGGCTGCTCACTATTTACCCCGATGAATTTGAGCAAAAGGTATCCGCCCTCCGTTCTCTTCCCCTTGCCGAGTTACTCAATCCGAAAGAATCTGATGTCTTCGGTCCGGCGCTGGACACAAGTGGCCTAGGGGTAGCTTTAGATACCCCCGTGCAGGTAGTCGACCTCGACGCGGCGACCTTTCAGGCGATCGCGCCCCGCCTGGAAGAGCTGGAACTACTCGCTCACGGCCGTCAGGTCAATACCGGTGGTAAAGTGATGCTGGGAATGGACGCTGACGGGTATTTCTCCCTACTCGTAGGTAACCGTCTTCCCCAGGCCGGAGTAGGTGGTCAGGTAGCCGATAACCACATATTTGCCGTATCCTTCGAAGGGTATGCTAACTATCTACGGGGTGGGGATACGCCCCCAAAAGCCAAAATCCGGCTACTCGTACTGACCTCCTGGCAGTTTCGCGCAACGGCCGCCAAATCCAGCTTTCTGGCCGATATGAAGAATCTGGACCGCCCCGGCAACGGGGGGGTTGGTCTGCTGCAGATGCCGGGTGAACTGGATTCAGTCACCGACCCGACTGCCCGGCAAGCACTGCTCATAGGCTATACGGCCCTACAGAACGACTTTCGGGTAGGGGAAAAAGCTACTTCCTGGTACCGGGGGCCCGCCGTAGCCGCACCTACCCAACGTGATTTAAGCTACGCACCTTACCTGTATTCCGATCATGCTATGCAGTATGACCCCCATACGGGTATTTTCGATCACTCATATAGCGTTGCCTGGCAGATCGGCCGGTTGCTTGCCCTTTCGGATGCCCACTTCGCCGCAATGCTGTATCAATGGCGTAATGATTATTTAAATCGCCTGAGCAGGGCCGCAGCCTCCCAGCACATCAGGCGGGTGTCCACCGCAATTGCCGATCTCGCCACATCAGACTATCGGGGGGCTCTACCGTATGCGGTTCAACGTCTTCTGGCTGCCCGATTGACGGATACCTCCCGCCCGTGGCCGGCCTATACTCCCCGTGGACGGGCCGCTACTCCTTCGCTCTCTATAGCTGCCGGGGATAACCTGGCTACGGAAGTCGACCCCCTGATCGCTCTCCTCAACAAACACCGTTAGCCGTATGAAGTCCTGGGCAAATCGCAATGACTACCACCGCTCCGTTCACCAGCAGTTGACGGCTTCGCCGAACACCGTCGCTCCGGTACTGACGGATGAGCTACGGGAATGGCTAGCTCAGCTATCTCTCCTGTACGGCGTACCGATCGAATATCTGATTCCCGACCCCCGAATGCTCCCCGCTGAATCCCTGCGGTTCTTCTACCTGGATCGCAACTGGCTCGACCGTATGCTCGACGGAGCACTCAGTGTGGGCGTTCTGTCTAGCCGGGAGCAAGTGTTTAACAAGGCATTCTTTTCGAAAATCTACCAGCAGGTGGATAGCGCTCAGCGCCAGCTAAGAAGCCGATTACGGAACGAAAAAACCAGCCCATCCGAAGAGATAGGCGGAACGATGACGGGCCTACTGCTACGCTCCCGCCTGGTATCGGACTATCCGGGTTTAGAAATAAACGCCTACGACGCACAACAGCTACCGCTACAGATCTTACGCATGGATCGACTTTCCGATAGTTTGCTGATCTGTCTGTTCCAGGGTGTTCCCGCGCGGGTCGAGTTCATTCAGCCCAGTGAAGGCTTACACTTCGGTATAGAGAACGATGTGCAAACCGACGAGACGTTCACCTACTTACGCGGCCTGGGTTTCTCCGACCCCCCGGGTAAATATCCGGCCGGCGAACAATTATTTCGGGATGCTTCCGCAAGCGACCCGGTTACTGCCCGGGTCGCCGTCCTCACCGGCGCCAGTAGCGGTGTGGTAGATGTGCTTACTACCACAGCCAACATCGAATCCGCCCTGAGAGCCCTGCCCGGCAATGCACTAAAGAACCCCGACACGGGCGTCGATAAGCTCACCGCCGGTGGGTTTGCCATTCAGATGATCGTTACGGCAAGCCTACAGCCCTATAGCGTAACCGCCCCGCCGCCCAACCCCCCTACCGATGTCCAATAAGTTAAAGGTTTGGCCAGGAGCCCGGATTCTGATCCCCATGCCGGTAGATGTTCTGCTGGTTGGCGAATACGACTTACCCCAGCCGGGTGATCCGAATACGGGCACCCCCCAGTCCAGCACGAAGGTCGATTACTTCAACCTCTTCCTGTCCGATAAAGGGAATATGTATCGTGACGACCCCTTTAACGTGGTCAGTCGGAATGATCACCTCCAGGTGGGTAGCCACCTTATGTGGACCCTCCCCTACGCCCTACGCCGCGGAAAGCAGGTCGTGGATGCCGATGGTAACGTCAGCACGCAATTCCCTAATGCCCCCAATCGCTGGCTGGTTACCCGCTTTGAATACACAGGCCCGGATAGCAGCCTGCCGCCCTCGGTGACCGGCACCGTCGTAGTCAGCGACCTGCTATCGGAGGCGGAGTTTCCCGCCAGCCCCCACTCCAGTAATTATCCGCTCACCACGGGTAATTATCCGGTAAGTAAGATCGGAGAAGCGCAGGCGCTCGAGCAGTATGGCGGCGAAGAATTAGCGGCCTCTCAGCGCTTCACGGTTCAGGCGGTAGGGCCGGGCTCCGTATCCTGGTCGGTTACCTACGATAATGTGCGTAACGTATTCGGCCTGCACGATAAGCAGCTGAGTCCCGACGCAACGGCCGAAGAACCCTACTATTACACCTACTCCGTCGTCGGTTGGTACGCCGACCCCGCCGATGATGCCCTCTTCAATCTAGCTACCACGGATGCCGCCGCCTGGTCGGCCGAACTCGCCGCTACCTTTCAGTGGCAACTCGGCGATTCCGCGGGCGCTGTCCAGGACGCGCTCAGCCAGTGGCGGGAGTGGCAAAGATCGCACGGCCTACTGGGCGACGAGCCGGCCGATCTACCTACTCAGGCACAAGACCATATGGAAGCTTGGCTGGAATGGCAGCAAGCCAATGGAGCTATGGGCCCCGAACCCGACCTCGCCCGACAATCGCTCTGCCACGCCATGGTGAGTAGCATCGAGTGGAAAGGTACCGACGTGGCCTACGGGTCCGGCAACCCCCAGCAGGCCCGGGAATACCCTACGCTTGCCGTTGCCGACACCGCCGTTGAGGCTATCTCGACCTATATGGCCGACAAGATCGTGAACGACTCCGGAATGGACCAGCCATCATCCGACGTGCCCGAGATCGCCCGGGCCCTGGAGGCCTTTCAGAAGGACTTACTCTACGACTACGAAAAGGACCCGGTCAAGGTCGAAAATCAGCTGCATACCCTTCGCTTCAGTAAATCGTCAGCGGGAAAGGAGTGGATCGTCGTTCGTAAAGAGAGTACGGAGGAGCAACCCTCCCCCGATGCTGGTAAACAGTCCGTGTCGCTACCCCCCGATCAGACCCAGGCACTCACGGACCTGAATACCCGGCAGAATCGATGGAATGAATTGAATAATACGATCGCTTCCCAGCGTGACGAGTTGTACCTAGTCCGTTTCAAAACAGATCTGATTGGCGGCGGAGCGCAGGTGCCAGCTACCACCCAAACCCAGGTGAAACAGAGCCA
>CAZKPE010000006.1:29540-49590 GCA_964554545.1 uncultured Lewinella sp.
CTGAAAGTGCAACCCGATGGCGAGCTACCTATGGTCATCGATGCTTCGAAGTTACTCGATAAGGTAGTTCTCCCCCCCTGGAATGCTTTCCCTAAAGAGGTAGTGGATCTGTTGGTCGAAACACTTCTATTGGACCCTCTGGCGGCGGGCCTCCTTGCCTCCATATACCGGGAAAACGAAGCCGGCACCGAGGTAGATCAGTCTACGCTAACCGCCCGGATACGTGGTCAGCAGGAGATGATCTGGGCGGACATCGACGCCATTGAATATCCCCGGCAGGCGATCCTCGACGCGGCGGGCTTCACCGGCATTGCACCTGCGCTTGCCGCCATATCCTTCCGTAAGCGGCAGCCCTGGACCCCCCTGTTTGTGGACTGGAGCGTACGGTGGATACCAACTTCCCGGGATGCGAGCACCCCATTTCAGGACTGGAAACTGGGGGAGATCGATTACGACTGGCAGGGGGATACCATAAATGATTCGTACGCACTCGATTTTACGGGCCGATCTATTCTCGTTCCGGGCATAGCGACTGCTATCCAGGAAAAAATGGCAGGCTTCGAGAACGACCCGAATTATGATGACCTACCGCAATGGCTACGCGACGATTTGGCTTATGGAAGCGAGCAAATCAAAAACCTCGATGTACTGACGCAGAGTCTGACGGGCTTCAACCAGCAGTTGATCACACGATTTATTGCCGCAAGCCGATCTGCACCGAACCCGGACGACGACGATACGGGCGAACCGCTCGGGGGTAGCCAGGAGAGCTACGCTCCTGAGTTGACCAACCCCAACCGGGAAGGTACGTCCCAGCAATTCGCCCCCATACGTTCCGGTCACCTTCAGGTCAGGAACGTATGGGTGGTCGATGCCTTCGGTCAGATCATGTTCGCCGCCGCCAACCCCACGAACGAACCGCCCAAGAGTCGCAGTCCACTGACTGACATAAAATGGTCGGAGAATATGCATACTCCGGGTGCCGGCTTTAGCACTGCCTACGGGCAGTTAGCCCCGCGACTGACCCAGGCGGCCAAGGTGCAGCTCCGCTTGCTACAGCGTGATGATGACACCGTTTTTTCCAACTCCGCCGACGCTACCAGTCCGATCAGCGGCTGGGTCATGCCGAACCATCTGGATAATTCCCTGATGATATACGATGCGGAGGGGAACAGCCTCGGTTCGGTGATCAAAGTGCAATCGGAGACCACCTCCGAAAGCTGGTCGGTACGCTGGGATGCCGCGGTCGGTACGCAAAGCCCACTGGGGGCCCCGCCCGACATAGCCAACCCTCATCTCTCCGGCTTCGTACTCGGCTTGCTCGAAACGGGCTACAGCGGTGCCGCCGCTTACGACGCCCTGATGGCTTCCATCGATAGCTCTTTGTGGGTTCGGCCCGGTCGGTCGTTGCAGCACGGTAATTTGGCCCTGCTAATGGGTAAGCCGCTGGCGGTGGTCAGAGCGCAAATCGGTCTGGAGCTATTCGGTACGCCGGTCTACCCCCAGGCATGGGCGGAAACGGGGGCCTACTACAACAGGGAGGGGCAATACGTCCCCACACCCCCTCCATACCTATCGAAGAAATTCGCGGTTCGCCTCGGTGATGCCCAATTGAACGAAAACGGCGTATTTGGCTATTTTCAGGCTGATGACTACACCACTTTTTTTCCGGTTTACGGTGCTCGCGGGCAGACCTTGCGGATAAGGCAATCGCTACGCAGTTCGCTTTCCCGACCTCCAACCTTCGATATGGCCGGCCCTTCCGGTTCCGATTACGTGCAACCCGGTCATTTGCTGGACTTACAGCCTGATGGTCCGGTAGTAAAACTCACCGTGCTGATGGACCCCAGCGGGATACTTCCCGTCTTTGCGGGTGCCCTTCCTTACCAGTATCAAACCCTTCCAAATGGACCGGTGTCTGCAGCGCTCAATCGTTTGGAGGCCTCCTTCCGGGTAGGGCCCCTGCTTACTGACCCGGCGGCAATCCGGATGCCCTTACCCAGCGAGATGAGGGGCAAGTGGTCCTGGCTTTACCGCGAAACCGTGAGCGATTGGAGCACCGAGGCCGAACCCGAACCCCAGCCCCCCGTCGTCCGCCTCGGCCATACTCCCCTCCGGCTTACCGAGGGCTGGCTCAGGTTGCGTAAATCCAGTAAAGAAGATCAATAATCACCCCATGCCATCTCCGCGACTTTCCTACCGCATCACTCCTCCCTCAGCCTTCCCGGACACTACCATTTCGCTTAATTTGACCATCGGCAATGACGGCGCCACCGACATCATATTCAGCACCTCGGATCGCATTTCATTTAACATTCCATCCGGCGTGGTACGCGATTATGATTTTTCCGCTTCGGCACCGAGCGGAAGTGGATTTTCCATAGCTCAGGATACTACGGAAGCGGGTACATTCGCTATCAAATGCCCGTTTCAGGGAGTGACCATCAGGCCGGGTAGTCAGCTGACCTTTGTATTTTCCGCGGTTCCGATCGCGTCAGACCCCATAGATGCTAAATTGACGATCACCGAGTCGTTAGGGGAAGGCGATACGACGGTAGAGCTGGACTTCACCATACAGCCACCCGGTCTCGGAGTAGTGGCCTGGCTGGATGAACTCATCATAGCGCAGTTTGATAGTACCCGACTGAACTGGGTTAGTTCCGGAGCGAATAGAGTCATTATCAGTGGCTTCTCGGGGGCCGGTGACAAAGAAGTGGCTCTTTCGGGAAGTATCGATGTGTATATCCCCGATCAGGATTCTCAGCAATGGACCTATACCGTGAGCGTATATTCGGGAAGTGACCTGGTAGACCAGGCCGTCACCCTCCAACAGAATCCGCCGATCCTCCATTCCTTTACCCGTGACCCGGCCGATGCCGTAGTGGCGGTAGATCAACCCGTTACCCTGGAATGGAGTACCCAGTATGCGTCCTCCGTATTCCTTACCCGGCCGAATATTCCCAACGAACGCTACCGGATTCCGGCCGATCCGGTAACGGTGACCCCCGGGGCCGATATGATGGAAGTTTACCGGAACGGATGGAGCCAGATGCCCAGTGTCGCACGCTATTTCGTGACTGCAAACGGCTTTGAGCGGGCGGCCGTCGGGGAAGTAGATATACAACTAGCCCCCGTTAAGTTGCTCTATTTTAAGTACCGCTCTTCCGACAGCACCACGATCATGTACAAGACGGCACCGGATAGTTGGACAGGCATTGATATTCAGAATAGTCCCGATACTAATATCTACCGGCTCACCCTATACCAGCCGGGTGGCGTTGCCGATGTATATTATCTGGGTAGTGACGACACGATCCACCCCCAAATCACCTCCTTCTCTTTCGTTGAAGCGGCGGATGGCACATTCTCTATATCCTGGACGACGGCAAATTGTGCCAAACTGGTACTGACCCCGGGCAATATCGCTATTCCGGAAGCAGACATCGATCAGTCGGGCCGCGCGAACCTTCAGGCAGATACGTACCAACTCACGGGCACGGCCACCGACGGGTCGGAAATCACAAGCACACTAGTCGTTGGTTAATATGTCTTACTCCACGCTTGCTCAATTAGTGACCGGTTTTCCACGAGATCGTGCCGATGCTACCGCTCTCGTATTTCTGGACAGCAAGGGGAAAGAACGATACAACCTCAGCTACGCCGATCTGAAAAACGAATGCCTGAAAGTAGCCTACAATCTGGTCAAAAAAGAGCCGGCGGGAAATGTTGTCCTATTACCGTTTGACGACCAAGCAGGCTTCGTACCGGCCTTCTTCGGTTGTTTGTTGGCGGGGCTGGTACCCGCCCCCCTGCCCCCCGTACGATCGGGGAGAAGGCGCGCGGGCCGGGACCGACTACTGCGCATACTGGCAAATGGGGAAGCCAGGGCTATTCTGCTGGAAGATGCGCACGCGGCAGCGGTAATGACCGGACTCGAGAATCTTGGTTTGTCGGCTGCCCGGGTATACTCCATCGATAGTATTATCGGATCGGGTGTAGAGGGTGAGTGTTCGCTACCCGTGCTACGGGCGGACGAGATTGCGTACGTGCAGTATACATCCGGCTCTACTTCCGACCCTAAGGGCGTTGCCCTGACGCACCGGCAGGTACTGAGCAATCTGGCCCTAATGTATACGGTCTTCGCACGTGGGCAACGCGTGAACGTGTGTGGTTGGCTGCCCTTCTACCACGATATGGGTCTGGTAGGTCACCTTTTTACCGGCCTGTACGAAACGGGAATGGGGGTATACCTATCCCCGGCCACCTTCCTGGCCCGCCCCGATATTTGGCTGACGGCCATAAGTACGTACCGGACGAATAGTGCAGCGGCACCGACGTTTGCCTACGCGTATTGCGTACGCCAGATCGATTCCGGGCAACAGTTTGATCTAACTGACTGGAAGCACGCCTACGTGGGTTCCGAAACGGTAGAACCGTCCGTTCTGGAGCAGTTTACCGCTCGGTTTTCCCGGGCGGGCTTCGGGTATTCCAGCTTCCGGCCGGTGTACGGTCTGGCCGAGGCTACCTTGTTAGTAGCGGGGGGTGGGGATACCTTCGACGAACTGAGCGAGGCCGTGATCGACCATGACGTTAGCCCCGGTTTGCGACGCCGTCTGCTTCCCTACCGCATCCACCCCGGTACGAAGATCGACATCCGTGATTCGGTCATTTGGATTCACTCCCCCGCTAACCTAGCCGGCTATATCGACAAAATAAAGGACCGTACGGCCGATACGACCCCCTGGATCAACAGCGGAGATACGGGCTTCGTACGTGATGGATTTCTGTACATCACCGGCCGTAGAAAGGAGACTATCATCGTTCGGGGCACCAACTACGCAGCCGAAGATTTGGAATACGCCGCCCGTAGGCAAGTTGCCGGCATCCAGCTAAGCGATGCCACTGCCTGCATCGGTATGGTCGGAAATCAAGGTGAACGGGTCGTGCTCATTCAGGAAATTCACCGACATACGCCTCCATCGGAACTCGAAACCATCGCCAAGCAAATACGCGCCAACCTGCTCGACTACTTCGGGATCGGAGCAAGCGTGGCCCTCACCGCACGAGGCTTACTCCCCCGTACGAGCAGTTACAAAATATCGAGGTCCCGAACACGGGAGCGCTACCAGAACGGAGAGCTACACATACTGTATGAATCGAACGAAGGCCAACCCTCGATTCCTTCGCGCCCCGCCCCCGAAGACCCGGTCGTTATCGTAGGCATGGCCTGCCGCTTCCCGGGCGGGGCCGACACCCCGGACAAGCTGTGGACGCTACTCGAAGAGGGTACGGATGCCATAACGGAGGTGCCCCCTGAGCGTTGGGACCATCAGTTGTTCTACGACCCACGCGCGGCAACCCCCGGGAAAATGAACACGAAGTGGGGCGGGTTTATCGAGGAGATCGATTATTTCGACCCCCGCTTTTTCGGAATTTCGACTTACGAGGCCAGCGAAATCGATCCACAGCAACGCCTGTTACTGGAAACCTCCTGGCGACTGCTGGAGGATGCAGGTTGGAAAAAAGCACGGATTACGGGGTCGAATACCGGTACGTTTATCGGAATTTCTACCAATGACTACCTGACGCTGAAGGTCAAACTCAACGAGGGCCTGACCGGCTTCAATGCTTATTCCGGCCTGGGAGTTTCCCACAGTGTAGCGGCTAACCGCATTGCCTACGCCTACGATCTGCGGGGACCGAGTGTAGCCGTCGATACGGCCTGTTCTTCTTCCCTTACCGCACTCCATCTGGCACGCACGGCCATTCTGAACGGAGATTGCGAGCAGGCAATCGTTGGCGGAGTAAACGCCATACTCGCTCCGGGTTCTACCGTAGTTCTTTCGCAGTTGAATATGATGGCCGGGGACGGCAGGTGCAAAGCTTTTTCCGCAACCGCTGATGGATACGTTCGTTCTGAAGGTTGTGGTATGCTAATGCTAAAACGCAAGACAGCTGCCGTGCGGGACGGAGATCGAATATTAGCTACGATAGTCGGTTCGGCGACCGGCCAGGACGGCCGCAGTACGGGTATCACTCACCCTAGTGGCCCCGCTCAGGGAGAGCTACTCCGTAACGCACTCGCCAATGCCGGTCTTGAAGGCAAAGAAGTCACCTATATCGAAGCTCACGGGACCGGCACCCGCACGGGAGACCCGGTAGAGTGGACGCAGCTTCGCAAAGTATACGGACTGGCGGGTAACACCGAGTGCTGTGTAGGGTCCATCAAAGCCAACCTAGGCCATTTGGAGGCAGCGGCAGGTGTTGCGGGTGTACTGAAGACCGTACTCATGCTACGGCATCAGGCTATTCCCGGCCAACTCCATACCGCCGAGATCAATCCGCTCATCGAACTTGGACGTGACCGGCTGACGATTGCCCGGCAGACCAAACCGTGGCCAAGCCAAGACAAACTGCGTAAGGCGGCGGTTAGCTCATTCGGCTTCGGGGGCTCCCTTGCGCACGTCATCCTGGAAGAGGCATCAATGCCCGAAGAAATAACGGTACAGTCAACTGATTTTCAACTTTATCCCTTCGTGCTTTCTGCTCCTTCGGTTCCTGATCTGGAGCGTCAGCTCGAGACCTGGAGGACCAGGCTATCATCTTCAACCCTAAAGCTATCCTTTCCGGACCTCTGTCAGACACAGGCGTTATGCCGCAGTGATTTAGCCCACCGCACGTATTTGCTGGCCAGCAGTAATTGCGACCTGCAGCGTAAGCTGACCACCCTTCCGACACCTAGCGACTCGGTTTCCGAAATACGCCCTCTCTGTTTCCTGTTTACCGGTCAGGGTCAGGATTACTTTCATATGGGAAAGCGGTTGTATTACCGCTATCCTACCTTTCGCGCCTACTATGATCGTTGCCTATCCGGTTTACCACCAGACGGAGAGGCTCCCCCGCTGATCGAGATAGCCTTCACTCACGACTGGGCGGCGTACAGTCACGATCGCTATCTACAGCCCCTGACCTTCGCGCTGCAGTATGCACTAGGGCGCTTCTTAGCTGATTTGGGCTTGAGCCCGGAAGTAGTGCTGGGGTATAGTTTCGGCGAATACGCAGCGGCTTGTCTGGCTGGCTGCTTCTCCCCCGAAGACGGAATGCGAATGGTTCGCCGCCGTGCCGACCTGGTAGCCACACTTGGCCAAGCGGGAAATATGGCCATTATCTACGCTGACCGCAATACGGTCGAACGGGAAACAGACCCCGACAAGGTTAGTATTGCCGTGTACCATAGTCCAAACAAGACGGTAATATCCGGGGAACCCTACGAGGTCCAAAGGCTCTGTACGCTGTTTTCCGAACGCGGAATAAAGGCTCCCTATTTAAAGGCTTCCCAGGCTTATCATAGTCAGCAAGTGGAAGGAGCTATAGAAGCCTACCGCGATTTTCTGCAAACAATCGACTTTCGCCGACCCTCGAAGCCTTGGTTATCCTGCCTCCGGGGGAAACTAATGGAAGATGCTCCGGGGGTTGGCTACTGGGCCGATCACTTACGGCAACCGGTCGACTTTATCTCGGCCTGCGAGACGCTCTCGTCTCTACATGCATCGTATCACTTCATAGAAATTGGTCCTGGAGCCAGCACACTGGTCGGCCTGAATGAAAATATAGATTCGGATTCACTGCTCCTCCGAACGTTAACCAAACCCCACAACAGACGTACGGAAGATCACTATTTGCTAGACGCGCTGGGACGACTCTACGAGCGCGGCTACCGTATCAACTGGGAGTTGTTCTTTACACACCGCAGCTATCCGGATCGCATCCCCGGCTATACATTCGATCGCAGGCCATACCGTGCTCCCGGCCTGACGGCGCAGGATATTTCCCGGGTGATGGCGCAAGAAGCCGTAGCTCCGGCTCAACCAAAAGGCATACACTACGCTACGGAATGGATAAACATACCCGCCCCGGCACCGGCTCCGGTATCCATCAGCCGACAGGAGCTTTGGTTATTGGTCGGTCAGGATTCACTACTCATTACTACCCTCAGGGACCAGCTACGCCAGGGGGGACATAATGTAAAACGAATTGGCGTCGGAGAGGCGGCAGTACAGGATGTTGACGTGATGCTATCCGATTTTCCGGATCGGGAGGAGTATCACTCCCTTCTTCACGAAATTATCAACTACGACTCCCGGCACGATCTGGTGACTGTCAGGGTAGTGTACGTCTCGGCTCCCGGTGGGGCGTTGCATTCGACTACCCTAAACGAGCGGATTGACAGAAATCTCGGGAATTTTAGCGAACTGGTGCGTGCCCTTCAGGTACAGGTAAAGCGAATTGACCTATGGGCGGTCACCCAGAATGCTCGCTCGACCGGTGTACGTCCGTCCGACCCCCTACACCTGGACCAGGCTCCGCTGTGGGGTTACGGCAAATCACTTTTCCTGGAAAATCCGGGTTGGCGGGGTGGAATGATCGACGTGTCCGTAGTCGACGAACCCGATCGGACAGCTGCGTCGATCATTTCTAAGGCAACCTCTCCCCAGGGGGAACGCTGCGTATCATTTCGTGACGGTAAGCAATTCATCGAGCAGTTGACCCCCCTGCCGCCGCCCAAAGCCCAACGCTACGAATTACGGGGCGACGGGGCGTATATCGTCACCGGTGGGCTAGGCGGCCTGGGTCTGGAGACAGCGGCCTGGTTGATCGACCGCGGGGCTCGCCACCTCGTTCTACTGGGCCGTACCGCCGTACCGGCCGCTGACGAGTGGGCGGATTGCTCGTCGGACCATGCGCGTTACGGGGTAGTTCAACGACTGATCAAACTGCGGGAAGGAGCGGATCGACTCGACGTGCATGCCCTGGACGTGAGGGACCGCCCCGCACTGGTGTCCTTATTCGATGATTTGCGAGGAGAGAACGTTGCCATCCGGGGTATTGTACATGCTGCTGGGGTAAACTGGCAGGAGAAGGCCGTAGACGTCGAGCGCGGCCGGCTACTGGAGACCCTGGGGATAAAGGTCGCCGCGGCATGGACACTTCATGAACTAAGCCTGCAGGACGATTTGGATTGCTTCGTCCTTTATTCGTCCGTATCCTCCGTATGGGGGTCGGTACAGTTGAGTCACTACACGGCGGGCAACCAGTTTCTGGATGAGCTAGCCCGCTTTCGTCAGCGTGCGGGACTTAGCGCCGTGTCGATTGCCTGGGGCCCCTGGGCCGATGTCGGGATGAGTGCTAAACCGCGGGAGACGCAGATCATGGCCCGTACCGGTTTGGGTTTACTACCGCCCGCTACTGCACTGGATGGGTTGAATGCAACGCTGAATGGTGGCGGAGCAATGGAATTGATTGTCGACATGGACTGGCAGGTTTTCCGACCGCTAGCGGACTTCTCGCTACAGCCCTCCCTGTTCAATCAAGTTTTAGAGGACCTACCGGTGGCCAGGGCCAGCAACTCGGACCAGTTGACAACCCTACGGGCCAAGCCCCCCCGGGAAGCGCGTGACCACATCGACAAGAGCATACGCACCGTACTCCGGCGGGTGATGCTGATCGAATCGATGGACCGAATCGATGAAAATCAGCGCTTCAATTTTATGGGGATGGACTCTTTGATGTCCATTGCCCTGGTCGTTGAGCTGGAGCAGTGGTACGGGGTAGAATTACCTCCTACGCTTCCCTATAACTACCCTCACATCAGGGCGCTGACGGATCATCTATTTACCGAACTTTACGCCGAGAGTCAGGAAGTGAAGGAGGCACCCATTTCACCACGGGTTGGTGCATGGTTTCCCGTCCTGCGGGAAGTATCCTCCCCACGAAGCCGACTGTACTGCTTTCCTTATGCCGGCTCGGGGGTATCCGTATACAGTAGACTAGCCGAACGGCTGCCAGAAGACATGGAAGTGATCGGGGTGCAGCCGCCGGGGCGGGAAGATCGCTCGACGGAGGAACCCTTCACTCACCTATCTACTATGGTGGCCGAAATGGTAGACACTTTTTCTGATCCGGGTGAGGATTTTTACTTCTTCGGCCACAGCCTGGGGGGCTTGTTAGCTTTTGAGTTTTATCAGGCACTGCGGAAGGCCGGACATCGCCTACCGAGCGGACTTGTCCTATCGGGTTGCAGTGCACCTACACTATCTCCTTCCGACCAAAACTTGCACCTGCGCCCCGCCGCCCAAATGATCGATGCCGTACTGATGAATTACCCCGACGAACGGGGAACGGAAGAAAGGCGGCGTGCCCTACAGGCTACCAAAAAACTACTACGTGCTGATATTCAGATGCTAGAAACCTACCCGGGCAGTAAGTCGTGCCTGGTTTCGCCCCTGATCGTGCTGGCCGGCCGACAAGACCCCGTAGCCCCGCCCGCGCAGGTAAGGCCATGGCTACAGCTCGCCGACAACAACTGCGCCCTGCACTACTTTGCGGGAGGTCATGACTTTATTCACCACCACTGGGACGAGGTGGCGGGGCTGATTGCCAGTATGTCGCCCACCCCAATAGTAAACGTAGCCGAAACAGTATGAAGCAAGAGTCTACGAACACGGCAGAACCCTGGTACGCGGTATGGGGGGAGCGTTACCGGGGTGATCAACCTGCCTTTTACCGCAGGGAAGACTTGCCCTGGACGCGGGTGCTGGAAGAGAACTGGGAGGTGATTCGGGACGAGCTACTCCACCTATTGGAAGCGCGGCCGGACAGACTACGGCCGTACTCTATCAACCACAGTATGTCATTTCCCCCCAAGCGGTGGAAGACGATGGGGCTGCTGTTCTGGGGGTACAGGATGTCAGCAAACTGTGCGGCCTGCCCACAAACGATGCGCATCATCGGGCGCTTGCCGGGCTGTACCTCATTCTCGTTGAGCATTTTGGAGCCCGGTGCCAATATAAATCCACATCAGGGCGACACCGATGCCGTCATTCGCTGCCACATGGGGCTGGTGGTTCCCGCCGGGCTTCCAGACCTGGGGTTCCAGGTGGGTTCCGAAATACGGCCCTGGGAGGAAGGTAAAACATTACCCTTTTGTGATGCCCGCACGCATACCGCCTGGAATCAGACCGATGCTCGTCGGTACGTGGTGATCCTTGACATTATCCGCCCTGAATTCGCGCACCGTAAACTGGAAATTTGTTCTCACGTCCTAGCCTCTGCCGCCGTACAGATGATTTACCCCCGATTTGCATTGCTGGAAAGAAAGTCGGGCTACGTAAAGAAAGCTATATACCACCTGGCCCGGATCGGTATTCGGGGGGTACTGACCGTACGGAACTGGAAACGACCAATGAATGGATATACTTCGCGAGTACGGATAGGATCGTAGCAGTGGTACTCCGACGATCACCGTCGAGGTGAACGAGGCAGTCATGTCAACTGTAGTGACATCCATTTTGAGGTTGCCGTCGACAAGAACGGTGACGACCCGGCCGTCCTCTCGGGGGCGCACGTCGTATAGGTAAATACACGTGTTTTTATGCTATCAGCTATTTTTCTGGGGTGATGAGCCGTTACTAATCAATTCTATACGCTATCTTTAAGACAGCACCTTTCGTTTTTCTCAATATGAGGAAGCACCCGTGAATACCCTAGTTAAAGCTCATGAAACAATACCTTACTCTTGTACTATTTTGTCTATTTTTCCTCAGCAGCGTAGCCCTCCGCGCCCAGTTCGGGGTGCGGTATACCTGTAACGAAGCAACGCAGCAGGAAGTAGAACTCAGCTTTTTCGACAACTTCAACGGAAAACCTCGCTACGCCGTGGTATCACCGGGCAGGACCGTAGTCATCCAGTGGCAACTAGATAGCGGTGGAGCCTGGGTCGTTCTTATCAACGGCAACCCCGTCGGCTTTAATCCGGCCGATACACCCGAACCGCCCCTATCTTCCTATAACGGGCTCAATCAGTGCGCCAGCGACCCGCCACAAGTTTTCTCCACCGCCGTCCTCCCTGTCGACTGGGTGAGCTTTTCCGGGCGCGCCCTGCCCGGTTCGGGGGTCCGACTCGACTGGTCGACCATCAACGAGCGGGACAATCTGGGCTTTCACGTCGAGCGATTCACGGACGGTGATTGGAGCCGTATCGGTTTTGTGGCCGCCGTGTCTACCGAGCGGGCCGCCACCTTCGAATATACCTTTCTCGACGAAGCGCCCATCATCGGCTCGTCTACCTACCGAATAGCTCAGGAAGATTACGACGGTACGATCAGTTATTCGAAAATGATCTTGATAGAATTCGACGCCGCTATCCAGTCGCTGAAGGTTTATCCGAATCCGGCACCAGATCGACTCAGACTAAGCGGCATCGACCCGGAAGCCGAAGCGTCGGTAGAGATCGTCGATGCGCTGGGTAGGGTGGTCAGAACGGCACGCCCCTACTCGCCGGGGCAGTACATCGATCTCACCGATCTGCCCGCCCGGGTCTATTACATCACCTACCGGACGGCCACGCAACGTCGCTCCATTCAGTTTCTCAAAACACGATAACACACTTACCATGGAACCTCTTCTTGGTGAAATCCGCTGGTTCGGATTCAATTTTGCCCCCCGGGGCTGGGCATTCTGCGACGGTCAGCTCCTGGCCATTGCACAGTATTCCGCGCTGTTTTCTCTGCTGGGCACGATCTACGGTGGCGACGGACGGACCTCCTTTGGCCTGCCCGACCTTCGGGGTCGGATGATGATGGGGTCCGGTCGTGGCCCGGGGCTTGGTCCGCGAACGATGGGTCAAAAGTCGGGCAGGGAGGAAATCACCCTGGACGTACTCAATCTACCCAGTCACACCCACCAGGCCAGACTTACCGATCCAGCTACCACGGAAGCCGGTAATACCGCCGATCCGACCGGTGCCCTATTCGGCAACACCGGAGACTTCGACGGGGAGTACAACAACAACCCAGATGCCCCGACGGTAGCCATGAAGCAAAGTGTCAGCGTGGCGAATACGGGAAACAACATGCCCTTCAGTAGCCTGCCCCCTCACCTGGTCATGAATCCCTGCATCGCGTTAGTAGGCGTGTTTCCCTCTCGCTCCTAATGGCTCCGAAAGGGATTATTCGCCCTACTCCGCGCTGATCAGCCCGCGGATATTCCAGTTCACGTCATCATCGAAGGGCAGGTAGGCGGGGCGGACCGACAGGGAGAGTAAATTACCGTTGGGATCGTAATTCGCGCCGGCATCGCAGCCCACGCTCTGTCCTAAGTTGGCCGCCAGCTCCACCTCCACCACCAGCCAGATGCCACGGCCCGACTCGATCGAGATACCGGGGATGATGCGGTCGTCAATCCAGCCCGTGGTCCGGACCCGGTTCGTGATGTCGCGGCGGTACAGTTCCGGTCCCGGCGTTCGATTGTCAGCCCCCTCATCGTATACTACCACGGTCGTCGATTGCGGAATGCTGGTGAGATAAAAGCGTACCCCTTCCAGGTTGCGCCCGGCGAAGGGGGCCGTCTCGGTCGGGGGGAAGTAGACGGCGAACTGGTTGCGACCTTCGGGTAGGGCGGGTGCCGTAATGTTGTCGCCATCATAATTCAGGGTAGCGGTGGCCGTGGGGCCGGGGTTGTCGTCGTCTTCCCCACAACCCATCCAGGCAAGGAGGGGGAGCAGCAACAGGAGCAGAGCGGGGAGTTTCATACGGTTACCTTTGGGGCAAAGATCGGGCTTTTGGGAGGGAGAGGAAAGGGGGTGGGGATTAAGGTTTTGCTAAAGGGGGGTAGGGCTCACCGCGGATTGCTTTACGGCTCTGCTCGCTGCGCTCGTTTCGGAACCACGGATGGGGCACGGATTAAGGCACGGATTTACTTCGTAGCGGCTTCGGGGTAGAGCACGGATTTTGCACCGCCGCCAGTTTGTTTCTGATAAAAATCTAATACATATCTAATAAAATGAATCCGTGAAAAAATCCGTGCTCCATCCGTGGTTAACAAAATAGACAAGGAAATCCTGAGGCTGGCCATCCCCAACATCCTCAGCAACATCTCCGTGCCCCTCATCTCCAGTTTCGATACGGCGCTGATGGGCGGGCTCGGCGGCGGCCACATCGCGGCGGTGGGTCTGGGGGCCATGGCGTTCAACTTCGTGTACTGGAACTTCGGCTTCCTGCGCATGGGCACCACGGGGCTCACGGCCCAGGCCTACGGGCGGGAGGATGGGGGCGGACAGTGGCAAACCCTCCTGCGCGGCGGCTGGGTGGCCCTCGGCATTGGAACCTTGCTGGTCTTGCTGCAACAGCCATTGGTAGTCCTTACCGAATGGCTGCTCAACATCCGGCCGGATCAGATCGCCCTGGTGGAGGAGTACTTCTTCATCCGCATCCTCGCGGCTCCTGCGGCCCTGTTACAGATGGTGCTGCTCGGCTGGTTCTTCGGGCGGCAGAACGCGGTCATTCCGCTCGTACTTACGGTGGCCGTCAACGCAACAAACCTGCTACTCAGCTACTACCTCGTCAGCTATGCCGGCTGGGGCATTGCCGGGGTGGCCTGGGGGACGGTCATTGCTCAATACATCGGTCTGCTACTGGGCCTGGTCATTCTCTTTTTCCAGCAAACCGCGCACCTGCGTACCCGCCCGAAAATGGACGTCAGCCTGGCTGCTTTCTTCCGGATCAACCGCGACATCTTCATCCGCACGGTCTGTCTGACACTCAGTTTTGCCTTTTTCTATAACCGGGCCAACGCCCTAGACGTCGGTACGGCAACGGTGGCGGCCAACGTAATCCTACTACAGCTCGTCAACTGGCTCAGCTACGGGGTGGACGGGTTTGCCTTCGCGGCCGAGAGCTTGGTGGGGAAGTATGCGGGGAAGGGGGCGCGTTCGCAGGTGCGAGGTGTGATCCGAAGACTTTTTGCCTGGGGAATGGGACTGGCGGTCGTGTATGCGCTCATCTACGGACTGGGGAATATGCCCTTACTCGCCCTCTTTGCGCCGGAAGCCAGTGCCGCCGCTACCCTGTCCGAGGCGGTGCGCTACCTGCCCGTGATCGTGGCCTTTTGCATCCTGGCAACCCCCTGCTACCTGATGGATGGCATCTTCGTGGGACTGACGACGGCGCGGGCCATGCGGCAGACGATGTTGCTGGCCCTGCTGGGCTACCTGGTCGGCTACTACCTGGTCGGGCAGCACTTCGGCAACTGGGGCTTATGGGGGAGCCTGACGTTTTTCATGGTCTTACGGGCCGGAATTCAGGCCGTATGGTGGCGGCGCGGATGGGTGCCCGGCGTTTTACCTTAGCGCGATGCCGTATGCCAGCATCGATGCTACCCAGGCCGCCCTCGCAGGGGGAGAAATCACGACCGTTAAGCTGGTCGAGCAGTACCTCACCGCGATCGCCGATCAGCGTTACCTCAACATCTACGTTGAGGTCTTTGCCGATGAAGCTTCGGAGTTGGCCCGTCGGCAGGATGAGCGCCGCCGGCAGGGGGAACGGCTCGGGCGACTGGCCGGCGTCGTCATCAGCATCAAGGACGTGATCTGCTACGCCGGCCACACCGTCAGTGCCGGCTCGAAGATGCTGGAGGACTTCGTTTCCCCCTACACCGCCACCGCCCTGCAACGGCTCCTCGACGAAGACGCCATCGTGATCGGACGCACGAACTGCGACGAATTCGCCATGGGTAGCGCCAACGAGAATAGCTACTACGGCCCCACCCGCAACGCCGCCGACCCTGCCCGGGTGCCGGGGGGAAGCAGTGGGGGGGCGGCGGTTTCGGTGCAGGCGGGGACCTGTTTGCTGGCGGTGGGTTCCAGTACGGGGGGATCGGTGCGGCAACCGGCCTCCTTCTGCGGGCTCTACGGCTTCAAACCGACCTACGGGCGCATCAGTCGCTACGGCCTCATCGCCTACGGCAGCAGCTTCGACCAGATCGGGCTGCTCGCTCGGGACCCCGCCGATATCGCCCTCGGACTGGAGATCATGGCCGGGGCGGATAGCTACGATGCCACCGCCCCCAATCGCCTGGTGCCCCCCTATAGCCAGGCGAAGAGCGAGGGGACGAAAAGCATCGCCTACTTCGCCGAGAATATCGAAGGGGAAGGGGTAGCGCCAGCCATCCGGGAGACCGTACGGGAAGCGATCGACACCTTCCGGGAGCAGGGGCATACCGTGGAAGCCGTCGCCTTTGACTACTTCAATTACGTGGTGCCGACTTACTACGTACTCACTACCGCCGAGGCCAGCAGCAACCTGGCGCGCTACGACGGGATGCGTTACGGCTACCGCAGTCCCCACGCCGACACCCTGGAGGAAACCTACACTAAAAGCCGGTCGGAGGGCTTCGGGACGGAGGTCCAACGGCGCATCCTACTGGGCACCTTCGTACTGAGTAGCGGCTACTACGATGCCTACTTCGGCAAGGCGCAGCGGGCCCGCCGGGTGATCCAGCAGCGGCTGCGGGCCATTCTGGCCGACTACGACTTCATCCTGATGCCGGTATCACCCAGTCTGCCCTGGCCGGTGGGGGCAAGGCAGGACGACCCGGTGCAGAATTACCTGGCCGACATCTACACCGTGCTGGCTAATCTGGCCGGACTGCCCGCCATCGCCATCCCGACCGGAACGGACCCGGAGGGCCACCTGCCCGTAGGCTACCAACTAATGGCCGACCTGTGGCGGGAGGAAGAACTACTCAGCTTCGTGATGGCGCAAACGAAGAGCGGCGCACCCCGCTAGGAATGCGCCGCTCCGGCTGTAGAACAGCGTGAGCCGTTTATTCGGGGACTTCCAGGGTACCCTGCTCGGCCTTCTCGACCAGTTCTTCGGTACCGGTGATGACGACCTCCACGCGGCGGTTGGCGGCGCGGCCGGCGTCGGTATCGTTAGTTTCCACGGGGCGGGTTTCCCCGAAGCCCTGGGTGATCATGCGGCTGCGGTCGATGCCCAGGTCGGCCAGGTAGTCGGCTACGCTACCGGCCCGCTGCTCACTCAGGCGCTGGTTACTGCGGTCGCTACCGATATTGTCGGTGTGGCCGTCGATCTCGATGTCGGTGTCGGGGTACTTCTTGAATACCTCGGCCATCTTCTGCAGCTCGATGCGGCTGGCGTCGGTGAGGCTGTACTTGCCGAAATCGAAGAGTACGCCGCTGTCGAAGGTGACGGTGTAGCCGCTGGTCACGGTTTCCCCGTCTTCGGTTTCAGTGGTCACTTTGGCTACGTCGGCCCCTTCGATCTGCTCGATCTCTTCGGCTTGCTTGTCCATATAGTCACCGATGACGGCCCCGGTAGCACCGCCGATGACGGCTCCGATGATGGCGCCTTTGGTGCCGCTGCCGTTGTTCTTACCGATCGCTCCGCCGACCACGCCGCCGACCGTACCGCCGATGGCACCGCCCTTGGCGGCTTTGCTGGTGTTGCAGCCGGTGGCGAAGGTCATCGCCAGGGCGAAGAAAAAGATGAGGATAAGATTCGTGTATAATTTCATGGTTAAATCCGGTTGGGTTACATCATAAAACCCGGGCGGACTACCCCATGTTTGGTGGTCTACGTTAAGGTGCCGGCACCAGGTCGCCTACGATTTTGGCTGACAACAGGCACAGCGGCACCCCGCCGCCCGGGTGTACGCTACCTCCGAGAAAGTACAACCCATCAATCTCCCGGCTGAAGTTTGGGTGGCGCAAAAAGGCCGCCATCCGGTTGTTGCTGCTCGTACCGTAGAGGGCCCCCTGGTGGCTACCGGTGAGGGTTTCGATGTCGGGAGGAGTGACGATGCGCTCGGCGCGGATATGGTCGGCAAGTGGGCGGCGGTACTCGGAAGACGGGTAGGGTCCCGTCTTTTCGAGTGGTGCAAGCGCTTTGGATAAAATGTTGACGACTCGCCTCCGTAGGTCAGCTACCATATCGTCCCAATCCTGACCGGTATGGGCCGGCGCGTTGACCATCACGAACCAGTTTTCGTGGCCCTCCGGCGCGTCTGCGGGAACGTACTTGCTACTGATGTTGACGTAGATGGTCACGTCGTCGCTGAGGCTGCCCGCCTCCAATTTGGAGAACTCCCGGGCGTAATCGCGGCTAAAGAAGATGTTATGCAGTCCGAGTTCCGGGAAGGAGCGGTCGATGCCCCAGTAAAAGATGACGGCGCTGCTGCTTTTTTGCTGTTTGAGGGTGAGTTTGGGCTTTTTGGCGTCGGGGAGGAGGCGGTCGTAGGCGAGCCAGACGTCCATGTTGCAGATGACCTGGTCGTAGGGGTGTTCTATCCCATCGACGCAGACACCCCTCACCCCCGGCCCCTCTCCGGGGGAGAGGGGAGACGTGACAATCTCGTTGACCCGGTGATTGAAATGATACCTCACCCCCAGTCTTTTCCCCAACTCGTATACGCTCGTCGCGATATCGTACATCCCCCCCTCCGGCAGGTAGGCACCGAAGTGGTGCTCGAAGTGAGGGATCATGCTCAGGAGGCCGGGTGCCTTGTAGGGGTTGGAGCCGTTGTAGGTAGCAAAGCGGTCAAAAAGCTGGACCAGGCGGGGGTCCTGCAGGGCCGCCTCGTGGACGTCGTGCATGCTGCGGAAGAGGTCCAGCCCCGGGATCTTCAGCATGGCGTAGGCCACCGAGGGATCGAGCCAGGTACTGAGCTTATGTAGGCTCTTTTCGAGGAAGGTGCGGCCGGTGAGGGTGTACTTGCGGGCGGCGGCATCCATGAAGTCGCGCATGGCCCGCTCGGGCACGTCGAAGGTGGTGGCGGCGTCGCGGATGAGGTCTTCGGTGTCGGCCGGGGCGACGAAGCGGGTGCCATCGGGCCACCAGTAGCGGCAGACTTCCGGTAAGCGGGTGTAGTTGAAGTGGTCGCGGGGGTTTTCGCTGGCCAGTTCGAAGAGTTCGTCCACGTACTGCGGCATGGTGAAGAGGGAGGGGCCGAAATCGAAGCGGTAGCCGCCCTCCAGCGTGAACTCCGATAGCTTTCCTCCCGGCCCCTCCCCCGCCTCGTACACGTCTACCTCGTGTCCCGCTACGGCGAGGCGGACGGCGGCGGCCAGCCCGGCAATTCCGGCTCCGATAACGGCTGTTTTCATACGGCATCACAACCCCGGGCGGGGCGGAGGGTTTACCCTAATTGCCGTCCGTCCACTCCACCGCTTGCTTCGGCAAGAGGAAAGTCCGGGCAACGCAGGGCACCACGCCGGCTAACGGCCGGGGTTTTCTTCGGAAGATACGGAACAGTGCCACAGAAAGTATACCGCCTACCGGCTCCGGCCGCGGTAAGGGTGAAATCGTGGGGTAAGAGCCCACGCCGTCCCGCAGCAATGCGGGGTGGGGGTAAACCCCGTGGGTTGAAATACCGAACAGCGCCCAGGCCGGCCCGGCCGTGCCCCCCCCGGGGTGAAGGCGCGGGTAGGTAGATCGAGCCGTCGGGCAACCGGCGGCCTAGATAAATGGTGGAGCGTTCCTCTACGGAGGGGCCGACAGAACCCGGCTTACCGGAACGAACGGCACCCCCGGCTTCCTCGGAAGTGCGGGGGTTTTTATTTTGGGGCATGCGCTACCTCCTCCCCGTTCTGTTGCTATGTTCCATGTGGAACTGCGATTCTCCCAGCCCTCCCGAAACCACCGCACCTGCGACCCCGCCCAATGTCCTCTTCATCCTCGTCGACGACCTCGGCTACCACGACCTCGGGGCTACCGGTTCCCCCTTCTACGAAACTCCGAGCATCGACCGCTTGGCCGCCAACAGCGTCCGCTTTGAAAACGCCTATGCCGGGAGTCGTGTCTGTAGCCCCTCCCGCGCCACGCTGATGCTGGGGCAATACACCCCCACCCACGGCATCACCGACTGGATCGGTGCCCGTAGCGGTGAGGACTGGCGCAACAACAACCGCTTCACGACCCACCTGCCGCCGGAGTACATCCGCCAGCTCCCCGACAGCGCCACCACCCTGGCCGAAGCCTTCCGGCAAAATGGTTACCGCACCTTCTTCGCCGGCAAATGGCACCTGGGGGGGCAGGGCAGTATGCCGACCGACCACGGCTTCGAGGTCAACGTAGCCGGCCACCACCGCGGCTCACCCCCGGGCGGCTTCTTCGACCCCTACGACAATCCCGAGCTGCCCAACCGCCGCCCCGGCGAGAACCTGAGTATGCGGCTGGCTGATGAGACGAAGGATTTT
>CAZKPE010000007.1:0-13252 GCA_964554545.1 uncultured Lewinella sp.
GTGCATTGCAGTCCAGGCTGTAAGATTCCTGAGATTCGGCGTACCCGATAATGACGTCCCCTGGCTGACCGTCAGCGAAGTGTGAATAGGGGAAAACCTCCTCGGTACGGGTTAGGAAGCGGGGTTCGCCTGGATTACTGATATCGAAGGTTAGCAAATCCCCGTACTGGCTCAGGTAAAGCATATTGTTGCGGGCCGCGATGCCCTCGCCGCCGGGCACGGACATGAAGGCCAGGGGCCGGGGGGCGGCATTATCGCGATTGTCGATGATGTGCAGGCCGGTACTGCGGTCCACTACGAAAAGAATGTCTCCGTACACGTAAAACCCGGAGGGGTCGCAGACGTCTTCGCTCGGTTCGCCGAGGGCGAAGGAGGCCGCCCGCCAATTTGCCGCCTCGGCCACGATCGGGGTGTAGGCGGTATAGAGGATTTCTTCCTGACAATCATCCTCTAAACAGCCAGACAGGGCAAAGGCGCAGACGAGAAAGGCGAAGAAACGGTACATAGGATTCAATTTAAAAGGCCAGACGGTCCGCATGTCGCCTTCGTTGGTGGCCATGGCAACTTTTCCCCGGGAGGGCGTTTTACCTGGGAAACTACCCCCAAGCTATGCCGCGCCTTCGTCGGGTCCGCGATTTTCTCTCTTTGGTCAAGTTCAGCCACACGATCTTCGCCCTGCCCTTTGCGATGCTCGGCTTTTTTCTGGCGACCCTGGACGTGGGCTCCTTCCGGTTTTCCACCTTTGGGCTGGTCGTGGCGGCCATGGTCTTCGCCCGCTCGGCGGCCATGGCCTTCAATCGCTACCTCGACCGGGAGATCGACAGAAAGAACCACCGTACGGCGGTCCGGGAAATTCCGGCCGGCGCGATCTCGGCGCGGGCGGCCCTGCTGTTCGTGATCGCCAACTGCCTGGCCTTCGTTACCGTCGCTTTCCTGCTCAATCCCCTTTGCGGCTGGCTATCGCCTGTCGCGCTACTCATTATACTGGGGTATAGCTTCACCAAGCGTTTTACTTACCTCTGTCACTTCGTCCTAGGACTCGGCCTGGCCCTTGCCCCCGTCGGAGCGTATCTGGCGGTGACGGCGGCCTGGAGTATCCTGCCGGTACTTTACGGGGGAGTGGTCCTGTTGTGGGTGGCGGGCTTCGATATCATCTATGCCCTGCAGGATGAGGAATTCGACCGGCGGGAGGAACTGTTTAGTATTCCGGTTCGGCTGGGGCCGGAGCGGGCGCTTGCTCTGGGCAGACTGCTGCATGTGGGGTGCGCATCGGTCCTGTTCATTGCCCTGGTAGTGCAGTTCGGCCGCTATCCGGCATTCGGGGGGCTCACCATAGGGGCCGGTCTGCTATTCGTCAGTCTGCTGGTTTACCAGCACAGTCTGGTGCGGCCGGACGATCTCAGCCGAGTCAATCTGGCCTTTTTCACGACGAACGGGGTAGCGAGTCTACTATTCGGGGGGCTGTCCATCCTGGATATCTACGTCTAGTCCGGACATCGGATGTCTTAGACATCCGATGTTAAGGGAGCACCCCCGCAAACTGCCGGAGGAAGCGCACGTCATTTTCAAACATGAGGCGAATGTCCGTAATTCCGTACAGCAACATCGCCTGCCGCTCGATGCCCATCCCGAAGGCGTAACCGGTATAGCGCTCGGGGTCGATACCGCAGTTGGTCAACACCGCCGGGTCCACCATGCCGCAACCGAGAATTTCCAACCAACCCGTCCCTTTGGTAATGCGGTGATCGTGTTCGGTCTCGAGGCCCCACCAGATATCCATTTCGGCGCTGGGCTCGGTGAAGGGGAAGTAACTCGGACGTAAGCGAATTTTGGTTTTTTCTCCATACATCTCCCGCGCAAAGTGGAGCAGGGTCGCCTTCATATCGGCAAAGCTGACGCGCTCCGCGATGTAAAGCCCTTCCACCTGGTGGAACTGAGCGTGGCTTCTGGCGCTGATGGTCTCGTTGCGGTACACCCGCCCCGGCGCGATGATACGAATGGGGGGCTCCTGGTTTTCCATCACCCGTGCCTGCACCGAGCTGGTGTGGGTACGCAACAGCATGGCCGCGCCGCGCGCCCCCTTCGGCAGGTCGTCGTTGACGTAGAAGGTATCCTGCATGTCCCGGGCGGGGTGGTCCTCCGGGGTGTTCATGGCCGAGAAATTGTGCCAGTCATCTTCCACCTCCGGACCCTCCGCTACCGCGAAGCCGATCCGCTCGAAGATGCTCACGATCCGGCGCATGGTGAGCGCGATCGGGTGACGGCTGCCCAGCGGCATGGGTTCGGCGGGGGCGGTGAGGTCCAGGTCGCGGCGGCCCTGCTGATCCTCCTCTTCGGCGAGCGCGTGCTGCAGCTCATCGTAGCGTGACTGGGCGGCCGCTTTGGCCCGGTTGACGAGCTGGCCGAACTCCCGGCGGCGTCCATCGGGGATGTTGCGCATCTCCTTCATCAGGGGCTTCAGTACGTTCTTGGAGCCCAGGTAGCGGATACGGAAGGCTTCCACCTCTTCGGCCGTAGCCGCTGCCGCCGCCTCGATCTCCCCGATCAATTCCTTTACCCGCTCGAATACCTCCATTTGGCCTGACTGTTCTGGGCCGCGAAGATAGGCACTCAGGGTATATTGCCAACCGATGGCCGCAGGCATCCGCCAAGACTGGTTTTCCACCGCGGCCGCGGTACTGTTGCTGGCCGTGCTCCTCGGTATGCTCTACGCACCGGCCCTGCTTAGCAGCGCGACGATCGGACTGGTCGCCCTGCCCGTTCTTTTCGGCCGCTGGTCGCCCGCCGCGCTTGTGCGAAGGCTTCGCGACCCTACCGTCCTAGGCTTGGTCGGACTGTACCTACTCGTCTTCCTATCGGTTTGGCAGACCGAAGACTGGGCCTATTACACCGAACGGTTGCGGATCAAGCTTCCCCTGTTTCTCCTTCCGCTCGCCTGGGCTGGTAATCGGCGCACGATCGCCCCTGGCAATCCGTGGACGATCGGGCGCTGGGTTTTTCTCGCCGTACTGAGCCTGACACTGACGGGTGTACTGCTGAACTACGGCCTGCACTTCGCCGAGTACAATCAGCAATTAGCGCTGGGACGACCCATTCCCGTACCGCGGGCTAACCACGTGCGCTTCAGTTTGTTACTGGCTCTGGGCTGTGTCGTGGCTTTACCCGGTTTTCTCATCCAGCGTCGACGGCTGGAACTATGGATTGCCATCTTCCTATTTGTCGGTTTGCATATTCTGGCCGTGCGCACCGGACTGGTGGCGGCCTACGTCGGTCTCTCCGTATACCTCGTCCGTCACGCATTGCGCCGGGGGCAGCGGGGAGCCCTGATCGGTGTGGCAACCGGCCTCGTTTTGCTTCCCCTACTCGCCTACGCTACGGTGCCGGCCCTGCGCACGAAGGTGGATTACATGCGCTTCGAGTGGCGGTTCCGGAATGCGGACGAACCGGCTAGCCTGCTGGAATACTCGGATGCCGGCAGGATGACCAGTATTCGACTGGGACTGGAAGTATGGCGGCAGTCCCCCTGGTTTGGGGTTGGTTTCGGCAATCTCAATCGAGCGATGGCCGATGTCTACGCCCACCGACTGCCCGGCGTGGAGAGCATGCGGCCCCACAACCAGTTCATCAGTGCCCTGGTCGCCGGAGGGGTCTTCGGGCTGGTTTGGACGGTCGGATGCTTCACCCTGCTCGCCTGGGGGGGCGGCCGCTGGCGTGATCCGACCTACCTTTCGGTATTCACCGTTTTATTGTTAAGCTGCCTGGTGGAGAATACGCTGGAGACTTCCGTCGGGGTGACCCTCTTTACGCTGACCCTGTTGCTGACCGCCTATCCGTTGTTCCGAAAGCCGGGGTAAAGCATCATGCCCCCGTCGATGTATATGGTCGTGCCGGTAATGTAGTCGCTGCAGTCACTGGCCAGGAATGCACAGAGGTTGGCAATGTCCCGCGACTCCCCGACGCGGCCGTAGGGGATAAGCTTAAGCAGGCGCTCCCGGGCCTCTTCCGACTCCCAGGCTTCGCGGTTGATGTCGGTTTTGATGGCCCCCGGGCTGATGCTGTTCACCCGGATCTTATCGGCGGCCAGCTCCTGGGCCATACTTTCCATGAGCATCTTCACCCCACCCTTCGCCGCGGCGTAATTCACGTGTCCCGCCCAGGGAATCTCGTCGTGAACGCTGCTCATGCAGATGATTTTTCCGGCCGATTTGCCGTGTTCGTGTACCCCCTGTCGGCGGAAAATGCGGGCCGCGGCCCGGCAGCAGAGGAACTGACCGGTGAGGTCGACGGACAGTACGCGGTTCCACTGCTCCAGGCTCATTTCGGTGAAGGCCGCATCCGCCTGCAGACCGGCGTTAGCCACCAGCAGATCGAGGTGGCCGTAGGCGCTGAGGCAATCGGCGAATAGGCGCTCGACATCCGCCTCTTTCGAGACGTCGGCCTGTACCACGATGGCCTGACCGCCGGCCTCGCGGATTTCCCGGGCGGTGTCTTCGGCCTCCTCACGGCTGCTGTGGTAGTTGATCACGACGTTCATTCCTTCCTCGGCCAACCCGAGTGCGCAGGCCCGGCCCAGTCCGGTGCTCGAGCCGGTTACGATGGCGGTCTGTCCGTTTAAGTCGATTTGCATATGGTCTTTTTCCGTGTTAACGTGAGCACTCGCCAAATGCTCGTTACCTTCCCACCGCCTGCCCGTCTCCCCCCGCACCTGCGTCCGCGCCCGCAGCAGAGATCGAATGAACGCTATGCTCGCCCGACTATTTCTTCTTTCTGGATTTTGCCTCATCCTGGGATGTACCGACAGCCCTCCGACCACTCCCGAAACCCGGACGGTGCAACTGCCTAATGCCGGCAATACGGCCATTTACGACGTAGACCCGGACGATCCCTACGAAGTAGGGGATAACGAATTTCTTACGCTGCAGCCGGGGCAGTACACCAATCGGTACGGTACTCGCCTGATCACTCCATTTGCCGGCGATCCGGTTCGCTACCACATTATCGGCAGCCGCGACGATACCCTCGGCTATCTCCGTGCCCCGAGCGGACGTATACAAAGTATTCATATCACAAGCCCGAACGTCGTGACGCAGAACGGGCTACGTATCGGAATGCAACGGGGTGAAGTAAGGCAGCGACAGCATACCATCGATGAAACGGAGTTCCGATTCAGCGGTCCGGCTGGTGACTCGGCCCGGATTGTGGAATTAATACTCCGCTGATGGAGAAAACGGTCGCGATCCTGCTGGCTGCCGGAGCTTCGCGCCGCATGGGACGGCCTAAGCAACTGCTGGACTGGCGGGGGCAACCCCTGGTCCGTCACGTAGGCCGGCAAATCCTGGGCTGCCCGGAGGTAGAGTCCCTGATTGTCGTGACGGGTGCCCATGCGGAGGCGGTGACGGAAGCACTGGACGGACTTTCCCTTCTTACCGTTCCCAATCGGGATTACGCCAGCGGGCTCTCCGCCAGTCTTCACCGGGGGCTGGACAAAGCCGCGGCACTTTCCGCTATCCGCGCCCTGGTATGCCTGGCCGATCAGCCGTCCGTCACGACCGAACACCTGAGCGCATTGCTGCAACTCCGGAACGGACACGAGATCGTAGCTACGGCCTATCCCTCCGGTCGCCTGGGCGTGCCGGCCTGTTTTCCCCGCTCAAGCTGGCCGCTCATACGGAAGGAGGGCGGGGACGCAGGTGCAAAGTTTATCCTGCAATCGGGGGCATACCCCGTTCACAGCCTCAAACCCGACTTTCCGCTTTTTGACATCGACACACCCGAGGACTACGCGCGCCATGCAGGAGATCGCTAAAATCGTCGGGCTTTACGACCGATTTCGGGCCGAGGGGGTAGCCTGCGCGCTGGCGACCGTGGTGGCCGTCGCGGGCTCTTCTTACCGGCGCATTGGCGCGCGCTTGCTGGTCGGCGTCGACGGGCGATTCGTGGGGGGCATCAGCGGGGGCTGTCTGGAAGGCGACGCGCTACGGCGGGCCCGGCAGGTCATCCTCCTGGAGCATGCCCGGGTGCAGGTGTACGATACGCTGGAGACCGCGGACCGGGTCATCGGCATCGGGCTGGGCTGTAACGGGCGGATCGAGGTGCTCTTCAAACCGATCGACTTATCCGACCCGGATGGCCCCGTAGAGGTCCTGCGCAGTGTGTTGGGTACGCGCCGGGAGCGCATCCTGGTACAGACTATTTCCTCCGACCAGGTCGATCCCGCGCTTGGTGATCTGTATCTGCTACCCGAGGGGAGCCTGGAAGTGGCGGGAGGGCGGTCCATCGTGCGGGCGTATCGGGACTATAATGGTCGGGCTTACCACCGCTTGCTGGAGCGCGTACGGCCCTCGATCCGCCTGGTCCTGATCGGGAATAATTACGATGTCTTGCCTACGGTCCGAACCGCGGCTCATCTGGGATGGGGAGTAACACTGATCGGGGCACGTAGGAAGTTTACCCGCGAAATTACCGACCTCGCCGAAGGCGTTCACGACTATAGCACTGCCGCCTCAACCGAGGTGGACGAGTTTACCGCCGTGGTCTGTATGAGTCACGACTACGACCATGACCTGCGGATGCTCCGGCATTTTGTAGCGCGGCGACCACCGTATCTGGGACTCCTCGGTCCCCGGAAGCGTAGCAAAAAGCTGGCCACGGAACTGTCGGCTGCAAGCGGGATCGATCTGTTCGCCCACGCGGAAGTCCATGCCCCGGTCGGATTGGACATCGGTGCCGAGACCCCCGAGGAGATCGCCATCGCTCTGGTAGCCGAAATCATTGCCGTGTTTCGGGATCGGCGCGGGCAGCCGCTCCGGGATCGACGTGGACCGATCTACCCGCGCTGATCGAACTCTTCGGAAGCTGCCGCGTCGAGTTCCATCTGCTCGGCAACCAGGCCGCGTTTGATCAGGTGGTAGGTTTCCTCCTGGCTCCGGATGGAAAGATCGCTGCCGCCGCGGAAGTACGGATTGCCCTGCTGATCGCTCAGTAGACGGGCCTTCACGTTGTCGGCAAGTTGAATGTCGAGGATCTCCAGAATTTTTTCCTTCAGTTCCGGGTCGTAGATGGGAAAGGTGGTTTCGACGCGATAGCTGAGGTTGCGGGTCATAAAGTCGGCGGAGGAAAGGTAAACGAGATCCTCGCCGCCGTGGTGGAAGTGGAAAACACGGGCATGTTCCAGATAGCGGTCCACGATACTGACGCCGTGGATGTTCTCGCTGTAGCCCTTGCGACCGGGGACGAGGCAGCAGATGCCACGTACGATCAGGTTGATGGTCACCCCGGCCTGGCTGGCCCGGTAGAGCCGCTCGATCATGCCTTTATCCTGTAGGCTATTCATCTTGAGCGTCATGGCGGCGGGGCGGCCGGCTTTGGATTCGGTGATTTCGTGGTCGATCAACTGTTCCAGCCCACTGCGCAAATTGAACTGCCCGACCAGCAGATGGCGGAAGGGTTGCTCGGGGATCATCACGTTCTCCAGGAAGCTGAAGATGCGGGAGACCTCGCCGGTCAGTCGTTCATCGGCGGTGAAGAGCCCGAAGTCGCTGTAGACCTTGGCCGTGTCCTCGTGGAAGTTGCCCGTACTCAGGTAGTTGTATATCTGTTCCCGCCCGTTCTCGACCCGACGAACCAGCGCCAGCTTGGAGTGCACCTTCACCCCCGGAAAACTGTAGTGGACGTGTACCCCGGCCTGCTCCAGCTTTTCCCCCCACCGCAGGTTGGCCTCTTCATCGAAACGGGCCTTCACCTCAATGAATACACTGACCTGTTTTCCCATAGTGACCGCCCGCATCAGCGCCTGCATGATCCGCGATTTGCGGGCCACCCGGTACTGGACGATCTTGATGTGGGAAACGTAGGGATCGTCGGCCGCCCGCTCGAAGAAGCGGACCACGCTTTCATAACTGTGGTAAGGATAATGGAGCAGGTGATCCCGCTCACAAATGGCCGTCCAAAAATCCTCTGCTTCTTCAAGTGCGGGGTAGGGCAGGGGGGGCTGGGCGGGATTGAGTAGCTTGGTCATCCCGAAGTCCGGGAATTTGAAGAAATCGAAATTATTGTGGTAGCGCCCTTCGGCCAGGATGTCGTAGCGGTCGAGTTCGAAGGTGTCCTCCAGGTACTCCCGGAAGTGGTCGGGCATGGTCCGGTCGTAGACGAAGCGACTGGCCGGGCCGACGTGGCGGCGATTGAGGCTGGATTTGATCTTGGCCAGGAGGTCGCCGCTGAACTCATCGTCAATGTAGAGCTCGGCGTCCCGCGTGAGTTTGATGCTGTAGGTGTCCTCGATCTCGTAGCCCGGGAACATCCAGGAGACGGAGTGGCGCACGATGTCGTCCAACATGATGATGTTGCGCTCGTCGTCCGTACCCGGTAGTTCGATAAAGCGGGGCAGGTGATCGCTGGGGATTTTTACGATGGCGTAGGCCGTCTTCCCCTTCTCCTTGTCCTTCATCAGGATGGAGAGGTACAACTGGGCGTTGTTCAGGAAGGGGCGTACCATGTCCTTGATCAACAGCACCGGCTGCACGTAGGGCAGCATGTATTCCTTAAAGTAACTTTCCACGAAGGCCCGGTCCTCCTCCGTCATATCGAGTCGGCGCTTCAGGTGGATGCCGTGCTGGGCCAGTTGGGGGATGATCTTCTTTTCGAAGATTCGGCTGAACTCCTCCTGCTGCCGATTGACGATGCGCTGGATGGTGCGTACGGTTTGCTTCGGGCTAATGTCCAGCTCCCGCTTCGTTTTTTTATTGACCCGGAGCAGGTTGCGGTGGTTGGCCATGCGCACCCGGAAGAACTCGTCCAGGTTGGAGCTGTAAATAGCCAGGAACTTCAGGCGTTCGAAGAGGGGCAGGGTCTCATCTTTCGCCTCCTGCAGTACCCGGTGGTTGAAGGAGAGCCAGCTTATATCGCGGGGAATGACCGGGTAATGCTTCATAGGGCTACAAAACTAAGGATTTAAAATAAGGCCATCTGCTCCGGCCCCGCCCAGCGGCTCGGCCCCCGGGTAGTGGCGAAATTCATGGATTGCAGCAAGTCGGCGAACCAGGCTACCGCGTCGGGGGCCAGCACGTTCTCCGGCTCGTGGGGGAAGAAGTAGGTTTCCGGAAGCGACCATTCCCTGAGCTTTTCCGCCCATTCCCGCAGCCGCTGGTAATCGGAGGGAATCAGGCCGTTGCCCACGAAGCGGACCATCGTGCGCGGCGCCGTTACGTATCCGTGGAGCACGTCACGCCGCCCCGCCACGTCGCTGATAACGGCGGCGACCCCGTGGCGGGCCAGCAGATCCATCAGCGACTCGGTGGCGAAGGGATCGGTGAACCAGCTCTCGTGGCGGACCTCCACGGCAAGGGGTAACAGGCGGGGCCAGCGGTCCAAAAAGCGGGCAAGGACGCCGCGCCGGTCGGTGCCAAAGTAGGGGGGGAGTTGCAGGAACGCGCAGCCGAGCTTTTCCCGGAAACCGTCCAGGGCGGCGATGAAGGCGGGGAGGGCGCTGCGACCGGCTCCTAATCCGGTGACATGGCTTATCTGCTTGGGCAGCTTCGGGCAGTACCGGAAATCCGCGGGTACGCGTTCGTACCACTCCTGAACGCGTTCGGGGGTTGGGATTTGGTAGTGCGTGGTGTTGAGTTCGATGGAGTTGAACTGCCTACCGTAGTGGGTCAGGAAATCACCGGGGCGGGTGCCTTCGGGGTACCACTTGCCCACCCATTCCTTCATGCTCCAGCCAGTTGCGCCCAGGTAGATAGCGGGTCTTTGGTCGCCGCCGGTACGGTACCGGTCGAGACGGGCCGCGTTGGCCAGGGGCTCGACGGGAAGCTGAAAGTCTACCTGGGAAGGATCGGGGAGGAATCCAAACTTCATGCGGGCGGGCAATTTTCTTAAACATAAGAAGAGTCTCGGCTCAACAACGTCGATACCGCATCTTGGGAAACCTAACTTGGTGCATATTCCCTTACCGAACGGGTTGCGTGATCATTCGTACTTAAAATATGAGTAGCGCATGGGTAAAGGTAGTCAAGTGGTAAAACGCTGTTACCGGCGCATCGAGCCAGATACCCCGCTTGGTTCGGCAGGGCTGATTCGACCATACGGTGACCCACCTTCCCCTATGTGTATCAGGCCGTCAGCAAAGTCGAACGCACACAACTCGTTCTTAAGGAAATGCAGACGAAGTAGGGGAGGGTCAGCTACCGATATTGACGGACTGTCGCTGCGCATCCTTATCGATGCCCCTATACAGCCAATTGGAAAAAAGGCTATCGACCAGAGGCGTGATGACGTAATTCAGCAGCGGTACCAAAATGAGGGTTTCCAGAAATAGCTTCAGCCATAGTGGTTCCACCTTTAGCCACTTCAGGGTGTAGGCAACAACGAGCAGGGCCGGCATCAGGCCGAGCCACTTCACCAGCATCAGCTTCCAGGTAGGGGGGGAGGGACCTTCTTTGGGGCTACCCATAGGGTGAAAAAGTTTAACCCCCTAATGTCGCAGTTACGGTATTGTTCAGGCTAAGTAGCCCGGTCAATCAGTAGCGGTAATGCTCCGGCTTGAAGGGACCATTCTGCTCCACGCCGATGTACTTGGCTTGGGCTTCGCTGAGGTCTTCGAGTTCAACGCCGATCTTTTCCAGGTGTAACCGGGCGACCTGCTCGTCGAGGTGCTTGGGCAGCATGTATACCTTATTCTCGTACTTGTCGCTGTGCTTCCACAGTTCGATCTGGGCCAGTACTTGATTGGTAAAGCTGTTGGACATCACGAAGCTGGGGTGGCCGGTTCCGCAACCCAGATTCACCAGCCGGCCCTCCGCCAGGATGATGACATCGTTACCATCGATGTTGTAGAGATCGACCTGAGCCTTGATATTGTCCTTGGTGTCACCGTAGTTGTTATTTAACCAAGCCATGTCGATCTCGTTGTCGAAGTGGCCGATGTTGGCTACGATCGTCTTATCGTTCATCGCCCGAAAGTGGCGCTCGGTCAGGATATTGAAGTTCCCGGTGGCGGTTACGATGATGTCGGCGCGGGGAACGGCATTGTCCATCCGCTTGACCTCGTAACCGTCCATGGCGGCCTGCAGGGCACAGATGGGGTCGATCTCGGTGACGATCACGCGGCAGCCGGCTCCGCGCAGACTGGCGGCGGTACCCTTACCTACGTCACCGTATCCGGCCACGATGGCAACTTTACCGGCCATCATAACGTCGGTGGCCCGGCGAATGGCATCGACGGCCGATTCCTGACAGCCGTATTTATTATCGAACTTGGATTTAGTCACTGAGTCATTCACATTGATGGCGGGCATCACCAGGGTGCCGTTCTTCATCCGCTCGTAGAGGCGGTGAACGCCGGTGGTGGTTTCTTCGCTCAGGCCGCGGATGCCGTCCACTAGTTCGGGATGCTCGTCGAAGACCATATTCGTCAGGTCCCCGCCATCATCGAGGATCATGTTCAGAGGCTTACCGTCGGGAAAGGCGTAGAGCGTCTGCTCGATCGCCCAGTTGAACTCCTCCTCGGTCATACCCTTCCAGGCAAAAACCGGAACACCGGCGGCGGCAATGGCGGCGGCGGCGTGATCCTGGGTGGAGAAAATGTTGCAGCTCGACCAGGTCACCTCGGCGCCCAGCTCCACCAGCGTCTCAATGAGCACGGCGGTCTGAATGGTCATGTGCAGGCAGCCGGCAATACGCGCACCGGCCAGCGGCTTGCTTTCGCCGTACTGTTCGCGCAGGGCGATCAGACCGGGCATCTCGGCCTCCGCCAGGCGAATTTCCTTGCGGCCCCAGGCGGCCAGGTTGATATCTTTTACTTTATAATTGGGTCGGGTTTCCGTTGCCGGCATAGCTAGTTCATTTTAGGGCCACAAAGGTAAGCAATGCCGGAAGAGCGTTAAGGTTGCCGAACTTTCCATCTTCAATTCTCGAATTCCGACTCCGCCTGCACCTGCGTCCGCGCAAAAGAAAACATCCGGCGATTGCGTTGCGCTCTATGGATTACCCACTTACCCCGGATACGATGAACCTACGGCTGCTCCGCCTACCCCTCTTTCTGCTTATCCTGCTTGCCAATATCTACCCCTGGCAGCCTGCCGGCGGCTATCCCCTCGATGGATATACCAATACTGGTCTCGAACGGCTGCTCCGCTTGCAGGCCATGGACAGCGCCACCCTGGTCCGTACCCTGCCGTACGGTGGTCGCCACAGCCTGGAGTACATCCGACTGAACCTGATGGCCCAGCCCCTGGATAGTCTGCCCGCCGTGGATACCGAACTACAAGAGGAGATCGGTCAGATTTTCCCAAATATGCATCCGAGCTACTCGGTGGCCGTCTACGATATGACGCCGGGAAGGGAAGCCCGCTACGCCGAACGCAACCCCACCGCCGGTTACCAACCGGGAAGCGTAGGCAAGCTGGCCGTCGTGACCGCCTTTTTCTGCGAGCTCCAGAACCTTTACCCGGACGACTACACCGCCCGCTGGGAACTCATGAAGAACAAGGTGGTTAAAGCCGGCCCCTTCGGCGTTTACGACCACCATACCATCCCCCTCTACGACCCGGAAACGGAGCGCTACGCCCGCAAGCGCGTGGACCAACAGGACGAGTTCAATCTGTACCAATGGGTGGACCACATGCTGTCGGTGAGCAACAACGGAGCGGCGAGTATCGTCTGGCGGGAAGCACTGCTGATGCGGGTGTTCGGGGAGGACTACCCCGATCTGGGCTACGACCAGATGATGACCTACTTCGATACCACCGACCGCAGTCGGCTACGCGACCTCGGGGAGGATATCGTGAACGGACCACTCCGCGACATGGGTATTGACGGCGACGAATGGCGGCTGGGGACCATGTTCACTCGTGGAGCGAGCGGTATCGTCCCACCCAAAGGGGGAAGCATCGGAACGGTACGCGGCCTGATGAAGTGGCTCACCGCCCTGGAGAGCGGCCGGGTGGTCGACGAGCCCTCCAGCCTGGAGATCAAACGGCTGATGTACATGACCGATCGCCGCATCCGCTACGCCCACGCCCCCGTACTGGACAGCGCCGGGGTCTACTTCAAATCGGGTAGTCTCTACGGCTGCAAGCCCGGTACGAGCTGCGGAAAGTACCGCGGCAACCGCATGAATTATATGAACTCGGTCGCCATCGTCGAGCAACCCGACGGGGCTCGCTATATGGTCGCCCTCATGTCGAACGTCCTGGGCCGCAATTCCGCCTACGATCATCAGGTACTGGCTACCCGGATCGATAAGGTGGTGCGG
>CAZKPE010000007.1:13352-48224 GCA_964554545.1 uncultured Lewinella sp.
CAATTCCGCCTACGATCATCAGGTACTGGCTACCCGGATCGATAAGGTGGTGCGGAAGACGGCGGCGGTGGACCCGAGTGAATCGTTGGGAACCGGAGAATAATACAGGGTTCACCGCGGAGGACGCAAAGGTATGCGCAGAGGTATACGCGGAGAAGAATCTGCGAAGCCTCCGCGCATACCTCCGTTACCTCTGCGTTGAATCTGAGCTACGACATTAGCCGGGCTGACTCGGCCGTACCTCCACCTTACTCGGCAGCGTCCGCGCCGGCATCTTCAGCAGGTCGACGACGAGCTGACCGAGGTCCTCGATCTGGATCTTCCAGGCATCGCTGTCGTCGGGGGTATTGCCGTTGAAGTGGGTAGCGACCGAGCCGGGCATGATGGTGGTCACCTTCACGCCCTGCTTGCGTACGTCGAGCATTACGGCCTGGGTGAATCCGACGAGCCCGAACTTAGAAGCGTTGTAGGCCGAGCCGGTGGCGAAGAAGTTCGTGCCGGCCAGACTGGCGATGGTGATGAGGTAGCCCTTGCTTTCAACGAGGGAATCGAGCGTGGCCTTCACGGTGTTGAATACGCCCGTCAGGTTGATGTCGATTGTCTCGCTCCACTGTTCCGGGGTGAGCTCCTGAATGGGAGCAAAGTGACCGACGCCGGCGTTGGCTACGACGATGTCCAGGCTGCCGTGGGTGTCGGTGGCCCGTTTGACTGCGGCCCGTTGGCTTTCCAGGTCACGCACGTCGGCTTCCGCTCCGATGGCCTTACCGGGGTGGCCGAGTCCGTTTAACCGCTTGGCGGCTTCATCGGCGCTCGACTGGCTGCGGCTGGTGATGATCACGTCGACGCCTTCGGCTATTAGTTTCTCCGCGACGCCGTAACCGATTCCTTTGCTGCCGCCGGTTACGTAGGCGGTTTTTTTGCTGAGCTTTTCCATACTCGACCAACGTAGCAAAGGCGGGAGCGGTTGGCTAAACCTCGCTTGCCCGTGGGGTGTACCTACTGCAACATGAGTGAGCTCACTATCGGAATTACGCTTTCGGGCGGCGGGGCGCGGGGTGCGGCGCATATCGGAGCCTTACGGGCGCTCACCGAGGCCGGCATCCATCCCACCCGGGTGGTCGGGGTGAGTGCGGGGGCGCTGGTGGGCTCGATGTACGCGGCCGGGGTGAGCCCGGACGATATGCTGGACTTCGCCCTGAAATCCAGCCTATTCAAGTTTTATAAACTCGGAATGCCCCTGACCGGGCTCACCAGTAGCGACTACCTGAAGGAGCGGCTGGCGACGGTCATCCCCGAGAATAGCTTTGTGGGCCTGCGCTATCCATTTTACGTGGGCGTGACTAATCTGAACACCGGTCAGCTCGAATGTTGGGATCATGGGCCACTTCATGAGCTAGTAGCCGCCAGTTGTGGCATCCCTTTTTTGTTCCGGCCCGTCATCATCAACGATCAGCAGTACGTCGACGGGGGGGTGATCGAGAATATGCCGGTGCGCCCCTTGCTGAACCAGGCTGACTTCATCATCGGTAGCAACCTCATGCCCTACGAAAACCTGAAGCCCGCCGACGTGAAAACGGTGGTGGGCATCGTCTGGCGTTGCTTCGATCTGTCGATCATGGCGAACACCCTGCCATCGGCTGAGCTGTGCGATATCGTGCTCGAACCGAGTACCTTAAACGAATACCATATATTTAATCTGAACCGGCTGACCGATCTTCATGATCTGGGCTACGAGCATACCCGCAAACGGTTGCCCTACATACAGCGCATGCTGGATAGCAAACGGGAACTGCTCGATACCCTGTCCTGAACCCTGTACACCGCGTATGCTTAGCGTCGTCAATTCCATCTTCAAAACCTACCTGGGGCGGTACCGCAAGGAACTGCACGCCTACCATACCCGGCCCCATGAATTGCAAGGCGAGGTACTCCATATCATTCTGAGCCGGCAGCGGGATACGGCTTTCGGACGCGAACACGGTTTTGGGGAAATCACCGGAGAAACAGCCTATGCGCGGCGGGTACCCGTTCGGACCTACGCGGAACACCGGCCCTACATCGACCGCATTCTGGCCGGTGAGGAACGGGTCATGACCCACGATGCGCCCACCTGGATTGCCACCACCAGCGGCACGACGGGAACCGTTAAATACCTGCCGATCCCGCAGCGGGCGGTCGGGGAAATTCACCTGAAGGGCAGCTGGCTCAGTTTGGCGGCACTGTACGAAAAGGACGAGGGGCTGCAGGTCTTTAGCCACAAGAATTTACTCATCGGTGGTGCCTTCAAGGGGTATCACGAAAAAACGGGTCTGCCTAAGGCCGACATCAGCGCGATCATCATCCGGAGTATTCCCCGCCTCATGCGGCCGTTTTACATCCCGGATGTCCAGTTGGCCACCGACCCCGACTACGAGGACAAGATCGAGAAGATCGCCCACCTGGCCGCCGCCGAACCCGGAATCACCATTCTGGGCGGGGTGCCGACCTGGAACCTGCCGCTTTACCGGCGTATTCTGGAAATCCACGGGGGGGAGAACATGCTAGATGTCTGGCCCCAGGCTTCGGCCTTCAAGCATGGAGGGGTCAATTTTGCCCCTTATCGGAAGCAATTCGAAAAGCTGTTTCCCCGGCCGGGATTCCTATTTCAGGAAATTTACAACGCCACGGAAGGTTTCTTCGGAGTACAGGACCGCGACGACCGCCAGACTATGCTCCTCCTGCTTACGGCGGGCATTTATTACGAATTCATTCCGTGGTCAGCCTTTCAGGCCGGAGAAATGGATGCCGTCCCCTTACGGGGCGTACGAAGTGGAGAGACCTACGTTATGCTCATTACAACGGTGGCCGGATTGTATCGCTATCCGATGGGGGACTTGATTGAGTTTACCGAGACCGATCCCTACCGTATCGTCATCCTCGGGCGAACCCAGGAATTTATCAATGCCTTTGGGGAGGATCTCTTACGGGCGGAGGCCGAAAGAGCGTTGATGCAAGCCTGTGAGCGGGTTCCCGCTAGCGTACGCGAATTCACCGTTGCTCCCCAGTATATCGAGCTCGGGAGCAAGGGGAAACATCACTGGCTGATCGAATTCGAGGTCCCGCCGGTCGACCGCCAACGCTTCGAAACCGCTTTAGATGAAGCTTTGAGGGAGCAAAACTACAATTACGCCGCCAAGCGAATGAATGACTTTGCGATCGAACGGCAGGTAGTGACTTATCTGCCGGAAGGTTTTTTCCGAAATTGGATGGCGGAGCGCGGCAAACTGGGAGGGCAGCATAAAGTGCCGCGCCTGGCGAATCACCGTAGGTTCCTGGAAGACATGCTCGGCCGTTTGGTGTAAGTGCCACAATCCGGCCTACCTATGATCCGGACGCCGGACGATCCAGGTATCTTGTGGGATGTACCCTTTCCCATCCTGGGGGCGGACGATATGGGAAACAATCTCGACCCGGTGGAATAATTCACGCAGGAAACTTTCCGGATGAAATGCGGAATACACCCGGTGCCCCTCCCGGACGCTACCGCGCACCACTGGCCTTCCCGCCGCGAAACGGGTACGTTCGCTCTCGGTCATCTTTTCGCCGAAGTTGGCGCCCTGGGCAGTGAGTAGCAGTAAGCCGCCCGGGCGGAGGACCCGAGTAAGTTCCTGAACCCAATTCCGGGTCCCTTCTTCCGATAGGTGGGTGATGATCGAAATCCCGTAGACCCCATCAAAATAACCGTCGGGGTAGGGGAGGGAGGCTTCCAGCCCGTTGTGGTTGAATCGTACGTCCGCAATGTTGGCCTTCGCCCAGGCGATCGAGCGGGCATTGTAGTCGGTACCGTGAATGTCCGGCCGACCGTCGATCAGATGAGGAAGGTGGCGGACGACGCGAGCCGGTCCGCAACCCCAGTCGAGTATCCGGGCGGCCTGCAGGTCCAGGTGGCCGGCTAATAGTTCCACGACCCACTCCGCGGTCTCCCGACCCCCGCGGAAGTATTTGGCGTAATCCAACTGAAAAGATTCGTACATCAGGTAGTCGGGTGGAAGCTTGACGGTGGGGTGATCCTGCTGGAAGCGGTTATTCGAGGCGCGGTGCCGGTACTGCTCCAACCGGTAATGCATGCGGTCGATGAGCGGAAGCAGCCCAACCCGACGGAGGGAATTCGATATGGTTGCTCTATTCATTTGTAGTATGGGCGTTCTTAGTTAGCCGGTCGGGAGGGACATAAGACCGATCATTCACAGTACAGTTCTTCTGTTTGAATTTCCGGAATCCGGATGCTGCTCGCCTTCCTGCTCATGCCCCGCCGTAGAAGGACCGTATCAATGGACTCCCCGGAGCGGTCGGCGTGCCAATCGGCGTACCAGTTTTGAATCAGGTAGCGGGCGGTATCGGGCCGACCCACCGGGCAGGGCGGCAGGTGGTCGATATTCCTGAAGTACAAACCTTCTTCCGTTCCCCGGAAGGAGGTATAGTACGCCCCCAAATTCTTGGATACTTCGGAGCCGTACACTACGGCAGGCCGCGGAAGTTCCGCGATCAGTTCGTGAAAGCGCCGCTTGGTTTCGGCATACTTGAGAGTAGGAGAGTAAGTAGTCAGGGCAAAACTCGGATACAACAGAGCTGCACTCACCAGCAGCACACCGCCGTAGAATAGCGGACCCCGCGTGGTCACGCCAACCGTGCGGCACAGGCCCGCAAATGTATAGGCCGAACATACGCTCACAATCGGGGAAAAAAGCAGAATGTGCCGCGGGTCCAGACAAACAGGGTTGTAGGATACCAGGGATATGGTCATGAAGTTAATGGACAGCAAACACCCCAGCACCGTGGCGGGATAGACCAGCATGGCCCGGTCGGCATGCGGTTTTATCGCGTACAAGAGGAGGGCTGAAAGGGCGAAGACCGCGTGCACCAATAGTCCGCTTGCTTTCAGCAGCCCGTAGAATCCCCAGGTCAGCCGGTCCACCAATACGTCGAAGGGGAGTACGTCGTAAGAGCAGGGGTTCAGGTAGTGGGTTCCCTCAATGGCCTGGAAGCGGGCCAAAGGCGTACCGACCACTATCGCGGAAGCAAGGAAGTAGAGGCCGAGCAGGACCACTGAGACAGGGATGAAGGTACGCCAGAACGACCACCGCTTTACCGACAGGTCGAACAATAAGTATACCAGAAACAGGGGGGCAATGAGGATCAACGTCCCCTTGGAGTTGAACGCCAGGAAGAGGGAAGCCGCCGCGAAAATTCCGGCCACCGTGGCGGGCATCCGGCGCGTCCGCTGGAGGTGGTACCATGCCCAACCACCGAATACGAAGGCGCTGACGAAGGTGTCCGCCATGATCTTATCCGAATAGAACAGGTTCCACTTCATTCCGAAGAAGGCGGCTGTGGCTAGTCCGAACATCCAGACCGGCTGCTTGCGGAATTCGACGTACAGCATCCCCAGTATGCCCGCCGTGAGGATGAGGCCCGGGAGGGCTGATGACCAGTCATGTATGCCGAAGAGTTGGTACGACAGCCCCCAGAGGGCCAGAGGCACGATTCGGTAAGTGTATTGGTTGGCGAAGTCGACCCGGCCCCGGTACAGATCATGGGCTAACTCGGCATAGTGCAGGTCGTCAAATCCGAAGTGCCCGTAGTAGAAAAACAGGTGGTGGATGAGCACCCAGCCGACGGCAACGAACAACAATCCCTTCCTGATCATCGATCAAAGCTACGACACCAAGCGAAGGGCACGCATTCGGCGCAGCGCCTGCACCGTCCGATCCCCGCCGGAAATCACAGTCGCTTCAGGAAGCATTTCCCGGTAACGGTCGAACAAACGCTGTCGCTCCCGCCGGTCGGGCGACTCCCTCAGCGGGTCGGCACGCCAGGGCAGATCGGGGGCACAAAGGAGGGTAAGGTCATACGATCGCATTGCTCCGGCCCGGACGATTTTTTCGGCCACCCTCCCGTACTTCACCTCCGACCAGACTTGGAGCACTTCCGGCCCGGTATCGCAGATGACGAATGAGGCCACGGCCGCCCGGTCTTCGGCTTGCAGCTGCAGCTGCAGGATGTCAACGAGGTTCTCCTCCTGATATGCTCCGTCCGTCTGGTGCAGGTAAGTTCGGGCGGCTTCGGCGACGTAAAGCCCGTCCAGCGCCCAGGCCAGTTGACGGGCCAGCGTGGACTTCCCCGAAGATTCCGGACCGCTCACCCGGATCCGGACGCTCTTCCTAGCGTTCCAGCTCGATCTTACGCCGTTTCTTTTCAGCTTTGAGTTTTTCACTGCCGGCCTTCATCTCTTCCCCCATCTGCTGACTGGCCACGAAACTGGCGGTCATATTCGCCAGCATATCCGAGCCGGCCGTGGGGGCGTTGGGTAGCATGATCAGGTTGGAGTTCACGTTCTCGCCCATGCTCTGCAGGGTGTCGTAGTGCTGGGTGACCACGATCAGGGCCGAGGCTTCCTGGCTGTTTATGCCGACGCTGTTGAGTATGTCGACCGATTCCTCCAGGCCCTTGGCAATTTCCCGACGCTGGTCGGCAATACCCTGTCCCTGCAGCCGCTTCGACTCAGCTTCTGCCCGGGCCTTGGCAACGATACGGATGCGATCGGCCTCACCTTCATACTCGGCGGCCAGTTTTTCCCGTTCGGCGGCATTAATGCGGTTCATGGCCACCTTCACCGTGGCATCGGGGTCAATGTCGGTTACGAGTGCCTTCACGATATTGAAGCCGTAATTCTGCATGGCATCCTGTAGTTCCGTCTTGATGGCGTTGGCGATGTCATCTTTGCGTTCAAAGACATCATCGAGTTTCATCTTCGGCACCTCGGCGCGGACGACGTCGAAGATGTAAGAATTGATTTGCTCGTAGGGGTTGTCTAGTTTGTAGAAGGCATCGTATACGCTATCCGGGCCGACGGCAAACTGCACCCCGACTTTCAGCTTTACGAAGACATTGTCCTTGGTTTTGGTTTCCACGTTCACGTCCAGTTGTTGCACCTTCAGACTCACCTTTCCGGCGACCTTATCGACGAAGGGCAACTTGAAGTGAAAACCGGGATCACGGATTGCCTGAAAGCGCCCCAGTCGTTCCAGGACGGCCGCGCTCTGTTGTTTGACGGTGAAAAAACTGCCCAGCACGGCGAGCAGGATGATGAAGAGGATGACGAACAGGATAATCTGCATGCGAATAGATTTGGAGCAATATACTGAGTAATGCCGGTGCGGGTACTTTTGTTACTTTTTCCTATCTTCGCCCAGCGCTCATGGGAGCCGCCCGACCCTGGTAATGCTTTAAGTGGCACTACCGGGTTTTCTTTTACCCGCCGAAAATTCCGTCATGTACGAACTCAACGACACCTATAAAGCTCACCTCGATGCGATCGCCGAAGCAATCCAGGAAAGCCCCCACCTGGCGCTCTACCTGGAAGAGGAGGAAGACGAGCATTACGAAGCCCTCAAAGCCGAATTCGAGCCCCAGATCGAGGCGGCTCACGAGCAAATCAACCACTATTCCCCCTTCGAGATCGAATCCTTCGAGCGCTACCTGCTCGACGATCGCTTCGAGGGCCTCTTCCTGCCTCGCGTTCTCGGATACAGCGTTCTGCGGCCCGAGATCAACGAGCGCTTCTTCTACGTCCGCCAGAACGATCACTTCGGCACGATCCTGACCTACATCGCCGGGAACGTAAACTTCGACCAACTGCGCACCCGCATCGGCCAGGCTGTCCAGGTCGGCTTCGCGCTGAGTAGCGACATCTACGTCACGGGGCTGATCGACGAAATCCCGACCAAGCGCGTGCGTCAGTTCCTGATGCAGCAAAAGTCCGACGATGCCCGTACCCCGAAGGGAAGAGCGACGATCTACAACCGCTACAAGCGACAGTTCCGCAGCCGGAATTACCACTATGCCCCGATCCCCCAGGAAACCGGCGAATTGATCAGCCATACCAACCACATGGTGGATTTCCTCCTCTACCGGGTCTCCCACGGCGAACTGAACAACGATGCCCTGCCGGCTCCCCTGTACCAATTCGCCACCAATGAGGATTTCGCCGGACGTAAAGAACTGATTGAACCCCTGGTCATTTTCGCCGCCTACCTACCCATGGAGGAAGAAACGCGTTCCGGTATCCGGGACATCCTGAGCCGGGAGCGCAAGGATCAACCCAAGCGGGTAGCCGATCAATTGCTGTCCTTCATCCTGCGGTTGAAGTACGATCCGAAGGTCAGCTTCGGCCCCGACGAAGAACTGGCCGTGGGGCAGATCGTCGACCGCTCGATCGATGATGACCTGACCGCCTACTTCAACCTGACCGATAAAATTCACCAGGAGGGTTACGACGAGCCTGCCGTCCAGGAGTCGGTGCGGGAAGAAATCCTGAAACAGAATGGTCTGAGCGATTTCAACGAGAACGTCCGCCAATCGGTGCTGGTCTACTTCGATCGCCTGGCCGCAAGTCTCGACACGGAGCACTACAACGAGTGGTTCACTCAGTCCGGCCGCCTCTTCCCTGTCTACATGAAAATTTTCGCTAACGAAGAGTTCAACCAGTCCCTGCGCACGCTCGCCGTTCGGTACACCAAGCGCCTGATCAAAGTGTACACCAACAAACGTGGCAAGGATTACCGGGACATCAAGAAGACCACCGTCTCGACCTGGACGGACTACGGCTTCATGAGCGAAAAGCAACTGAAGGAGTTCTTCAAAACCCCACGCAAGCGGAAGAAAGCGACCAGCTAAATCGCCGTTTACTGAAGCACGGGGCTCCCGACCGCTATCTCCAGCACCTGATCGAAGGTGGCGGCGAAGTGGGCGGTGAGCCCCTCCTTGATGTAGTCGTCCAACTCCTCGTAATCCTGGCGATTTTGCTCGGGGAAGATCAGGTTGCTGATGCCGACCCGCCGCGCCCCGATGGTTTTCTCCTTTACCCCACCGATGGGAAGTACGCGCCCGGTCAGCGTGAGTTCCCCGGTCATGGCCAGGTCTTCCATCGGCACCTGATCGGTAGCCAGGGTATAGAGGGCTAAGGCCATCGTAATTCCGGCACTCGGCCCGTCCTTGGGAGTGGCCCCCGCCGGCACGTGCAGGTGTACGCGGTGATCCTCGTAGTAGGTATTGCCCTGGGTGCTGAGCAGAGATTGCACGTAGCTCATCGCGATCTGTCCGCTCTCCTGCATGACGTTGCCGAGCTGGCCGGTCAGTCGGAAACCACCCTTGTCGGAGGGTACACCCCGCGCTTCGATGTACAAGGTAGCACCACCGATAGCCGTATAGGCCAGTCCCAATACGACACCCGGTAATGCCTTATCGTATAGTTGTTCGGTCGTGAAACGGGGCTTGCCCAGCATTTCCTTCACCGTCTCCCGATCCACCAGGAAGGTATGTTGATCCTTTTCGGCCTGCCGGAGCACCAATTTGCGAATGATCTTGCGAATCTGCTTTTCCAGGTTGCGCACCCCGGCTTCCCGGGCGTAGCGGTCGACTAGAAAATCTAAGGCTGCTTCCTGAAAAGTCACTTCATCGGTTGCGAACCCGTGTTCCTTGAGCTGCTTGGGAATAAGGAACTGCTGGGCGATCTTGATCTTTTCCTCCTTAATGTAGCCACTCAGCCGGATCACCTCCATCCGGTCCAGCAGCGGCCCCGGTATGGTGTCGAGCTGGTTGGCGGTGGTCAGAAAAAGTACGTTGGACAGGTCGTAGGGAACGTCCAGGTAGTGATCGACGAAGGTTTCGTTTTGCTCGGGATCCAGTACTTCCAGAAGCGCCGAGGCCGGGTCCCCCTGCCCGCTACCCAGTTTGTCGATCTCATCGATGAGGATGACGGGATTGCTGCTTTTGGCCCGGTCGATGGCCTGGATCAGTTTGCCGGGCATAGCTCCGATGTAGGTGCGGCGGTGCCCCTTGATCTCGGCTTCGTCTCGCATCCCACCTACGCTGAAGCGATAAAACTTCCGGCCGAGGGCACGTGCGATGCTCTGACCGATACTCGTCTTTCCCACCCCCGGAGGGCCGACCAGGCAGATGATGCTTCCCGCCACCGAGCTCCGTTTGATTATGGTGGCCAGGAATTCCAGGATGTTATCCTTCACATCCTCCAATCCATAGTGGTCCTCGTTGAGAATTTTACGGGCTTCCGCGACGTCGTTCGTGTCCGGGCTGAATACGCCCCAGGGGAGGCCGGCGATCGTTTCGAGGTAGGTGCGCGTGACGTTGAATTCAGGGCTCTGGGCGTTGAGGCTCCTGAGCTTGTTCATCTCCCGCTCGAAGACCTCCTTCACCTCGGGCGGAAGTTCCTTGCCTTCCAGCATGCCGCGGATGCGGTCGGCAATGGAGTCCCCATCGTCCTGCTCTTCCCCGAGTTCCCGACGGATCGCGCTCAGTTGTTCCCGGAGGAAGTATTCTTTCTGTTTGGCACTGACGCCATCCTCGATCTGCTTATTAATGCGCGATTGAATTTTGGCGACCTGTAGCTCGTCCTTGATGATGTTGAGCAACAGCTTGGCCCGCTCGGTGATATCCCAGGTTTCCAGCAGTTCCTGTAGTTTGGCTTTTTCGGAACTGACCAAATTGCTGATGACGTCCACGGTTTGCCCGGGTTTTTCATAGTTCAGCTGGGTGACCACCATATTGACCTGTTCCTGAAATAGAGGGTTGAGGGCCAATAGGCTCTTGATGTCGGAGCTGATGGCCAGCATATACGCTTTCAGTTCCGGATCGGCTTTGGGGGCGGGTTGATTGTCGTACTGCACCCGCCACCGCAGGCTCGGCTCGGTCTGCACCACCCGCTGTTTGCGAAATCGCTTGATCGTCCGGCCGAGCACCTGAATACCATTTTGCCCCATCGGCATCACCTTCAGTATCTGGTAAATGGTGCCGACCTCGTAGTAGTCCGAATTACGGTAGTCTTCCTCATCCGCCTCTTTTTCCAGCACGGCGCCGATAAAGCCCTCGTGCTGCTCGACGGCAATTTTGATCGCCCGCAGTTTGTCGGGGCCGGAAAAGGTCATCGGCAGGGCCGTACCTGGAAATATCGGTCGCTGGGATAGCGGTAAGATGGTCAGTAGCTGGGGTAAACTCGGGTCGATAAGCTGCATGGACACCTCGTCGCTCATGAGGTCGTTCACGTCACTCCGGTCAAATTCGGTAGGCAATCTGAGGGTATTGAAGGTTCGCTACTCTAATCTTCCGGGCCGCTTTTTGTTCGGCTCTACCACCTTTACCCGGCCTCGGAGAGCGCCCGATATGCCCGCCCGATATGACCCACCACGTCTTCGGCCAGCAAACTTTCCTGTTCCAGCCGTTCGGCCGCCAGGTCACCCGCCAGCCCGTGTAGGTATACCCCCAGTTGTGCGGCCTCTATCGCGGGGTATCCCTGGGCCAGCAATCCGGTCAGCATTCCGGTCAGGGCATCTCCGGTCCCACCGGTGGCCATGCCAGGATTTCCGCTGGTGTTGAAGTGTAACCGTCCGTCCGGGGTGGCGATAGTAGTGAAGCCGGTCTTCAGCAGAATGACCAAGCCGCGGTCTACGGCCTGTTTGCGCTGTTCCTCCCAGCGTGCAAAGTCGTCCGCCGTTCGCCCGAACAGCCGCTCAAACTCCTTGGGGTGGGGCGTCAGTATACTGTTCTTAGGCACCAGTGCCCAAAGATCCGGATTCCGGGACAGCAGGTTCAGGGCATCCGCATCCAGCACCATCGGCGAGGAAAATTCTTTCAGCAATCGCCGCAGCCCGTCCGTCGTAGCCGCCCCGGTGCCCAGACCGGGCCCTACACCCACCGCCGCATACCCATCCGTTTGCCCTATTCCGCTGAAGTGGTAGCGGTGTTCATCCACGCTGCACATCGCTTCCGGGAGGGAGATTTGCATAATTTCGTAGCCACTCCGGGGTAGATGAGTGGTAACGAGACCGGCTCCAACTCGCAGCACGGCCCTCGCGCAGATGACCGCCGCCCCCATTTTTCCGAACGATCCGGCTACCACCAATGCGTGTCCGAAGGTGCCCTTGTGATCGTTTGCGGCCCGCCGCCGGCGCAACGGGGCCATCTCCTTGGGTGACAGCATACGGTCACCCGGCGGGAGTTGGTTCACAAATTGGTCATCCACCTCAAACCCAACCAACTCCCAGTCGCCCACGTACCGGGTGTTTGCCGGCGCGAACAGGGCCCTCTTGGGGTACCCTAGACTGAGCGTTCGCTCGGCGCATACCGCAGGACCGGGAGTAGCCCGGTCGGTGAACACCCCACTCGGTAGATCCAGTGCGATAACCCGGGCGTCTGCCGCGTTGATTGCCCGGACTAATTGGGCGGCCAGACCCTCCGGTGGGCGGTTCAGGCCGGTCCCGAATAGGGCGTCGATGATCAGGTCGGGCTTACCTAGCGTGCCGAAATCGCCTTTCTGGCCGAGCTTTCGCAGCGGTACCCCAACGTCATGAGCCCGCTTCTGGTTGCGACTATTGGGCGCGGACGCAGGTGCGGAGGATACCACGAAGGCATAGACGGAATAGCCCGCAACCCGAAGCTGACGGGCCACGACCAATCCGTCCCCCCCATTGTTGCCTGATCCACATACTACGGCAATACTGACCGATCGATCCGGGTAGTGTTCCTGAAATCGTCTGGCCCAGGCCGAGGCCGCCCGTTCCATTAGTTCGGTCGCATCGATCCCATCCCGCTGCATAGTCGCGCGGTCCAGTTCCCCGTGCTCTTCGGCGGTGAGCAGACGCATCCTTATCGGTTCTCTTCCGCTTGCTGCTCGGCGTCTTTTTCGTCGAACTTCAGCACCCGCTTCCGGCTCTTGAACGGTACGTAGCGGTAAGGGCGCTCCTGCAGGTCGGTCAGTAGGGTGTCCGCTGCAATGCTTGCCCGGTTCAGCCGGTTGTAGATTTCGTCGTCCGTCAATAGTTTTCCTAAGGTTCCCTTCCCCTCGCTCACGTCGTTCATTACGCTGGTGATGCTCCCCAGGGCGGCATCGGCCTCGTCTAGGGTCCCCCGGAGTTGGGTGATGCTCTGATTGACTTCATCCACCGTCCGGTCCAGTTCCAATTCGCTGAGGTTGGCGGTCAGCGTATCGGCGTTCTGCAGGATACGGGCAATACTTTCTTCATTCTGATTAAGCGTATTGGTCAGGCTTTCCATGTTTTCGAAGGTGCGGCTGATCTCCCCGCTGTTGTTGGCCAGTAAGGCCTGGAGCTGATTACTACTTCCCTTTAGGTTCTCCATGGTCGTGGCCAGATCGCGGGTCGAACGGGCGATCGGGTTGTCGCTATCCTCGCTGAAGAGCGTCCACCGGATGCTGTCCACCGCGGTTCCGATCTGATCCTTAATCTGATCACCGGGATTGTCACCACCCTCTCCCCCCAGGAAGGAGGCCAGGATCCCCTTCGAGGCCCCCTCCAGGAAACTGCCGTCTTCGGCGCAGTCTCCCTCCCCGAAGCAGGGCCGGTCATATTCAAGCTCTACGGCCTTCTCGCCCAGTAGACTCACCGTACTGATATAGGCCCGGGTTTCCTTAGGAACATTGACCGAGTTCCGCACTTCCAGGGTAACGACGACCTTGCGCTCCTGTTGGTCCAGCTTGATTTCATTGACCGATCCAACGGCCACTCCCGCAATCTGTACGGGCGTACCCACCGTGAGCCCCGCGACGTTCTCGTAGGTTACGTAGTACACCGTGGAGGAAGAGAACAGGTTGGACCCCTGGATAAATTTGAAACCCCAAAAGGCCAGCAAGATGGCGACGATGGCCAAGATTCCAATTTTTACTTCGTTCCGCATAAGGTTTTGGGGTGGATTAAAACGCAGGGTTGCGCGTTCCGGGGTAACGTGATGGTTCGGGTATAGGTTTGCCGAACGGAAGTAAGGCGTCAGGTAGGTAGCTCGTATTCCTTGATCTTCCGGTATAGCGTCCGCTCGCTGATCCCGAGTTCATTGGATGCGTCTTTGCGCCTGCCCTGGTGCTTTTTCAGGGCCTTACGGATCAGCTCCCGCTCGGCCTTAGCCAGGCTCAGGTCCTCCTCTACGATCTCGCTGCGGTCGTACTCCCGCTGCATGCCGGGGCCGACCAGGATGGGACCATCCGTTACCAGGTCCTGATAGTCCGGCGCTGCATCCCCCGCCATCCGGTCTACCGCCGCGGCCGCCGCCGGATAGGTGGCCGGCAGTTGAAGAGAGCGGACCTTACCCATGTCCGGTACGCGCAGATCGTTACTGCGGATAAGCTCAAAGATAAGCCCCTTGAGGTCATTCAGGTCGGACTTCATGTCAAAGAGCACCTTATATAGTATTTCGCGTTCTTTGAGTCCCTCCGCGGGGGCGTCCGGACTGGCCACGGGCAGGTTGCGCTCCCGGAGCTTTGGCATCATAGTCAGCAAATCGACCGCGTTGAGTTCCCGCTTTTCCGCCAGTATACTGAGTTGCTCGGATACGTTCTTCAATTCCCGGATGTTGCCCGGCCAGCGGTAGTTCTCCAACAGCCATCGCGCTTCCTCGTCGATCTGGACGGGGTCGAAACCTTGCCGTTCCGCAAAGTTGTTGGCGAAATAGCGGAACAGCAGGTATATGTCGCCAGGCCGTTCCCGCAGGCTCGGCAATTCTATTCCGACGGTGGCCAGTCGGTAGTACAGATCCTCCCGGAATTTACCCGCCCGAATGCGCTCGTTCAGCTTCCGGTTGGTAGCCGCCACGATCCGCACGTCGGTGCGTTGAACGGTACTCGAACCGACCCGAATGAACTCCCCGCTCTCCAGCACCCGCAACAGGTAGGTTTGGGTATCCAGGGGCATCTCCCCGATCTCATCCAGAAAGATGGTTCCCCCATTGTAGGTTTCGAAGTAGCCCTTGCGGTCGCCGGTCGCGTTAGTAAAGGCACCCTTTACGTGACCGAAGAGTTCGCTATTGATGGTGCCCTCCGGGATGGCCCCACAGTTGATCGCAATGAATTTTTCGTGTTTCCGCGGGCTGTTGTCGTGAATGATGCGGCTGAACACTTCCTTCCCGACGCCCGACTCACCGGTGATGAGGATGGACAGTTCGGTGGGTGCTACCCGCAGGGCGGTCTTGAGGGCGTGCTCCAGATTTTCGGATCGACCGACGATGCCGTACCGTCGCTTTACGCTAGCTAGTTCTGCCATGGGTTCAGGGCTGTGTGGTTAAGTGACCGAGCAGGGTGGCTGAACTGGCGTCCGTTACGGTCACGTACACGTATTCCCCGGCCCGGTATCTTCCGGTCTTAGGGAACACGATCATTTTGTTCTGGGTGTTGCGGCCCCGCCAATCATTCGGTGACCGTTTACTCTCCCCCTCGATCAGGACCCGAAAGCTGCGTCCGATATCGGCCCGGTTCCGCGACAGACTCGTGGCCGTCTGCCGGTCGATGATCTCGGCCAATCGACGCTTTTTGACCGCCAGAGGCACATCGTCTTCGAACTTTCGGGCGGCCGGCGTGCCAGGTCGTTCGCTATAGTAAAACATATACGACATGGTGTACCGCGCGTAGTCGATCATGCTCAGGGTGTCGCGGTGTTCCGACTCGGTCTCGCTGCAAAATCCGGTAATGATGTCAGAGCTGATGGCACAGTCCGGCATGATGGTATAGATCCGGTCGATTTTATTCTGGTACCACTCCCGGTCGTACGTCCGGTTCATCAGGTCGAGAATGCGGCTGTTGCCCGACTGTACCGGTAGGTGGATGTACTTGCAGATGTTATCGTGGTCCCGCATCGTGTAAAGGACCTCGTCGGTAATGTCCTTTGGATGGCTGGTGCTGAAGCGGATACGTAAGTCGGGGTCAACCGATGCCGTAAGCTTCAGCAACTGAGCGAAGTTGACCGTTTCCCCGCTCTCCGGATTTTTCCACTCATAGCTGTCGACGTTCTGCCCCAGCAGCGTGACCTCCCGGAAACCCCGGTCGAAGAGGTCGCGCGCTTCCGCCTGGATACTGTAGGCACTGCGGCTGCGCTCCCGTCCCCGGGTGAAGGGTACGACGCAGAACGAACACATGTTATCGCAACCGCGCGTAATGGAGATGAAGGCAGTGACCCCGTTACTCTGCAGCCGTAACGGGTTAATGTCGGCGTAGGTCTCCTCCCGGCTCAGGAAAACGTTGACCCCTTTTTCTCCCACTTCCGCCCCCTCCACCAGGGTGGGCAGGTCGCGGTAGGCGTCGGGTCCGACGACCAGATCAACGAGCTTTTCTTCCTCCAGGAATTTAGCTTTCAGCCGCTCGGCCATACATCCGAGCACACCGACGAGGGTGGCCGGCCGCGACTGCTTTACCTTAGCGAAGACCCGTAATCGTTTGCGGACGGTTTCCTCCGCTTTTTCCCGGATCGAACAGGTATTGATCAGGATCAGATCGGCGATTTCCAGGTTACGCGTGGCGGAGTAGCCTACCTCGTTCAGGATCGAGGCCACGATCTCACTGTCGCTGAAGTTCATCTGACATCCGTAGCTCTCGATGTAGAAGGTGCGATGGTCGGAACCTTTACTACCCGCTTCTACAAACACTTCCCCCTGCTTCGATGCATCTATTTGCCGTCTGCCGACGTCTACCAGAGTAGGGTTATCATTGTACATGTCGGAATCGGTTTAGCGCGCAAAGATACGAACGGTGACTGACAATTTGTCAGTTTGCGGTGCTGAAATGCGCTCGACCCACGGCCAAGGAAGTGTGCGACGGAATATATTTTTGCTGCCCTTAAAAGCTGAAGCATGCGTACTTTTTTGATTTTCCTCTTGTCACTCGTAGGCCAGTTCCTGGGTAGCCAGGAAGTAACAAATCGTTTGGACCTGGACCAACGGATCGGATTGACCACTCAGCGGTTACTCGGCGATTCCATCCAACCCGTCTTTACCCCCGCATTTGTTTTGGCTGACGTGGATACCGCCCTTTTTGGTACCCGCCGGTTTACCGACTTCAGTGGAGACTTATCGGGCAGATACATTGAGGTGGTCACACTACTGGGGCCGGCGGCGCGCCAACAAGCCGGTCTTGACAGCCTGGTGGCTCGACTGTTGAAGTTTCAGCGTACCGACGGGCGATTCGGCCGTAACGACCTGGCGTATATGGTAAGTGATCTAAACACCGACCATATGGCGCAGTTGTGGGGCAATGGTCGACTGCTGGTCGGCTTGATGACCTACGCCTCCCGTGCACGTGATTCCAGCTCGATCGAGGCCGCCATCCGCTTGGGTGACTGGTTTTTGGAGGTTTTGCCCGCAGCGAGCGACCCCCGCGTGTCGGAACGGCTGGAAGGGCAGGGGGCAAACGGAATCATCTGCCTGACCCAGTGGACGGAAGGCCTTTCCCTACTCTACCGAGCCACGGATCAGTCGAAATACGCTGAAGCGGCCCGAAAATTAGCACAGGTACTACCCCCCCGTGGTCAGGTTCATAGCCATGGGTACCTCAGTAGTTTACGCGGACTATTACAGCTCTACCGGATCGATGGCAGAGCGGAGGACCTGGCGATCGTCAGGGAAATCGTAGACGAGCTCATGCTATCCGAGGATTTTACCGCCTTTGGGTCCGTGATGGAATACTTTGGCGGTCGGGGCGATCGGGATGAAGGGTGTTCGCACGCCGACATGGTCCGCTTATTGTTCAGCCTCGGTGAGCTGACCGGAGAATCAGAATATATACGCGCCGCAAATTTCGCGCTCAACAACGGACTGCTCTACAATCAATTCGCTACCGGGGATTTCGGCCACCATTTCATCACGGACGGAGACTTCCGGCCGTCTGCCCCGATGCGGGCGTGGTGGTGTTGTACCATGCACGGACTCCGAACCCTGCTCGAAGTCAAAAAACTAGCCGCCATTACCACGGCTGGTGGCGTGACTACTATCAATTCCCTGACCCCCGTGCACTACAAATTCAGGGGTGACGAGCTTCTTCTGACGTACCAGGAGCAGCGCAGCGATACCCTGGTCTATACCGCACGCGCGGTACAGTGGTTCGACCGACGCTTACACGTAGCCAACAACGGAACGGGATATACCGCGATGCGGATCGACGGAAAAGAGGAAACCGAACCGCGCTTCCCCCCCTTCAATCAACCATTTGAGATCCTTTACGTGCCGGAGGTCCGCTTGCTGACCCCCGATGGTCGGCAGCCAGTCGAACCATCCGACCTCGCTCAGAAAGGAATTTTATTCTACGGTCCCCACGTGATGGGTGTTCGCCAGTCCGATTTTGTCGCCGAACCCAGCGGTGGTAATGTGATCGACTGGTCGACGATACGTCCCGGTAAGGAACCCTGGACACTCGTGGCCCGATACCGTCACGACGGCTACGCAGGCGTTCACGAGCTAACTTTCCACCCCATCGCCACCCAGGTCCACGCGCTGCACCCTTTCATGCAAACGGTAAACCGATATGTATCCACCCTTGGGAATCAGGTAAATTAGATTCGGATGCGGCAGCCAGCGGACGCTATCAACGGCAACTTACCGGATTAGTCAGCGTTTTTTATCTATGGGAATCTATATGTATCGATTGATCGCGGTGGCCATCTTGTTCTTCGGTCTGGCTGGTTGCACCTACACCGCCAAAATCAATGACGGCGCAACCGCGGTCGACCGCAAGCAGTACCACGTGGCCATCCCCATGCTGGAGCGGGAGGCCAAACGGGCCAAGACCCGGACCGAGCAGGGGCGCATCGCTTTCGATCTGGCGGTATCCTACCGGGAAACGGGACGGGACGAACAGGCGGTCGACTGGTTCCAGCGTGCCTACGATAACGGTGTTGGACCGGAGGCCCTGCGCGAAAAGGCCGCCGGGCTGAAGCGGCTGGAGCGCTACGACGAAGCCATTCAGACCTATACCGACCTGGGCTTCGAGATCGGCAGCCGCTATGAGTTCCGCAAGGACATCGCCGGCGCCGAGTTGGCCAAGCGCCTAAAGGCTGAGCGGGAAGCCGCCGAACGGCAGGAGTATACCGTCGAACCGGTGGCCTTCAATAGTGCCGCTGCCGATTACGCCGCGGTCAGTTACCAGGATCAGTTACTGTTCACCAGCGACCGGGCCGCCGCAACGGGAGATGAAACTTACGGCTGGACGGGACGCAATTTCACCGATCTGTTTTTATCGGAGCCTCGGGCCGCTGCCGTATCCCCCTTCGCTCCCAATTTGAACAGCCCGGATAACGAAGCCACCCCCTCCTTCACCGCCGACGGTCTCAGCATGGTCTTTACCCGCTGCAGCAGTCCCGAACCCCGGTCTGATGCCTTCTGTGCACTCTACGCCAGCGAGCGGGTAGGGGATGGCTGGTCGCCCGCGCAGCAACTTTCTTTCGTCACCCCGGGGGTGAATTACATGCACCCCGCCCTGAGCGCGGACGGGCGGACGCTGTATTTCTCCGCCAACCTCGCCGACGGCTGGGGGGGATATGACCTCTACCGCGCCGACCGCCGACCCGACGGAGAGTGGGGGGAGCCCGCCCTGCTGAGTCGCGCCATCAATACCGAGGGCAACGAACAGTTTCCCACCCTCGACGGCGACACCCTCTATTTTTCCAGCGATGGACTGGAGGGTCTCGGTGGACTGGACATTTTCCGGACCTGGCCGCTGGCCGACGGGCGCTACAATGCACCTAAAAACCTGAAGATGCCCGTCAATAGCGGTGCCGACGACTTTGCCTACACGGTGGTAGCGCGCCAGGGCAGTGGCGTGGGCGCTACCGTATCGGGGTACTTCAGCAGTTCCCGCCCCGGGGGTGCCGGTAGCGACGATATCTACGCATACACCCGCACCGAGCTGCCGCCGCCGCCACCCGATCCCACCCCGATCGTGTACCGTAACGTGCTCGACGTGACGGTAGTCGAAAAAATATTCGCCGACCCACAGGACCCGACCAGCCGGGTGCTCGGCGTCAGGCCCGTCCCGAACGCCACGGTGATTGCCCGGATCGGCGACCGCAGCCGGACGGTGAACGCCAACGAAGACGGGCAACTCAGTCTCGTCCTGACCGATGAGCAGGAGTACGAGTTCCGCGCCGAGCGCCCGGACTACCTGGCCGCGGAGGGACGCTTCAGCAGTCGCAACCTGCCCAAAGATCCGGAAGCTCCGGAGCAACGCTACGAGCTCGAACTGGAGATTGAAAAAATCTTCCGCAACCAGGAAATCGTGCTGGAAAACATCTACTACGACCTGGACGAAAGCTTCATCCGCGAGGATGCTCAGCCTACCCTGAATGAACTCGCCACCCTCCTCAAACGCAACCCGGATATTCGTATCGAGCTGGGCAGCCACACCGACTGCCGGGCTACCGATCGCTACAACCAGGTGCTCAGCGAAGCCCGGGCCGAAGCCGCGGTCGCCTACCTCGTCGAGCAGGGCATTGACCCGAATCGCATGACCGCCCGCGGCTACGGGGAGACCCAGCCCATCGCCGAATGTATCTGCGAGCGGTGTACGGAGGCCGAGCACCAGCTGAACCGGCGCACGACCTTCCGCATCCTGGAGTAGCCGCCGGTTATTCCCCAGCGCTGCCCTCTCGTCCGGGCAGGCGCACCGCCTTGATCATGTAGCCCTCGGGACTTTCGTGATCGTACAGCTCAATGTGCGTCTGCTCGATGAGAATATTGACCAGGGAGTAAGTCGTGCCGATCGCATAGCCCTTATTGGCCAGGTACTGGGTCACGAACCACTTCAGGCCGACGTAAGTAGTAAAGTTCAGGTGTAGCGCCTCGTGCAACTCATCCAGAATTTCCTCGGCCGTGATGACGCGGTAGCCCGGCGGGGCGGTATCCCGATAGGCGTTGGTTTTATGTTCGAGTTTGATCTTGCCGATCACCTTGGGGCCGGTCAGTTTTACCCGGTGGTCGCTATCCGAATCGGCCACGGCCCCTTCCCCGTGGGTAGCTTCCTGTTCCGCCGCCACCATGGTACGGCCGGCCTGCAGCTTATCCATTGGCTGTCGTACGGAGGCTTCCTGCTCTTCTTCCCGTACCACTTCCGCGGCGGCCTGATGGATGGCCTGTTTTTCCTTCAGCGACAGCACGATCTCATCAATGTGCTTCTCGGCCTCCTTGATGATGTGGGTCAGTTCGGCACTCAGTTCGATGCCCTTGCGCAGTTCGCTGTGAAAGAAGGTCGCCTGGTGGGCCACTTTGTTGCGGATCTTGGACATCTCCTTCCACAGCCGTTCGAAGTTCTTGTCGCGGAAGAAGGTCTTGAAGTACTTGGTGTAGTTGCCCTCCAGGTTGCCCTTGAGCTCCCGCAGTTCTTCCAGGGTCTCGATGCTGGTAAGTCGTTCCAGCACCTTCTCGGGCTCGTTGAAGCCGGTGGACTGTTTGTAGATCAGCAGCCCCAGGTCGTCAAAGTCGGCGAACTCGATGTCGCTGTTGATGAAGTAGCTGAACTGGTTGGATCGGTTGCGCTGCCGCGCCTTCACCTTGTCGATCATCTTCGGCGTGGCCGTCACCTCCCACCACGACATCCCCACCCGCTGGAAGAAGAATTTGATCAGGTAGCGCCGCAGTAAATTCTCCACCGCATTGATCTTCGGGTAGAGCTGGTTGGCGATCTCGCTGCTGATGTCGTCCTGTAGCACCCGCAAATGGGCAAAGCGGAGTTTGTCGTTCAGGTGTCGTAAGAGCCGCTGGCGAAAGGGTTCGAGGGGTTCGAAGAGCTGGCTTTCCACCCGCAGGACGAAGGCGGCCTCGACCAGATCGGTCAGAATCTTACTGGTGTCGACATTGATAACGGTGACCGTCAGGCCGCTTTCTCCTTTGATGTACTCATTGCCGCTTTTGTCTTTCGTGATGATCGGCGAGCGCCCGTTCCAGACATCGTTACTGTAGCTGATGGCGTGAATGAAACCGCGCTGATCGTTGATGTCTTCGGGGTCGATGCAGAGTAGCTCGAAGATGAAGTTGGAGTGCATGTCATAAATAATTGATGTGATTTTCTAAAATTGGATCGAGGGGAATATAGGTATTCCGTCCCGGTGCCCGGGCTTCCCGTCGTACTTTTGTCCGGCCGGAGCAGCCTGCTCTTAACGAAGCGTTAAAGGGCAAACGCGCCCTACGCGCTTTGCGATCACCGGCCGTTCCCTGGGTAGTAATCTTGCGTCTTGTTCCCATCCCCTTTGCACCTGCGCGCCGTCGCCCTCCTGTTCGTCCTGTTCTGCTGCTGGGGTAAGCGGGCGGGGGCGCAGGTGCCGGCGGATACGTTAACTCCGATAACCCGCATCCAGGGCAGTTCCGCCGCATTTCGGGTCAGCGAGGACAGCCTCAACGCACCGGTCAACTACTCGGCCGACAGCATGGAAGTCGACCTGACCAAGCAGCTCATCGACCTTTACGGCGGCGCCGAAGTGACCTACCAGCTGGTGAGCCTGAAGGCCGACCACATCCAGCTGAACTACGGCACCAACGTAGTGTACGCCGAGCCGTATCCGGATTCCTCCGGCGCACTTGTCGGCGACCCGGTCTTCAGCGACGGGGGGCAAGAATTCACCGCCAAGGGCCTGACCTACAACTTCCGCAGCCGCAAGGGCATCGTAACGGAAACGGTGACTACCCAGGACGATGTTTTCGTACGGGGGGGGAAATCGAAGTTTGTCAGCGGGGGCGTGCAGGTGAACGACACGACGCGCTCCGACGTGATCTACACCGAGGGGGCCATTTTTACCAGCTGCTCGGCCGACCATCCCCACTTCGGCGTACGGACCCAGCGGGCCAAGGTGGTGCCGAATAAGCTGGCCATCATCGGCCCTTCCAATTTGGAAATTATGGGGGTGCCGACGCCCTTTTGGCTACCCTTCGGCTTCCTGCCACTGAAGAGCGGGCGGAGTAGCGGATTGCTGTTTCCGAGCGACTACCAGTACAGTCCGCAGTGGGGCTTCGGTTTTCAGGGGGTGGGGTGGTTTTTTCCGATCGGGGAGCACGTCAACCTGCAGCTCACCAGCGATATTTACCTCAACGGAACGCTCACTTTCAATGCCGCCTCCAGCTATCGAAAGCGGTACAAATATTCGGGTAATCTGGACTTTTCCTACCGCCGACTGGTGCAGGAAGACGCGGAAACCCTGAAGAACTTTCCCGAAAAAGGGTTCTCCCTGGGGTGGACGCACCGGCAGGACGCACGCGCTCACCCGACCTTTACCTTCGGGGGCCGCATCAACTTCCAGACCAACCAGGTCAACCAACGGTTCCTGAACAGCTTCGAGGCGGCCAGCACGAACGTCATCCGCTCGGCGATGAACATCACCAAGACCTTCCCGAAGCTCAAGTCGACGCTGACGGCCGGCATCACCCACCAGCAGAATAACCAGACGGGCGTCATCTCCGTCAACTTTCCCGACGCCCGCTTCCAGACCCAAACGATCTATCCCCTCCGTAACCTGCCGGGAAACCAGCGGGCCTGGTACAAGAAACTAAGTGTCCGCTACAATAGCGAGCTGCGGTCGGAATTTACCGGTACGGACACCAACTTCTTCGAAGCGGAAACCCTGGATGACGCCTCCTACGGCTTCCGGCATAACCTGACCACCGCCGTCAGTCTGAACGTCCTCAAGTACTTCAACGTCAGCCCGAACGCCACTTACGCGGAAGTTTACTACGGTCGTACGCTGGACTATTTCCTCGACCCTTCCACCATCGAAACCGAGCCCGGCTTCGATGCGGAGGGGAATGCGACCATTGACACCATCAGCTTCGCCAGTATCAATAGCCGCATCGAGCCGGGGCTGGCGGCCTTTCGTACCCTGAGCGCGGGAGTGAGCGTAAGCACCCAGCTATTCGGTACCCTGCGCTTCGGGCAGCGGGGCATCTTCGGACTGAAGGGCCTGCGGCACGTGCTCAAACCCTCAGTCAGTATCGGCTACAGCCCGGACTATCAGAATGCCAACGACTTTATCAGCGGGGTGCCCTACTTCATCCGCGAGAACATGCTGGACCCCGAGCGCGGCGACCCGAACCGATTCGTGAGCCCCTTTGCCGACCAGATCTTCGGGGCCCCCACACCGAGCGAACAGCGCTTCGGCATCAGCTACAGCCTGGCGAACCTCTTCGAAGCCAAAATCTTCAGCCGCAAGGATAGTACGGACAACATCGTCAAACTATTCCAGAATATCGGGGTGAGCGGGAACTACGATCTGACCGCCGACACCCTGAAGTGGAGCACCATCAACGTGAACGGCTCCACCCGCTTTTTCAAGGGGCTGACCACGGTAGCGTTGCGGGCCAACTTCGATCCCTACATCAGCGAGATCGACCCGCTCACGGATCGGGTTCGGCGGGTGAATACGACCACCCTGGCCGACCGCGGGGCTCCCTTTCAGCTCAACCGCTTCAATGCGACCATCTCCACCAATATCACCGTCCAGAAGATCCGCGAACTTTTTCAGGGGGAGGAAGAGGAGTATGTGGAAGACCTACAGGAGGAGAGGCGGAAGCGGCGGGAGGAGGAAAATACCCTATTTGAAGAAACGGACATTCTCTCCCTCTTCGAGAACTTCAGCATCCGCCACAATCTGAATTACAGCCTGGACCGGGAGGTCGCCGACATCCCCGGCACCCGGGATACGCTTCGCTTCAACACCGTGGCCAACAGCATCGAACTACGCGGCGACCTGCAACTCACGGAGAACTGGAGCGTCAACATCGGGCAGATCGGCTACTACTTTACCAGCAAACGGATCACCTACCCCTACCTGAGTTTCGCCCGTGACCTGCACTGCTGGGAGATGCGGTTCAGCTGGGCGCCCCAGCGGAATACCTACCAGTTCAGTATTTCCGTCAAGCCGGGGACGTTTGATTTTCTCGAAGTTCCGATCAACCAGAACCGCTACGACGGGCAGCAGCTTTTCGCGAATTAGAAAAGCCACCCCGCCCGGAGGCGAAGTGGCTCAGTAGCTAAAGCTTGATTAACGACGCGGTTAGACGGTCGTATTCCGCTTGCGGTTGGTATAGAACTGGCTGGAGTAGAACGTGTCGTCCAACTCATCACTCGTCCGGTACCGGTCGGTGGAATAAGTGTTGCGATCGTAGCTGCTTCCGTAGTCGTGGAAACCGGCCAGGTAGTCGTTCGTATCGATCTCGTAGCGGGTGGTGTAACCCTGGTCCTTGCGGAAGCGGGGGTAATCCACCAGGTGATCGAGGGTCAGTCCGCGCAGGTCAACCGAGTTGCTGCCCGCGTTAATGTGGATAAGACCTACGGGGATCAGCGCGTGGCGGTCTTCCTCGTGGTAACGACCGGCCGTGTGGCGGTTGATCACGTCATCCTCGATCTCCAGCTCTACGTAGCGGACCAGGTTGGAGCGGGTATCGGCGAGAAGGCCTTCCACCTCACCGATCTTTTCCCCACTGCTCAACTTGACGGTATAGCCGCGCGGATCCACGTCATCGTGGTGGACCTGGTATCCGCTCAGGTTATCGAGGAATTTGAGGTGCTTATTGCGCTTACCGGCGGTGCGGTTGTTATCTGAGACTATGGTACTCATGGTTGTGGGTCTTTACGTTAAGAAATAAGGGGAAGGGTAGAAGAGATCAGCTCATCTTCTCGAGGACCATCCGGGCCTGCTTGAAAAAGCTGCGTACGTCGGTCTTCTGGTCGAGGGTCAGCGTCTCGGGGCTGATGGCCTGGGCTTCTTCCCGCAGTTTGGTCAACTCATTCTCGCTTACGCTGCTGTAGGCTTCTTCGTCCACGTCTTCCAGTATTTCGGTGATCAGCATAGCGGCCATTTTGATCTTATCGGCATGGTCACCGGCCATGGGATCTTTAGTGATCTCGTCGGCGAGTTGCTTCACGCGCTGAGACTTGCTGTTTGCATCGGTTTCGGATTCGACTCCTTTGGCAACGGCCAGGGCGGAGGCGGCGTTAGCCAGCCGAGTCAGGGCTTTGTGGCTGAACTCGTGCCCGAGTCCCATATCGCCTTCCATATTCTCCGTGAAAGTCATGTACTCCTCACGGGGTTCCTGGTAGTAGTTGTCGTCATAGTCGACGGTGGCGGCGGCGGCTACGGGGGCAACATCGGCGTCGTCCTCATAGACTTCTTCGGTCAGGGTTTCGTCGGACTCTTCAAAAGCCTCGGCGACGCCCCAGATAACGAGAGCTAGCAGGAGTAGACCTAGTATCCAGGGTAGGATAGAGCCACCTTTCTTTTTCTCTTCAATTCGTATTTGTGCCATGGGGGGAATAATTTTGGTTAGTAAAATTCCCGAAGAGGCGCTATTCGATGTACGGAATAGCATCTCTTCGGGTGATTGCGCCTAGACCTGCTTAGGAACGGGTGTTCTTAGTCGTGGCATTGTCCTTGACAATGTCTACTTCGGTTTCCCTCGCGGTTTCGCGAATGGTCTCGGTACGGGTATCGACGTTCTTGCCGACCTCGATTTCCTCGACGACCCGTGCTTTCTTGGAGACAACGGCCTCTTCGGCTTTCTCCTTCACGCTGATCGTTCGGTCCTTGAAGTCCGCGGTGTCGGCGGGCCGGTCTACCGGAGTACGTTTCACGTATACTTCTTCCTTCCGCAGACGGAGGGTTTCCTCTACCGGGCGCTCGATAATGTGGCTTCGTACGGTCACGCTACCGTCGGTTTCTACCTCCCGCTTACCGATGGCTACTTCCTCTTTCACGACATCGATGGTTCCGTCGGTATCGACGTTGCCGAAGCGTTCGTTGAGCCGCTTGCGGTTGTTGTCGGCATTAAAGGATTTGCTGTCGTACTGCTTGTAGCGATCCTCCATATCGATGGCGCCGTAGCGATCCAGGATGGCAGCGGCACGCTTAGCCTTTTCCATGGTGGAAGTGTGTACGGTTACGACGGTACCGCGGCTGGCAACCTCGCGGCGCATCCTCCGGCGATCATCATCATCGTCTCCGAACAGGTTTTCGAAGAAACGCTCGATGGCGTTGTCGTCATCATCGTGGTAACGCTCGTCGCGCTTCCCGTGGGCGCCGTACTTGCTGACGTCGATGTCGCTTCCGGTGAAGCCTTCGTTGGTCAGTGCCTTGCGGGCACTGCGGGCTTGGCTCATGGTGTCAAATACGCCGATTACTGTTTGCTTATTCATTACTAATGCTGGTTTTGGTTAGAAAAAATGGGTTGGCAGGCATTCGCGGAATACCTGAAAGTTCTTAGTCGGTTGGGTTTCGGGTGACGGATACGTCCTGACTGCGGAGTTCGATCCGTTCGTTGTGTTGTTCGGTGGTGGTGTCGGGAATCAGGTGCACTTCTTCCACCAGCACCAGTCGTTTAATCACCACCTCCTCCTCACGAACGACGGGGACGATGTAGCGGCCGTCTTCCTGACGGATTGCGGGCATTTGGTCCACCACCTCTCCCTTCGGGACCCGGACTTCCCGGTATCCGAAGTGGGTGGAGCGTAGGGGTATATTTTTAGACTGGGTTTGGGTGTGCGATTCAATCACAACTTCACTGGTGGTCCGTTCCCGATTTTCAATGGAAACTTCCTCTTTAACTACCGGAATGGTAGCGTGGTCGGTATGAATGATGTTTTTTGTCACCTGTTTTTTGTCCGTACGCTTTTCTTCATTCATCTATTTATAGATGTCAGCTCAGGGGGTGAATGTTCGGATTCTTGAGAAAAATCGGAATAAAGTTCCTTAAACGCGAAAGCCCCGACTCTGGGGGGAGTCGGGGCATTCGAGAAATGAATTGCGGCACTAGTAGGTTGCTGGCCGGTTGACCGATTCAGGTCGTGTAATGGCGGGATGTAGCAACTAATTGAACCGGTCAGTTAAAAGATATACTTCACGCCCATCTGCATCCGCCAGGCATTGGGAAGGACGTTGGACGTAAACCGGAATGTTTCGGTTGGAAAGTCACTCGTTCCACGTATCGTCTGCAAACGATAGATCGGCTCCCCTGCATCATTCACCCCGCGGTAGTTCAGCAGGTTTTCCTGGAAGGGAACTTGCGGAACGCCCCACTCGCTGTTGAACATATTGCCGATGTTGAGAATATCCACGGTGAACCGAAGCGTATTACGTTCCGTCTTGGTGAACCTGACGTCCTGGGAAATGCGCAAGTCGAATCGGTGCACCCAGGGAGCAAGAGCGCCATTACGTTCAGCGATTTGCCCCCGGTTCTCGCTGAGGTAGTCATCCTGATCGATGTAGGCATCTAGAATGTCCCGCTGCATTTGCTCGGAGATGACTTCACCGTCGACGGTGATTTCCTCAAAGTTCAGTTCGTTGGCATCATTCGGGATGTACATCAGCCGGTCGGCGGCATCGCCGAAGTTCCCCGAGTACGTATAGGAGTACCGGAAAGCATTGCTGCCATCGTAGAAAAGCCCAAGGGTGGTTCCGCCAACCTGGTAGTTCAGGTTTCCTACTACCCGATGCGGAATATCGAAGCCGGCAAAGCTGAGATTGGGGTCGTTGCGGTCATCCTGCACGGTGGCGGGCCACAGCGAGATAGCCTGGCTACCCCCGGCGGCGTCGAGGTCGCGAGCCCGCGAACGGGTGTAGGCGGCCATGATGTAGAAACCGTTATCCCACACTTTAGACAGCTGAGCAGTTGCCGAGAAGTAATCGGCTTTTCGGTCGGCGTTGGTCAGGTAGAACACGTTGCGGAAGGTGGTATCATTACTGTAGCCGGGCAGGTTTGGCTGGTCCGTGTAGTATCCCCGTTGGTCAGGACCGTTGAAGGTCTCGTCCGGATCGCGTAGGACCGGGTTGTAGGCAATAGGCGTTTGTACATCCCGATTGTAGATGAACTCCAGGGTTCCACGAATTCCAAAGGGTAGGGCTTGATCAACCCCAATGTTGGTTCGCCAAACTTGGGGCAACCGGAAATTGCGATCCGTAAGGTTGAGTTCGTTGGAGAGTGTAGCGGCGGGGTTCTCGGGGTTGTAGGCCGTTACGTCAGGATTGAAGGTGATGTCGTTATCGATGATCTCCTGGCCCTCGAACCCAAGCCCACCGCGAATCACTCCCGATCCATTCACTTGGTTGGATAGCCACACAAAGGGAATTCGTCCGGAGAAAATACCGGTACCACCGCGTAGTACGGTCGATCGATCTCCCGTAACGTCGTAGTTCAAGCCCACCCGGGGTGAGAAGAGCGGGTTGACCTTCGGAAACTCGGCGACGTTGGGTACGAATTCCTCGCCGTCCCCATCCGTAAATGTGCGATCAAGGTCGTCCAGCAGCTCGTTCCGAGGTATATCGATGGGGTAAAAGGGTAGATCGACGCGTAGCCCTCCGGTTACTTTCAGTTGGTCATTGACCTGGAATTCATCCTGAAGGTAAATTCCTACCTGACCGAAGTTGGTCTCGTCTTCCGGAGGAGTCGTGCTGCCATCCAGTGCGTAGCTCTTGGCGAAAGCGATAGGGTAAACATTCGGGTCGCGATCGATCACCGCGGAGACAAAGTTATCGTAGGTGTCGAAGCGGTAGAATCCGTTAAATACCGGGTTGAACGCGTTGACGAAAGTCATGTACTCAAAGTTCACGCCGGCGGTGATCGTGTGGCGGTCGCGGTAAAGCGTCACATTGTCGGTGATGTTCAGGACGTTGTTCTCCAGCTTGTTCCCGACCGTGAACAGCTCGTTTCCGAAGGTCATATAGTACAGTGGCGTTCCGGATTCGTCGGGCTCGAGGACCTCAACCATCGGGAATGGCTGCCCCCCCGGAATACCGCGGGTGGGGTCGCCTACGCGGGTGTATCCGATATTAAACTGGTTAGACAGGTTGTCGTTAAAGAGGCTGTTCAACTCGGCAACGTAAGAAGTGACCCGACGGTCGTTAGTGTAGTTGTTGTTTCGGAAGTTGATATTTTCAATCCCCGTGCGGCTGGTGTTGCGGAAACGCGTCGAGATGAAGCGCACGGAGTTTCGGTTGGTTGGCACATCGGTGAACGCGGAGTAGTCATTGAAGCGAGCGCTCAATTTGTGGTTCTTATTGATGTTATAGTCCAGCCGCAGGTTGATCCGCTCCTGTTCCGAGGCAAATGCATAACCATCCGGTTCGCCGGTGTCATATCCGTAGATGTCCTGAATCGACTGCCGCACGAAATTCGCCCGTTCCAGGGGGACTCGGGAAATGATCAGGCCGTCCGGCGTTTCCCCTTCCCGCGCGGCTCGTTTCAGAAAGGATGGAACGGCTTCGTCTTCCCGCTCGTAGGAGGCGAAGAAAAATAGCTTATTCTTGATGATGGGACCGCCGATCGTCGCACCATAGATTTCGTTTTTCGAATTACCCGGGTCTACCGTCAATTCGCCGGCCCGGGTACCTTGCATCTGATCGTTCCGGATGAGGTAGTATGCTGACCCACGGAAATCATTGGTGCCGGACTTGGTCACTGCATTGACGGCCGCGCCGGTGAATCCGGAATAGCGGACATCGTAAGGGGCCAGGTTAACGCTTACGGCTTCGATCGCGTCGAGCGAGATGGGGTTCCCACCGGCGAATTGCCCGCTTCCCAGACCGAAGTTGTTGTTGTAGATGTTTCCGTCAACCGTATAGTTATTGAAGCGTGAGCTCGTGCCGGCGAAGGAAGTACCGTTGGATTGTGGAGTAAGACGAGTGAAGTCGTTGATGCTCCGGTTAATTGTCGGGAGACCCTGAATAGCCTCTTCACTGACATTGATTGCCGCCCCCGTTTTCTCACTCGTAAACTGCGCGTCCCGATCGGCCGTCACGGTCACGTCGGTCAGCGTCACCGATCCGTCGGACAGTTCAAAGTCAACCACGGACTGTACTCCAAGATCTAGGGATAGACCGGTCCGGATCGCATCTTCGAAACCGATGAAGGTGGCCGTGACCGTGTAGGGACCGCCAACCCGCATCCCGCGAAGGGTGTAGTACCCACTCTCGCTGGTCACTGTACCATAAGTCGTTCCTGAAGGTTCGTGAACAGCCTGGATGGTAGCTCCTGGTAAGTCGACGCCAGTATTGTCGGTTACGCGGCCGGTGATACTGCTGCTAGTGATTTGAGCATGCACCGTGAGGCAGCCAGTCAAAAGGACCATGCTCATTAGTAAGCGTAAACGCATACGGGAATGATGTTAGTTGATTAATGCCGGGGTAGAATCCCCCGTAACTGGCCGCAAAGGTCACCATCATTCCCGTTTGGTAGGTTAACTCAGTGTTAACCTTTGCCTAAGCTTTCCCCAGTGTATTCCCCAATCTAGCGATCCTGGCGGGCAAAGACCTCCCGCAACAGTTCCGTATTTCGCAGGGCCGGCTTGTTGCGTAATTCCGTTTCTTTTACCTCGATCAGACCGAACATTCCATCCAATGCGCGGGCAGTCACGTAGACGTCCAATTCAGGCTCGGTCTTTTTGACGAAGGGGATTTTGTTGTAGGCCGTGACCACCTTCGACCAGATCTCGTTCGCGTTCACCTCGTCCAGGGCAGTGCGGATGACGGGCTGAAACTCCCCGGTCAGGGCGGCACTGGTGTTGCCCTCCAAGTAGCGGGTGGCCGCGTCCCGTTCGCCCATGAGTAAGTTCATGGCATCCTGGAAGGTTAGCCCCTTGATGGCCCCGACGAAGATCGGCGTGGCCTTCGTGGCGGCCAGTTCGGCGGCCCGGTTGATGCGCAGAGTCAGGTCCTGTTCCACGTTGCTGAAACCCGGTAACGCGCTGACCCGGCTTACGATCGCCTGAGCTTCTTCCGGTAGCAGAATCTTATATGGGCTTTCCAGGTAGCCATTTTCGGCCGACAGGCTCACTACGGCTTTCTCCACGCCTTGGTCCAGGGCTTGCTTCAGTGCTTCGCCGACCCGCTCGTTCGACAGCGGAGAATCCCCCCGTAGTACCCCTTCCGCCTGATCGGCCAGTTTGCCCAGCTTTTTGAATTGTGCGGATGCAGTGGCGGAAAGGCCGATTACCAAAAGAGAGAGTAGGAATAAGCGGTACATAGAGACAGGTTTGCCGTTCAAACGTTTTCACGCTCGTAACGATCACTCCCGGCCCGTTAAGGTTGTACTAAGGCTTCGGTAGGAATATCCTCCCTGGTCACTCCTTCAACCTCCATGATCAGGTCCGGCCCGTACAGTCCGGCCGGCGTCTGGTAGCCGGCCTGCACCTCGCCCGCGCGTACCCGGTTCAGAATCAGCAGTGCCGTAATGGCGGTCAGCGTATACCCTTCCGGCGTACGCAGTCGGGCCGCCCGGATACCGCTCACGGTGCGCACCTCACCGTATATATAGGTTTCCGCCTGGGCGCGCTGCTCATCGGTCGGGCCGGCGGGGCGGTCCTCGATACGTTTGCGTAGGATATTCTGCACGAATCCAAGCCGCAGCAGCGGACCCAGCCAATTGCTGCGCCGCATCAGTTTGATCTGGGCGGGCGGGGTGGCAAAGTAGGTCTTGATGTTTGGAATGCCGGTGGTATGGTAGGCGGTGAATACGTCGCCCCAGGGTATGGTTACCGCTTTTAGGTTTCGCTCGGCGGTGAAGGGGAAAGAACGCACCTCGTAGGCCGCCTTCACCGGCTTGATCTTCCCGTATTCCCGGATGGCTCCCCCCTGACCGAGTCCGCCAACCATGGTTTTGGCCGTGCCGTGACTGAGCATACCCTTGTTCCAGGCAAAGGCCAGGGTCAGTTCGGTCGCTTCCGGCTCCTGCTGTTTCAGGTAGGCGGCCAGACAGTCGGTCGGTACCACGTCGAAGCCTACGCCCGGCATCAGCATTACACCCGCGGCTTCGGCCTCCTTCCCATGACGGGCGGCCATGGCGAATACGGAGATCTCACCGGTGATGTCCAGGTAGTGCGTCTTCGTGGCGATGCAGGCCCGGATCATCGGTTCGGCGGTGTCGATGAAGGGCCCCGCAGCGTGTAGCACGACGGTCTGCGGCTCCAGCAGTTCGTGCAGTTCCGTTTGATTACGCAGATCGACGGCGCGGATGGGGAAGCCGAATTCCCGTTGCATCTCCTCCAGCTTGTCCGCATTGCGCCCGCAGAGTAGCGGTGTCAGGCCCTGTTTCTTTGCCAGCCGGGTAATCAGGCGGCCGGTGTAGCCGTAGGCGCCGTAGAGTAGGAAGTCGCTCATTGTTATCAATTATTCCGGGTAACTTACGACGAATTGATCGCGGCACCGGCCAAATGTTCCCGGCTATGGTTCCCGTTGTCCATTCTTTGGCTATCTTTACGGTATGCAAATGTCAATGACGCTTCGTCTCTGGTGGCCCGTACGTACTCTCCCCTGAGCACGCGCGTTCCTATGCATATGAAATCCCTAGGTCCGTCGGTTGCTCCGGCGGGCCTTTTTTTGTGTCCTTTTAAGTCATACTTTCGTGTCCGTATCCGCCCCTCCTCAGATCGCTTCCACCCGCCTGACCGTCCAAACGCGCAAGCTGACGGCCGATCTGTTCACCCCGGTCAGCCTCTATCTTTCTCTGCGCGACCGCTTCACGGACCCCGTTTTGCTTGAATCCAACGAGACCCGGCAGAACGAGCACTACTTCAGCATCATGGGCTTAGAGACGCTGGCGTACTATAAGGTCTCCGGCCGGACCATCGAGCGCGGCAGGGTAGGGGGGGCGCGGACGCAGGTGCGGTGTGAATCCGCCGAGACGGTGAGCAAGGACCTGACCGACTTCCTGCGGTCCTTCCGGATCGACTATGGCTCAGCCCCCCAACTGATCCGCCAGTTCAACGGACTGATCGGGCACACGAATTTCGAGGGGGTAGGCTATTTCGATACCTTAAAGTTCCGAAACCCCTCGCACCTGCGGTCCCCCGCCCTGCGTTACAACCTGTACCGCTTCGTGCTGGTCTTCCACCACTACCGCGACGAAATTTTACTGATCGAGAACCTGCCTGAAGGAGAAACAAGTCGGCTGGATGAGGTGGAGCGGGCCATCCATACCGGCGGCGGCGTGCACCCCTTCCGGTTGGCGGGTGAACCGACCAGCAATCTTACGGATGAGGCCTACCGCCAGCTGGTGGCGAAGGGGAAGCACCACTGCCGGATCGGGGACGTATTCCAGATCGTACTGAGCCGGCAGTTTCAGCAGGCCTTCAAGGGGGACGAGTTCCAGGTCTACCGGGCGCTGCGGAGCATCAATCCCTCTCCTTACCTTTTTTACTTCGATTATGGCGACTACCGCATCATGGGTTCCAGCCCCGAAAGTCAGATGGTCATTCGCGACGGGGTGGCCCGCCTCAACCCCATCGCCGGCACCTACCGCCGAACGGGCGATACCGAACGCGACCGTCAGGCAACTGAAGACCTACTGGCCGACCCGAAAGAGAATGCAGAGCACGTCATGCTGGTCGACCTGGCGCGCAACGACCTGAGCCGCCACACCCGGGAGGTGACCGTGCGCAGTCTGCGGGAAGTTCACTACTACAGCCACGTCATTCACCTGGTGAGCACCGTGGACGGTAAAATGATGGAGCGTGACGAGGCCGTGCGCGTCTTTGGTGACACCTTCCCCGCCGGCACCCTGAGCGGTGCCCCGAAGTACCGCGCCATCGAACTGATTGACGAGCTGGAGAACCAGCAGCGGAGCTTCTACGGTGGGGCGCTCGGCTTCATCGACTTCGATGGGGGAATGAATCAGGCCATCCTGATCCGTAGCTTCTTCAGCCAGGACAAGGTGCTGTACTACCAGGCCGGAGCCGGGGTGGTGGCGGCCAGCGACGAGGAGAGCGAGCTACAGGAGGTGTACAATAAGCTTGGGGCACTGACGAAGGCGCTGGAGAAAGCGGAGGGGCTATCCTGACCGTCGGATGGCTGAATGAAAAAACCAAACTAATCCAAATGAACGTCCTCATTCTTGACAACTACGACTCCTTCACCTACAATTTGGTGCACTACATCGAGGAGTCGCTCGGCCGGCCCGTCACCGTGCGCCGCAACGACGAGATCGCCATCGACGAAGTAGAGAAATACGATCTGATCGTCCTCAGCCCCGGCCCCGGCGTGCCGGCCGAAGCGGGAATCATGCCGGAACTGATCCGCCGCTACCGCG
>CAZKPE010000008.1:0-43619 GCA_964554545.1 uncultured Lewinella sp.
GCTTATCTTCCGTCAGGTCGACGGCCCCGTAGAGTCGGGTATCGCCGAGGCGGGCACCGGCCAGTACATTGATGATTACCAACAGGGCCACGCCGAGCACGAACTGCAGCAGGGCCTGATTACGGTATGAGCGTTCCAGTCGGGGCATAGGCAAACTGGCGGCGAAGATACGACCGGAACGAAGGGCATTCTATCTTTCGCGCCATGAAGAAGATGTTTATCCTGCTCTCTGTCGTACTCCTGCTCTACCTGGGGATCACCTACTTCATGAGTGGACTCGTACTGGACACCCCCAACCGCAGTCTGGCGGAAAGCTACCGCATCGGTACCGAGCAGTGGCGACTGAATTTGGATAGCCTGCGTGCCGAGTTGCCTCCGGTTACCGAAATTTCATTCCCCAGTCCGGTAGACGGCATCACCCTGCGCGGCTGGTACTTCCGGCAAGCCCAGCCGGCCAACTGTGGCATCGTCTTGGCCCACGGCTACCACGATAACCGGATGAGCATGCTGAAGTATACTCCCTACTTCGACCGCTGCGGCTGCGACCTGCTGCTCTACGATCACCGGGGCTTCGGGGAAAGTGATGAAGCCTATGCCACCGGTGGGGTAAATGAGGCACTCGATCTGCAAGCCGCTCATCGGCAACTGGCAAGCCGCTCCGGGCTCAGCGACAGTCAGATCGGCTGGCTCGGCGAAAGCTGGGGGGCGGCCACCGCCGTTCAGGCCGCCGCGGCCGCGGGACCCAAGCCTGCATTCGTGATCGCCGAGAGCCCTTACGCCGATTGGGAAACCGCCATCACCGAGCGGGGCGTGAAGGACTACGGGGCGGCACTTGCTTACCTCACCCCGGGCACCTTTCGCTGGGTCGGTTGGCGGAGTGAAGTAGACGTAACTACCGCCAGTCCGGAATGGGCCGCCGCCGAGCTGAACGTACCGCTCCTGCTCTTTCATTCGCGACAGGATACGCTGACCGCCCCGATTCAGTCGGATCGCATTGCCGCCCGGGTCCGTCCCGACCTGCTGACCTACCATGCGCTGGACTGGGGGGCCTGGCACGCCCACAACGTCGTCTGGCGGCCGAAGGAATACGAGGCTTTGCTGGCGGACTTCGTCAACCAATCCCAACCTACCTACTGCAATAATCCGGTAAGCGAGTAGGGGGCCGGCCCGTTTTAGGTGTCTTTTTGGTACCTTTGTAGCCCCGCAGAAGATGTGCTGCCGCCATTAGTAAACAGCACCGTATGAATAGCTTACGTCGATCGATTTCCCTGCTGATCCTGCTTCCCCTCCTTCTAGGTTGCGGAGAGGATGTCAACCCGAACTTCCAAGAGGAGGTAGCCCAACCGGAGTATTTCCACCGCTCGGTCAAGCAGCTGACGGACGTGATCGTCCACGATATTTTTTCCCCACCGGTAGCCAGCCGCATTTATGCCTACAGCAGTATTGCCGGTTATGAGGCCCTGGCGGCCGGTGATCCCCGTTTGGAAAGCCTGTCTGGTCAAATCCCCCACCTTACACCTGCGCCCGCGCCCCCAAATACCGAAATTGCCTACCCCCTCGCCTCCGTAGCCGCCCAACTCAAGGTAGGTAAGAGCCTGATCTTCAGTGAGGCGAAGATGGATGAATTTCAGCAGGAGTTGTTCGATGAGATTCGTGCCGTCGGGATGCCCGCCGCCGTTTTCGATGCCTCGGTCGCCTACGGGGAGTCCGTTGCCGACCACGTCATCGACTGGTACCAGGGCGATATGTATAAGCAGACCCGGACCTTTCCCAAGTATAGCATCACCGACGACGAGTCGAAGTGGCAGCCCACGCCACCTGACTACATGGACGGGATCGAGCCGAGTTGGATGAAGATCCGCCCCTTCGCCCTGGATAGCGCCTCCCAGTACCGCCCCCTGCCCCCTACCGAGTACAGTCTGGACCCCGAGAGCCAGTGGATGCGGGAGGTGATGGAAGTATACAATGTCTTCAATGACGTCAGCGAAGAGGAGAACGCCGAGCGCCAGGCCATCGCCCAGTTCTGGGACTGCAACCCCTACGTGAGCCACACGGTCGGCCACCTGATGTTCGCCACTAAGAAGATCACCCCCGGGGGCCACTGGGTAAATATTGCCGCCATCGCCGCCAGGCAGGCCGATGCCGATTTCGCCCGTACGGTCGAGACCTACGCCCTGACCAGTATGGCCATGTTCGACGCCTTCATCAGTTGCTGGGACGAAAAGTACCGCAGCAGTCTGGTGCGGCCGGAAACCTTCATCAACCGCTACATCGACCAGGAGTGGCGGCCGCTGCTGCAGACGCCGCCCTTTCCCGAGCACACCAGTGGGCACAGCGTGGTCAGTCGCGCCTGCGCCATCGTGCTCACCGATCTGTACGGCGACAATTTTGCCTTCGACGACGACAGCGAAGAGGAGTATGACCTCCCGACCCGCAGCTACCCTAGCTTTTTGGTCGCCAGCGAGGAGGCCGCCCTGAGCCGGCTGTACGGCGGCATCCACTACCGGCCGGCCATCGAATACGGCGTCACCCAGGGGGAGGCCGTGGGTAAGCACCTGCTTTCGCGCATCAACACGCGGAGTATGATCACCGAGGAGCGGGGACGGTGAATTTCGCGCTCGCGCTGGTCGCCCAATTGATTGCTTACAGCCTGCTGCTGCTCGTGTCGGAATACGCCGGTACGCTGACCGCCCTCATCCTGGGGGGTATCAGTCTGGCGGTGTGGCTGCTCAGTCACGTGGTGGAGCTGATCGAACCCAGTCGGGTAAGCAAGCAGTACTATCGCATCCTCATGAGCTGCTGGCTCGCGCCCCTACTGGCCCTGGCGGCCTTTATCGCACTACGCGGCCGCATCGGCTGGCTCTGACGCGAACATGGTGCCCGCCCCCGGCCTTGAAGAGACGTATGAAACGTCTGTACACCTACTCCCGTAACCGGCTATCGGCATTCGGTTATGCCTTCAAGGGGGCCTACGATCTGTTGGCGAACCAGGCGCCCTCCAAGATCCATATGCTGGCCTTCGTCGGTATGATGGCGATTTGCTGGGGACTGGGCTTTCCGCTCTGGAAGTGGGTGGCGGTACTGATCTGTAGTGGAATGGTGTTAGCGGCGGAGGCGCTCAATACGGCCGTTGAGTACGTCGTCGATCTGGTCAGCCCTGACTACCACGTGCTGGCCGGAAAGGCGAAGGACGTGGCGGCGGCGGCGGTGCTCTTCGCCTCGGTTGCCTCGGGGGCGGTTGCCATTTTACTGGTGGTGGATGCGCTGATCCACTAGTAGGTCTTAGTCATCGTAGCGGGTACGACCAGGATGTAGTCGGCCACTCCTTCTGATTCCTCGGCCAAATTATCTAACGTTTCCTGCTCGACGGTCGAAATGGTCACTACCTTCAGTTGCGGTTTATACTGCCGGATGTACCAGCCGATCCCCTCGTAATTGTCGCTGTGGTAGCTGCCGTTCAGGTGCAGGAAGGGGCGGTCCGGTCGGGCCGAGCTGACGATGAACCAGGCCATGGTCGCATCCTTTATGGCCTGGGCCTTCGGGAAGTTCTCCCCGCCGTGGGCCATTCCGCCGTGGCCTTCCCCGAGCATGGCGCGGTAGCCGGGCAAGTCGGCGTCGTAGGGCACCGGCAGGGGAGGGAGATAGGCTTGTACCTCAGAGGGCAGTGACTGCAAAGCCACCAGTCCGCGCTGAAAAACCAAGCGGGCGTAGCGGCGGGGGGTATTGGTGGCGATGACCCGCGCTTCGTCCCGGCGCGCTTGCTCGATCAGCGGCAGGTAATCGGTATTGAAGTTCGGCCAGAGTCCCCCGGCTGCGCTATCCAGTTGGGGTAGGCTGTAGGTAAGCGCGAGGTAGCGGTCGAGGGCGGCCTGCTCGTCGGTTTCGAACATCTCCAGCCCCAGGTCATAAGTACCCAAATCGGTAGCCACCTCCCGCTGCATCCAGTGAGCGATGGGGTTGTTGTGGTATTCGCCGAAGAGAATAACGTCCGCATCCCGCAATTCCCGCATCATCTTGCGGAAGCTTACCGTACGGCCTTTGTCGGAATACAGTTCGTACGCTTTGGGGCCTTTCTGGGCGTGTACGGGTACGGAAAGCAGCAGGGCAAATAGGATCAACAGGGGCATGCCACAAGATACTACCCCGAGCCGCGCCCGCCGGCTTAGTAGGGCATCTCGCCTCCGGTAATGCCCATCACCTCGCCGGTAAGGTAGCTACCCTCCTGACTGGCGAGCAGGACATACAAGGGGGCGCACTCTACGGGCTGGCCGGGGCGGCCCAGACTCGTTGTGCTGCCGAACTTCTCGATCTTGTCCTGGGGCTGTCCACCCGACGACTGCAGCGGCGTCCAGAAGGGACCGGGGGCCACGGCGTTCACCCGGATGCCCCGGTCGGCGAGCTGGGCGGAAAGGGCCTTAGTGAAGGCGACGTTACAGGCCTTGGTCTGGGCGTAGTCCAGCAGGGAAGCCGAGGGGTCGAAAGACTGTACCGAGGCCGTCAGGATGATGCTGGCCCCCGGTTCCAGGTGGGGAACGGCTTCCTTAGAAATCCAGAAGGGGGCGTACACATTTACCTTGAAGGTGTTGTCGAACTGCTGAGTGGTCAGGTCCTCGATGGATTGCTGGGCGGTCTGGCGACCGGCGTTCAGGACCAGGATGTCCAGTCCGCCGAGTTTGGCGACCGTCTGCTGTACGAGTTCCTTGCAGAAGCTTTCGTGCACCAGGTCACCGGGCAGGGCTACTCCCTTGCGGCCTTCGGCTTCGATCAGTTTGATGACCTGTTGGGCGTTGGCTTCCTCCGAGGGCAGGTAGTTGATGGCGACGTCGGCCCCCTCACGGGCGAAGGCGATGGCGGCGGCGCGGCCGATTCCACTGTCTCCACCGGTCACTAGAGCTTTGCGGCCCTTCAGCCGGCCGAAGCCGACGTAGCTGGTTTCGCCGTGGTCGGGGCGGGGTTCCATATCCTCCACCGTGCCGGGGCGCTCCTGCGGCTGGCGCGGGAAGGGCGGGCGGGGGTACTGGTTCAGGGGGTTCTGCATGCGGTAACGGTCGGTCAGGGATTTTTCAGTGCTCATGCCTCCCTAACCGGGGGTATTTCGCATATGTTTGCCGCCGTGCTGATTACCTCCACGGCTTACTTTCCGCCCCTTGCCTGGCTGCTCTCCGCGGTAGAATCCAACGCGTGGCAGTGGGAAGCTCATGAGCATTACCAGAAGGGGGGCTGGCGCAATCGCTGCCGTATTCTGACCGCCAACGGGCCGCGCTATCTGTCCGTTCCCCTGGAGGGGGGCAAGCACCGGCGGATGCCGATCCGCGACGTCCGGATCAGCTACCATACGGACTGGCAGCGGGTGCACGAGCAGTCCATTCGCTCGGCCTACGGGCGGGCCCCTTACTTCGCTCATTACGCGGAGGAGGTATTTACGGCCCTGCACCAGCGGGAGACCTACTTATGGGACTATAACCACCGGTTGCTCACCGTCTGTCTCCAGGTATTGCAGCTCGACCTCACGCTGTCCACGACGGAAACGTTTTCGGGCGCGGGCGCAGGTGGAGGGGGGGTGGGAAGCGGCCGGCCATACCCCCAGGTATTTGAGGATCGCTTTGGCTTTGTGGATGGGCTGTCGCTACTGGATGGCCTATTTTGCCTGGGGCCGGCTCTCTAGCCGTCGGCCGCCGGGAAAAGGTGGTAGCGACCTACAGGCGAAACAATAACCTCAGATCAAGGGGTACATTCACCGTCCAGTAGGTCCCTATTCTCGCCGGTTGCACGTGTTCCGGTATGGTAGCCGGTTGGCGCCAGCGACTATCCACGTACCGCAGCCCGCCACCGAACTGCAAGTCAAGGCCGAAATGGGGAAGCAACCAGAGTTGAACCCCCATCATCGCATTTACCGTGGTTGCCCGGCTGCGTATGGCCGCGGAGGGGAAAAGGCCCGATGTGCCGAAATGGAATGCATTTCTTAAAGGATTCTCCTGATAGGTATAGTTGTATTCCGCCCGGAGGTGATCGATGCGCAGTGCCCAGTAGGGCAGGATAACCCCCCTGGGGTCGACATTGTAGTAATAGGACGTAGTCAGGTGAAGCCGCCCTCCTCCCTCTACCGAACGGCGACTATACCAAGGCCCGTCATGACGGAAGAGGTGGAGATAGCCCAATTCCACGGACCAGCGATCGGAAAGGCGACCGCCCCCGGCAAAGAGCAAGCCACGGTGCAGGGGATCGACTACCTTTGCCGGGCTGTAGGCCACCATCAACTGCGCACCTGCGTCCGCGCAAAAAAGGAAAAGCCCTGCTACCATGCACATCCAACGCATATACCGAGTTTAGTACATCTACACCTTCAGACGGTACGGCAACGGCTGGCGTTAGTCCCGTCCAAAACTATTTCACTTGTCCACCCACCTCATCGACGCCGAACTCCAGGCCGACCGGGCCCGACTGGAGGAAATCGTCAAAGACCTCCACGATCTCACGATCCGGATTGGCAACGAACAGATGGCCACTACGGTCAGCGACCTGCGCAACCGCATCTTCGAGCCCTTCCTCTTCGTCATTGTAGGCGAGGTGAAGGCCGGCAAGTCCAGCTTCGTGAACGCCCTGCTCGCTACCGGCGAGGAGATTGCCAAGGCGGCCCCCCAACCGATGACGGACACCATCCAGCAGATCATTTACGGCGAGGAGCGGCGGGAAGTGACCGTCAACCCCTACCTCAAAAAAGTATTCCTCCCCGTCGAGATTCTCCGCGAGATCGCCATTGTGGATACCCCCGGCACGAACACCATCGTGGCCCACCACCAGGAGATCACCGAGCAATTCGTGCCGGCCAGTGACCTGATCGTCTTCGTCTTCGAAGCCAAGAACCCCTACCGGCAGTCGGCCTGGGACTTTTTCACCTACATCCACGGCGACTGGCGCAAGAAAACCATCTTCGTCCTCCAGCAAAAAGACCTGGCTTCGGAAGAGGAGTTGCGCGTCAATCTTGAGGGCGTGGCCGAAAAGGCCCGCCAGGAAGGGGTTGGCGAGCCACGGGTTTTTGCCGTCAGCGCCAAACGCGAGCAGGAGGGAACGGGCCACAGCGGCTTCGCTGAGCTCCGGGACTACATCAGCAGCCACATCACCGGCGGCCAGGCCCCCCGCCTCAAACTGGAGAACAGCGTCGTGACCGCTCAGACCGTCACCGATCGCATCGCCGAGGGGCTGGAAGTACGTCGGCTCCAATTCGCCGCCGACCAGTCGTTCCGCGAGGACATCCGGCAAACACTGAACGAGCAATCCACCCAGAGTGAAAAGCAGGTGGACCTGATGGTGGACAACCTGCTGCTGACCTACGACGGCATCACCCGCCGCAAACTGGACGAACTGCGGCAGGGGCTGGGCTTCTTCGGCCTGGTCAAACGCAGCCTGGCATCCACCTTCGGCAGCACCCCCGGAGCGAAGGAGTGGCTGGAACAACTGGCGGCCGACCTGGAAACCGAGCTGAACGACAAACTACGCGCTCGCCTGAACGAAAACGTAGTGGACCTGGCCGAGAGCATCCAGCAGATGATCAAAACGATCGATCTGAAAATCCGGAGCAGCCAGACCATTTTGAGCAACGACCACGAATTGTTCAGTAGCATCGCCGAGCGTCGCGAGCACATTCTGCGCGATCTGCAGGATCAGTTCAACCGCTTCGTCAGCCAGAACGATAGCTTCACTGATGAAAAGCTCTTCGCCGACCGGGAAAACCTGGCCCCGAACCTGGCGGCGGGTAGCGGAATGGCGGCATTAGGCGTCGTCCTGATGGCCCTGAGCACCCTACCGGTAGTGGATGTGACCGGCGGCGTACTCACCACGGTCGGCGTCATTTTCGCCGGCTTCAGTACGCGGGGTAAGCGTCGGCGCATCGTTGAGAACTTCGAGCAGGAGGTCGTTCGCGGCCGGACTAAGCTCGCCGCGGAGATCGACGAAAAGTTGAAGTCCTACATACGTACGCTGCGGAAGCGTATCGAAGGCAACTTCGGCCGCTTTGATGAGATGCTTGAACGGGAGCAGAAAAACCTGGCTATCCTGGAGGGCAGTCACGCTACGATCTCCCGGGAATTGGCGCAACTGCGGACTAAGGAATAAGTGGTAGATGCGCTACTTCCTGGTCGATAAGCCCTTCGGCATGCTGAGTCAGTTCACCCGCGAGCATCCTGACCACCGGGTGCTGGGGGAGCTACACCCCTTTCCAAAAGAGGTGTACCCGGTCGGTCGCCTGGACCGCGACAGCGAGGGCCTCCTCATCCTGACTGACGACGGTCGCCTCAATCAGGCGCTCCTTCATCCCCGATTCGGCCATCCCCGCACCTATTGGGTGCAGGTGGAGGGGATACCCGATGCCGCAACACGTCGTCGTTTGGCCGCCGGGCCGACCATTCGCGTAAAAAAACAGGATCACCGGTGCCACCCCCTGACCGTCCTTCCGATCGAGGTTAACCTACCGGATCGCGATCCGCCGGTCCGCGCGCGCAAAACCGTTCCGGATAGTTGGCTGGCGCTCACGCTCACGGAGGGGAAAAACCGACAGGTACGCCGGATGTGCGCCGCGGTGGGCCATCCCGTACTCCGCCTGATCCGGCACGCGATCGGGGAGGTAAGCCGGGCCGATCTAGGTGGGCAGGCGGTTCGGAAAGTGGATGGGGATTGGCTGCTTGCCCGGCTGCGACTTAACTTGTAAGCGAACCTTCGACCGTCATTCCCCTTACGCTTAACGATATGGCCCTGACGCTACACCGCACCGCTCAGCTGGAACACCTCCGGCAAAGGATCGAACAATCGGCCTTTGACGTCTGCGCCTGGTTGGCCGGTCGGATGGGCATCCGCCGCAGTCGGGTAAGGACCTACTTCATCTACCTCTCCTGTCTGGCCTTCGGTTCCCACCTGATTTTCTATTTTTTCGCGGCCTTCTGGCTGAATGTAAAATCTTACATGCGGGAAGGACGCAGACATATCAGCTGGTAGGGGGCGCTAATTCACCTGACGACCACGTTATACGCGTGACTTTTCCGCTTAACTTATCTCTCGTGAAAAAAGCCTTACTCCTCTGCCTGGCCGGTCTGGCCAGCTTACTTTCTTCCTTACAGGCCCAAAACCAGTATCTCCTTCCTACCGAGATCGCGGCCACCTTCGCCCGTAGCGATGCCGCCTCCGCGGCGGCCGCCGGCGACTTTTTGTTGCTCTACCAACAGCAGGGTGCCGCGGTCGTCACCGATGGAACCAACACCGGACGGGTAGAGGCGATCGGAGGGGCCGGTACCTACGCCGTAGTGACCGTCGACCGTGTAGTAGCCGATACGATCTTTTACTCCTTTACCATCGCGGCCACTTTCGATCCATCGGTATCCCAATTGATCCTCGACAACGGCCCTGAAGTACGTACGGTGATGGACGCCGCGGCGTCCCCCTTCGATGGGCAGACGGGCGGAATCCTCTTTCGTGCCGCGACTCAGCAACTCACGGTAGCCGGGACATTAAATGCGACCGGTACCGGATTTCGGGGTGGAACGGGTGTACAAGCACCCCCGGACTGTAATTTCGTAACTACGGCAGCCGCCAATACGTATGCGGCCGGAGATTTCCGGGGAAGCCGGCGCGGCGAGGGCATCGCGAGTGCCCCCAGCGGTCAGGAATTGGGCCGGGCACCCCTGGCAAACGGCGGCGGTGGTGGCAATGACCACAATACCGGCGGCGGTGGCGGGGCGAATGTGACCGTGGGGGGAGCAGGCGGGCAAAATATCATTGACGATCCGCTTCGCTGCAGCGGCCTGTTTCCCGGCAGGGGCGGCGTAGGGTTGCCCAACCTGTCTGACCGCATCTACCTCGGTGGCGGCGGCGGGGCCGGCCACGCTAACAACACAGACCAGTCAGCCGGGGGAAATGGTGGTGGCCTGATCGTCCTGCACGCACCCCAGATCAATTTCACGAATACGGCCCGACTTATCGCCGACGGAAACGACGCGCCGACCATTGATGGTGACGGAGCACCGGGAGGGGGCGGTGGCGGCAGCGTATTGCTCCTCGGCGGTACCATCGACGGTTCTCCCGCCGTGCAACTGACCGGAGGCGACGGCGGAAGCACGACCAATTTTGAGGACCGCTGCTTCGGTCCCGGTGGCGGCGGCAGCGGTGGCCGCTTGCTCGTCGGTGGCGACCAATCCGCCTTCGCGCCGGACCTCAATCTATCGGGCGGCGCCTTCGGGCGGCGGCTGGGTAGCACGATCTGCGCGGAAGACGAGGCACCGCCCCAGGCCGGTGCGGACGGTCTGGTCGGCGAGGTCGACTCCGACCTTCCCATCAGCTCGTTCAGCCTGAGCGAAAGCCTGCTCTGTGCCAACGATACCCTGCGGGTGACCGACAGGAGTAGCGGAGCGGATACCGCGCTATGGACTATTTCCCCGAATGCCGCTGGGCTGAATGTGATGGTGACCGCAGCAGGACTTGACATTGCCTTCGATGACGATACGAACGGGAGTTTTGACATTCAGCAGAGCCTGGTTAGTGGAACCGATACCTTTCCCGGTCAGACGCTGTCGTTCTCCGTGGACGGACTGCCGCGGGCGGACACTTTATTGGTAGAAGAAGTAGGCGACAGCGTTCACCTGCGCGTCGTCGGAGCCCGGGACTACCAGGAAATCGCCTACGATCTTGGTGACGGAACCACCATCGTGACCGCGGATACGACCGTCGGGTATCGCTACGCCGCAGCAGGCTCCTACCAGATTTCCGCCGTGCTTCTGAGTGACCGCTGTGGCAGTTCGCCGCTGCTGATCGTACCGGTCAATGCAGGGGATCGGGCCCAGGCCGTAATCTTCGCCAAAGATCCCTCCGGCTGCGCTCCCCTCGATATTGCCCCCATCGACCTCAGCCAGGGCGATTACGCGGGGCGCCGCTGGGAGTTTCCGGGAGGCATTCCGGCCAGTAGTACGGAGGAACGACCCACGGTTACCTACGCCGAGCCGGGGGCCTACACCGCCACCCTCACCCTGGTCGGGGCCAACGGGACGGACACCATCACTTCGCTCGAAGTCACCGTTTTCGAGACCCCGGATGCCGATTTTACTTTTGAGGAGACGGCGGGCACCGTCGAATTTCAGAACCAGAGCGAAGAAGGAACTGACAGTGAGTGGGACTTCGGTGACGGCAATGTCAGCGAAGAATTCAGTCCCACCCATGCCTATGCGGACGCCGGTGAATACACCGTCAGATTGATTACCCGGGGTGAATTTTGCTCGGACACCGTCACTAAATCGGTGACCGTAGACGTCGTTAACTCGCTGGATGAGCTGCGCGCCCGGGGCATTTCGGTCTTTCCGAACCCGACGACCCGGCTAGTCCACCTGCGCGGCCCCGCCAGACTGACGGCAGTCTACGATATCCGGGGACGGCAACTCAGGCACCGGCAAAAGACCGTCGACCTCAGCGATCAGCCGGCCGGCATCTACGTGCTTCGCATTCGCTTCAACGAGCGGAATTACGCCGTGCGCGTCCTGCGGGAATAAGATCGCGTACGGTTGATCAATCGTTTCGCCGACTTGTCGGTTTAGAGGTCGTGCATACGTCACTACTCCCGCCCTCCTTCGCCACTTTCCGGCAACGGCTGAACGAATACGGTCGCCTCCGCAAACCCTGCCTGTTCCTTATCGACTTTGAAGGGCACAAGCCGGTACTCGTCGACCCGAATGAACTCAATACGCGGGGCATACGCTTCGACTTTCCCGGCAGGGCGGATACGGGAATCCGTACCGGTGTAGTCCGCCCGTCCCCTACCGTGCTGACGGTTGCCCCGCCGGAACCCGAACGGTATTACCGCGCTTTCGAGACCGTGCAGCTCGGTCTGGCCCGCGGCAATAGCTACCTCGTCAATTTGACCCTCCCTACTCCGGTCGGGCTAACGGTGGGTCTGGAAGAGGTATACTACCGCAGCCGCGCGAAATACCGGATTTACTTTCCGGGCGAATTCGTTTGCTTCAGTCCGGAAACTTTCGTCACCATCAGTCCCGAAGGCTACATCGAAACCCGACCGATGAAGGGCACGGCCCCCGATACCGAGGCGGGGCGAGCGCAATTGCTCGACAGCATAAAAGAACGCGCCGAACACGCTACCATCGTCGATCTTTTGCGCAACGACCTCAGCAAAGTGGCGGCGCGGGTCCGCGTAACGGATTACCGCTACCTCCACGCGATAGACCGGGGCGGCGGGGCGCTGGTGCAGACAAGTTCGCGAATTGGTGGCCATCTAGGGGAAAAGTGGGCTGGTCACCTTGGCGATATCCTGGCTGAATTGTTGCCGGCTGGATCGGTCAGTGGAGCGCCGAAACAAGCCACGGTAGACCTCATCCGACGGGCCGAGCCGGATGCGCGGGGCTATTACTGCGGGGTGGCGGGTTACTTCGACGGTCAACGCCTGGACAGTTGCGTGCTCATCCGCTATATCGAGGAGACCGGAACGCAGTTTCTCTTTCGGTCGGGTGGGGGCGTTACCGCGATGAGCGACCGCGAGGAGGAGTACCGGGAGCTGGTTGCCAAGATCCGGATTCCGATAGACCGGCCTATATTGATGCCCCGCCAAATAAGCGTTTAAACACCCGTTAGTGTCCTCACCACTATTATTAGAGAGCCTGCGTCTGCTGGACGGGGCCATCGAGTTGCTGTCCTACCACCAACGTCGCATCGATCGATCGCGAAAAGTATACTACGCGAAGTGCCCGGCGTTCAAGCTAGCCCAAATTCTGCCCACCCTCGACCTGCCCGCGCAAGGGGAGTATAAACTGCGGCTCACCTATGGGGCCCAGCTGGAAAAGTGGGAGGCTATCCCCTATGCCATCAAGCCCGTTTCCAGTCTGCGGGTGGTGGAAGCCGACGGACTGCAGTACGGGAGGAAATACGCCGACCGGACCGAGATTCGCTCGCTATTCCACCGGCGTGGAGACCGGGATGACATCCTGATGGTCCAACAGGGCTACCTGACCGATACCAGCTACGCCAACGTGGCCCTCTACGATGGGAACAGGTGGTACACGCCAGCCTGGCCGCTGCTGCGGGGCGTGCGGCGGGAGTATTTACTAGAGTCCGGAACCATCCGTCCCGCAATTATTCGTCTGCGTGACCTGGGGCACTTTTCGCAGCTCCGCCTGATGAACGCGCTGATGGAATGGGACGATAGCCCCACTTTGTCGACCTCGGCCATCGCCCTCTCCTAGCCCCGTTCCAGTCGCCGCCGCAGGTTAGCCACGGTACGTGCCGGGCCGCCCGTCAGGATTTCGCGGCGTAGCCAGGAAGGGAGTCCGGAACCCGCATCGGTACGGACCGTGCAACTGAGTTCAACCAGCCCGTCAGGTAGCGGACTGACGCGCCATTCGCCGACATAAACGGTGGGCCGGTCGCGCCCCCGCTCATCGGGTACGGCAGCGGGGTCGCCGGTTATCGTGCGCACGAAGGTGCCATCGCTGGCCAGGTACTGGTGAATGCGGGCCACCACTTCCTTATCGCCAAAGGGGAAGGGCATATCGATGCCGGATACGAAGATGTAATCGGTGGGGGTGCCGCCGTCGACGACGTAAGCCCCATCGCAGCGGTGCACCCATTCGGCGTAGGCCGGGGCATCATCCAAAGTTGCCCGTACCGCTTGCACCTGCGTCCGCGCCCGGGTTACGACACGCACGGAAAGTTCGTCATTGGCCTCCGCGCGGGTATACACCCGTACGCCATCCTCTTCGCTCTTCAGGTCAAAGGAGCCGGACGAAGCGGACTGAGCGGATAGGTAGGGACTGAGGGCGAGCAGCAGGAAGAACGGCAGGAGGGCGGGAATTTTCGGCAACGGGTGTGGTTTGTCCCCAAATGTACCATATTGCGGAAGCATATTTCATTTGCTATATTGAGCGCCAAACCTCAACCGATCCATGCAAACCGCCTTCCGGCTCCTTCCCCTGCTTCTTTGTGCGGCTAATCTAATCGCCCAGTCGGCGGGTGATGGCTTTGTCACCCTTACACCATCCGCTGACCTTAGTAACTGGGAAACTTACGGTGGGGATGCCCCCTACAGCCTGGATGACGGCACGATCACCGGAACGGCGGTGGTCAATACGCCAAATACCTTTCTGTGCACGAAAAAGCTGTATGACGACTACATCCTGGAACTGGAATTCTACGACGACGCTCCCCTGAACAGCGGCGTGATGCAGCGGGCGCAGTGGCGGCAGCAGGGCGATATCCGGCGCATTTACGGCTATCAGATGGAAATCGACCCCAGCGCACGGGGATATACCGGTGGCATTTACGACGAGGCCCGGCGGGGGTGGATCTATCCCGTTCACTATAACGAGGAGGCGCGAACCGCCTACCGGCAGGGGCAGTGGAATACGGCCCGCGTCGAGGCGATCGGCCCGGAGATCCGGACTTTCATCAACGGGCAACCGGTGGCCAACCTCGTGGATGCGACCGACAGCGAGGGCATGATTTGCCTCCAGGTGCATAGTATTTCCGAAGAACTGGCCGGCAAAACCGTCCGCTGGCGCAACATCCGGATCAAGGAGAACCCAACCGAAGCCGATATGCTTCCGGGAAAGGCCGCTCCCCAGGAAAATTTGCTCGTGAACGAGCTGACCGACGAAGAAAGGCGAAAGGGCTGGCGTCTGCTCTTTGATGGGCAATCCACCGATGCCTGGCGCGCGGTACGGGGAGACGACTTCCCCGAGCGGGGGTGGGAAGTCGCCGACGGTGAACTGCGGGTGCTGCCCGGAAACGGGGGGGAGAGCACCAATGGCGGCGACATCGTGACCAGGGAACACTTCAGCGACTTCGACCTCATTTTCGAGTTCAAACCCACGGAGGGGGCAAACAGCGGGGTGAAGTACTTCGTCGACCCGGACCTGAACAAGGGCCCCGGTAGTGCGATCGGCCTGGAGTTTCAGATACTGGACGATAAGAATCATCCCGACGCTAAAATGGGCGTGGCGGGCAACCGCACGGTCGGCTCATTGTACGATTTGATCACGGCGGACCCCATCGACGTTCAGCGACGCAAGGACTACAAAATCGATGACTGGAACCGGGGCCGAATCCGGGTGCGGGGCGGTAAGGTCGAGCACTGGCTAAACGGCTTTAAGGTCGTGGAGTACGACCGCTTCAGCCAGATGTTTGAGGCGCTGGTCAACTACTCGAAGTACAAAGACTGGGAAAACTTCGGGCGCTGGGAATCCGGCCCCATTCTGCTGCAAGATCACGGCGACGCCGTTGCGTTCCGCAGCATCAAAATTCGTGAGCTATAACTGTTTATCATGCTGAATAGAAGAAAATTTGTCCGCCGTACCGGCATGGCCTCCGCCGCCCTCGCCCTCGGTTTGCCTGCCTTCGGTAACCCGAGTGGCGCGAACGATCGGGTCAACGTGGCCGTCTTCGGCACCCACAGCCGGGGTAATTCCCTGACGGGCACCTTCGCCACGGCGAAGAACTGCCGGGTAATCGGCATTGGGGACGTAGACACCCGTGCGATCGCCAAAGGACAACAAACCGTCATGGAAAAAACGGGGAAGAAAGCGAAAGGCGAGCAAGATTTCCGCCGTTTCCTCGACAGCCGCGACGTGGACGCCGTGGTCATCGCCACTCCCGACCATTGGCATGCGCCGATGGCCATGATGGCCCTGGAGGCCGGCAAACACGTCTATGTAGAAAAACCGTGTAGCCACAATCCCGCCGAAGGGGAGATGCTGGTGGCCAAGCAGGAGAAGACCGGACTGAAGGTGCAGATGGGCAATCAGACGCGTAGCAGCCGCAGCCTGAATAAGGTGGTCTCCGAAATCCACGACGGCCTGATCGGGGATGCTTACGCCGCAAAGGCCTGGTACGCCAACACCCGGGGGCCGATCGGGGAGCACGAACCCGCTCCCGTGCCGGAGTGGCTGGATTGGGAACTCTGGCAAGGACCGGCGCCACGGCAGGAATTTGACGCGCTACTGGTGCATTACCAATGGCACTGGTTCTGGAAGTACGGTACCGGCGAGCTACTCAACAACGGTACCCACGAGGTGGATATGTGCCGCTGGGCACTCGATGTCCACTACCCCGAACAGGTATCCTCATCGGGCGGTCGTTTTGCCTTCGACGATGCCTGGGAAACCACGGACACCCAACTGGCTAGCTTCACCTTTCCCGGTGGCAAGCACATCCACTGGGACGGCCGAAGCTGCAACGGCATGCCGCTGTGGAACCGCGGCCGCGGTTCCATGATCTACGGTACCGAAGGCAGCGTACTGATGGACCGTGGAGGATACGTCCACTATGACCTACGGGGTAAGGAAGTGGAGAAAGTAGAGGAACGGGGAGACTCCGTATCCATGGGTACGGCCGGGGGAGGTAGCCTAGACGAGTTGCATATCGCCAACTTCATCAGCGCGGTGAATAGTGACGAGCCGCTCAATAGCCCCATCGACGACGCCAACCCCAGCGTGACGATCTGCCACCTGGGCAATATGGCCCAACGGACGGAGTCAGTACTGAAGTGCGATCCGGAAAGTGGTGCGATACAGAACAACGAAGAAGCCGCGGCGCTATGGTCGCGAGAGTACGCCCCGGGCTGGAATCCACAGGTGTAAGGCTGGTCTCGGGCGGCTAGCCTACCTTTGCGCGCCTGATGCAAACCCACTATTCCCTTAGCACGCTTCCGGCGTTCCGACGGGCCGTCATTACGATCGGTAGCTTCGACGGGGTCCACCGTGGGCACCAACAACTACTGAGGCGCATTCGGAGAATGGCGGAACGCCGACGGGGAGAGAGTGTGGTGATTACCTTCGACCCTCACCCCCGTAGCGTGCTCCAGCCCAATGATGACAGTCTGCGGCTGTTGACGACTACCGAGGAGAAGGTAGCTTACTGTGCCGAGCAGGGCATCGACCATCTCGTGGTGGTGCCTTTCGATCTGGAGTTCAGCCGGCAGTCGGCCGGTGACTACATCAAGCATTTCCTGGTCCGCCATTTCCAGCCGGACCGAATCGTGATCGGCTATGACCATCGCTTCGGCAACCAACGGGAGGGCGACATTTCCTTTCTTCGCTACCACGGTCAGCAACATGGCTACGAGGTCATCGAGATTGCGGCCCAGGAGGTGAACCAGATCACCGTCAGCTCCACTAAAGTCCGGACCGCATTGCGGGAGGGCCGGGTGCAGGAGGCGAATGAGTTACTGGGGCGGCCCTACAGCCTGACCGGGACCGTAGTTCGGGGCCGGCAGCTGGGGCGGGAAATCGGCTTTCCAACGGCCAATCTGGAGGTCGACCATCCCCTGAAACAGCTACCCGCCGACGGCATATATGCGGTTATGGCCCGGGTAGCGGGGCAGCAGCGGGACGGTATGCTCTACATTGGCGATCGGCCTAGCCTGGCCGATGGACGGGGGACTACAGTGGAGTTGAACTTATTTGACTTCGCCGGCGACCTGTACGGAGAATCGATCACCGTCTATTTCTTCCGTTACATACGTGAGGACCGGGCTCTGGATGGCATGTCGGCACTGAGCAGGCAACTGGAGGAAGATGAGCGACAATGCCGTGAGTCACTGCAAGAGGAGCGCAATCGCCGGAAACGCTGTACGCCGGATTGTCCGGATACCGCGGTCGTTATCCTCAACTACAACGGCCGGGATTTCCTGGGGCGCTACCTCCCCGCGGTAATTGACAGCTCTCCGGAAAATTGCGAGGTCATTGTGGCGGATAATGCCAGCACCGACGACTCGGTGGAATGGATGCGGCAAACCCACCCATCAATACGCTGTATACAACTGTTGGAAAACCACGGTTTCGCGGCGGGATACAATGAGGCACTGCAACTGGTGGATGCCGAGATCTACGTACTGCTAAACAGTGATGTCCGCGTTACGCCGGACTGGCTGACCACCATCCTCCCCCTCTTCCAAGACTCATCGGTGGGGGCGGTGCAGCCGAAAATTTTATCCGAACACGACCCGGACCGCTTTGAGTACGCCGGCGCTTCGGGGGGGTACCTCGACTTTTTGGGTTACCCCTTTTGCCGGGGGCGCATTTTTGGGCATACGGAGCGGGACGAGGGGCAGTACGACGATTGCCGGGAGATCTTCTGGGCGACCGGGGCGGCCTTTTTCGTTCGCAGCAGCGTTTTTCATGATCTCAACGGCTTCGAACCGGAATACTTCGCCCACGCCGAGGAGATCGACCTCTGCTGGCGGATGAAGCGGGCCGGCTACCGCGTCCTGGTAGAGCCGGCGGCTGCCGTCTACCACGTAGGTGGAGGAACGCTCGCTTACGACTCGCCCCGCAAGGCCTACCTTAACTTTCGCAATACCCTCATTACGGGCTTCAAGAACGAGCACAATACCCGCCTGATCTGGTGGCTACCGGTTCGATTGCTGCTGGACGGTGCCGCGGCCCTGTTGTTCCTCTTTCAGGGTAAGTTCGGCCATATTCTGGCCATTGTACGCGCTCATTTTCATTTCTACCAGCAACTACCGATGTGGGTGTACCGCCGGGAGCGGCGCAACAGTGAGATCCGGGACTGTCGGGTGGGTAGTTCGCGAACCGACTACGGACGGGTGGCGGACAGTATCGCGCTGCACTATTACCTCTTAGGCCACCATCGTTTCAACGAGGTCGCTATTCCACAGGTCCGGGTGGAACCCGAAACGGTGACGGGGAATTAGCGGTCGTAATTGTCGGGGAAGTTTACCGGGGCCTTCGCCGGGGCGTGTGCATATTTGCCCGTCAAGCAAAATACCGAACTATGGCCATGTTGAATTTCGGCGGCACCGAGGAGAAAGTCGTCACCCGTGAAGAATTTCCCCTTGAAAAAGCGCGCGACGTACTAAAGGAGGAAACCATCGCCGTGATCGGCTACGGCGTTCAGGGGCCGGGCCAGAGTCTGAACCTGAGGGATAACGGCTTCAACGTCATCGTCGGACAACGGAAGGGTGGCAAGAGTTGGGAGAAGGCGGTCAAGGATGGCTGGGTACCCGGAAAAACACTCTTCCCCATCGAGGAAGCGGCCGCCCGCGGCACCATCATTCAGTACCTGCTTTCCGACGCCGCCCAGATCGAGGTGTGGCCACGCATCAAACCCCACCTGACCGCTGGTAAAGCGCTCTACTTCAGTCATGGTTTCGGAATCACCTACAACGACCAAACCGACATCGTGGCGCCGGAGGATGTCGATGTCATTCTGGTAGCCCCCAAAGGATCGGGTACCAGTCTGCGCCGGCTGTTCCTGGCGGGACGGGGACTCAACTCCAGTTTCGCCGTAGACCAGGATGCCACCGGACGTGCCTACGAACGGGCCGTAGCGCTCGGTATTGGCGTTGGCTCGGGCTACTTGTTCGAGACTGACTTTCAGCGGGAGGTGTATTCCGACCTCACTGGCGAACGCGGTACCCTGATGGGAGCCATTCAGGGTATCTTCGAAGCCCAGTACGATGTACTTCGCGCCAACGGGCACAGCCCCTCCGAAGCATTCAATGAAACGGTGGAAGAGCTGACCCAGAGCCTGATGCCCCTGGTGGCCGAGAACGGAATGGACTGGATGTACGCCAACTGTTCCACTACCGCCCAAAGGGGAGCGCTGGACTGGAAGGATAAGTTCCGGGATGCGGTCAAGCCCGTTTTTGAGGACCTGTACGAGAGCGTGGCCAATGGAACCGAAGCCAAACGTAGCATCGACAGCAACAGCCAGTCCGATTACCGCCAAAAACTAGAGGTGGAGCTGAAGGAACTCAGCGATAGCGAGATGTGGCGCGCCGGAAAGACGGTACGCAGTCTACGGCCGGAAAACGCCGAAGCACCCGTAGAGGCGAAGTAATAGGCCCCGGCGGCTAACCAAAGGCGAAAGAATGCGTTGGGATGGCAAACCTGTTACTCAAGCCTACGCATGCAAGCCACAGCGCACCGCCGCCAGCTCATTAACCGCCTGGATACCGAACACTTCGATCTGGCCGTCATCGGTGGCGGCATTACCGGTGCCGGCGTAGCCCTCGATGCGGCCAGCCGTGGATTGCGGGTCGCCCTGATCGAGCGTAACGACTTTGCTTCGGGGACCAGCTCGAAGTCGACCAAGCTCATCCACGGTGGATTGCGCTACCTGAAGAATCTGGAGATCGGCCTGGTTCGCGAGGTCGGCCAGGAGCGGGCCGTTGTCCACCGCCTGGCGCCCCACCTGGTCCGTCCGGAAAAAATGCTTCTGCCCCTGGTGGAAGGTGGCAGCTTGGGTAAATTATCCACCAGCATGGCCCTGTGGGTCTACGATTTTCTGGCCGACGTGGAGGGCGATGACAAGCGGGTCATGCTAACCAAGGAGGAGACGCTGGAAACGGAACCCCTGCTCCGGGAAGATATCCTGAAGGGAGGGGGCTTCTACGCCGAATACCGCACCGACGATGCCCGACTGACCATCGAAAACGTGAAGACTGCCGTGGAGCACGGCGCCTTGGCGGTGAACTACGTGGAAGCAACTTCTTTCACCTACGGGGAGGCAGGGCATATCGACGGCGTGAACTGCCACGACCGGCATGAGGAACGCGACTTCCAGGTTAGCTGCGATTACGTCATCAGTTCGGCCGGCCCCTGGGTGGACGACCTCCGCAAGATGGACCGCAGTATGAACAACAAGCGCTTGTTTCTGTCGAAGGGCGTTCATATAGTCGTAGCCCGGGAGCGATTGCCCTTACAACACGCGTGCTACTTCGATGTGGCCGACGGCCGGATGCTGTTTGCCATCCCTCGCCTGCGTTGCACCTATATCGGTACGACGGATACACCATACGCCGGCGACCCCAATGCCATCCCCGTACACCGGGAAGACGTCACCTACCTGCTGGACGCGACGAACGCCATTTTTCCTACCGTGAATTTGACGATAGAAGACGTAGAGTCGAGCTGGGCCGGGGTGCGCCCCCTAATCTTCGAAGAAGGCAAATCGGCGGGGGAGATGTCCCGAAAGGACGAAATCTTCGAGAGTGAATCCGGACTACTTAGCATCGCGGGCGGAAAATTGACCGGCTACCGGAAAATGGCCGAACGGGTTGTAGATCGCCTCGGGAAGCAACTCGATGACGACGGTACCGATCTGGCGGACACGAGCACGCGTACCATCCCGCTCCGGGGCGGACCTTTTGCGGACTTTGCAGAAGTACGGGCTTATGAGCGTGAGGTCGCGGAGTTACTGCACACGGCGAGTCTGAGTCCCGACCGCGCCGCCTACCTGGTAGCAAACTACGGACGGCAGAGCCCGGAAATAATCGAACTGGCCAGCCAACGGACCGAAACCACCGACGTCGGCCGTCTGGCTGCCGCCGAAGCTGCCTGGTGTATCGAAAACGAACTGGCCCTATATCCGCTGGACTGGGTCGAACGCCGCTCCGGGAGACTGTATTTCGACATGCCGAGCATAGCCCCCGTATTGGAAGACGTGCTACGGGTTTTCGCGCAGGCATACGGCTACTCTGATGCGGAAGTGCAAAGGGAACGTAAACGAGTGAAGGACGCTATTCGGTGGGTAAGCACCTTCGAACCCGCACCGGCCCCGAGCCCCGCCGCCTGATCGCCCCCAAAACCAACGAACATGGATTCCAGTGAGCTTTCCATATTTGAACGCCGCGTCGACCCCCTCATTCAGGCCGCCGTTATTCTGGGCTTGGTATTCGTGGTGGATATTTTCAGCGTGATCGTCGCCGGCACCGATACCGTCGGTGTGAGTAACCGCTTCCCCTGGCTTTGTGCGGCCAGCTTCATGCTCTTTTTCGCTCTGTTCAATGCCGTACTCAGTGCTTCGGCCCCGAATACGGCCAAATATTGGGGGAGAAGTATATACTGCTTCGTGGGGCTTGCCGTCGGGGCCGGGTTATTGGCGTGGGCTTTCAGCGGGTTGACCATCGGGGAGGCTGGTTCCTACCGTTGGATCTACCTGGTGGTCACGGTGGGCTACCTCGTTTTTCTGGGAATGATCGCCCTCATCAAGAACGTGGTTAATTTCGCCCAGCGGGAAGAATGGAACCGGCCCCGGCTAAAAAATCGGCGACGGGAAGACTGATTTGCCCCTTCGCGTGTTGAAAAATGGTATGCAGTTACTACCCGAGGATACGCTCGAGAAACTTGAGTTTACCAAGATTGCCGCCCTGGTCGAAGGGGGCTGCCAGGGGGAGCGTGGCCGTCAGCTGGCTACCTCTCTTCGCCCTTCCGCTAGCTTTGCTGATATTGAACGACAACTGGACCGGGTTGCTGAGTTCCGTCGTGGCCGGGAAGAGCAAAAGATGTTCACCATCGGGGCCTATGAGGAAGTGGACGAGGAATTACGCTCGCTACGGATACCGGGCTACGTACTCGTGCAGAGCGGTCTGGCCAAGCTAAACGTGCTGCTGCGGCAGGCAAAGCTCGTGTTTGAATACTTTCAATCCGGTCCCCGTCAGGACGCATTCCCCTCCCTGTTCACGCTGTTGCACGGCATCGGGTACGAGGTTGAGCTTTCGTCCGCCATCGAGGCGGTCATCGATGTCGAGGGGAATATCCGTTCCGATGCCTCGGAAGAGCTGGCCCGCATCCGCCGACTGACGGCCAGTAAACAACGGGAAGTCGAAAAGGCCTTTCGTAGCGTGATCGAGAAGTACCGCCGCGCCGGCTACCTGACTGACACCGTCGAAAGTTTCCGTAACGGCAGAAGGGTGCTCTCGGTGCCAAGTGAATACAAGCGGCAGATCCGGGGCATCATCCACGACGAAAGCGCAACCGGGAAAACGGCATACATAGAACCCGACGAGGTCATCTCGATCAATAATGACATCTTCGATCTGCTACAGGAAGAGCGCAGGGAGATTCACCGTATCCTCCAGCAGCTCTCCGACCGGCTCCGGCCTCACGTCGAATCCATACAATCCTACTACGAATTGCTCGGGCAACTTGATCTGGTTCAGGCGAAAGCCGCGTTGGCCCGTTGGATGCGCGCTGCACGTCCGAAGTTACACGACCGGCCCGGCATCCTGATCCACGGCGGGCGGCATCCCCTTCTCTACCTGAAGAACAAGCGCCTGAATAAAGAAACGATCCCCTTCAATCTCACACTGAGGGGGAAGAGTCGCATCCTGATGCTGTCCGGACCCAATGCAGGCGGCAAGTCGATTGCTATGAAGGCGGTCGGCCTACTCCAGCTTATGGTGCAGAGCGGCTTACTCGTGCCCGTAGACGAGGATTCGGAGTTCGGTATTTTCGGGTCGGTATTCACCGATATCGGCGACCAGCAGAGTATTGAGGACGACCTGTCCACCTATTCCGGTCGCCTGAAGAATGCGCGGGAGTTTCTCCGTGCCGCGGATGAGTGTAGTCTGGTCCTGATCGACGAATTCGGTTCCGGAACCGATCCGGCCTCGGGGGGAGCGATCGCTGAAGGGGTACTCGACGGCCTGAACTACCGGAAGGTACACGGTGTCATCACCACGCATTACAGCAACCTAAAGATTTACGCTTACCAGACCTCGGGTATCGTAAACGGCGGGATGCACTTCGATAAGGATACCCTGTCGCCGACCTACGAGCTCAACGTCGGACGGCCGGGATCGAGCTACGCCTTCGAGATTGCACAGAAGAGCGGCCTTTCTCGCCGGGTCCTGGACTACGCCCGCAAACGAGCCGGCAAGAACGAGCGGGCCGTCGATCAGCTATTGGTCGATCTGCAACGGGAAAAACAGGAGGCGGAGGAACGGCTGGAGCGCCTTAAGGAAAAGCAGAAGACCCTCGATGCCCTCACCCGCACCTACGAGGAATTACACCGCGACATCGAGGTCCGTCGCAAACGGCTCAAACTTGAAGCCAAGGAGCAATCCCTGGCCGAGACCGCTAAATACAATAAGGAGATGGAGCGGCTGGTTCGGGAACTTCGGGAGGAGAAAAAGATCGAGCAGGCCAAGGAGACCGCAAAGAACCTCCGTAAGGAACGGGACAAGATCAGCGAACAGGTCACCGATCTGCGCGAAAGTATCTACTACCAACCTAAGCACGGCAAGGGTAAGAAAAAATCCTTCGCCCCCGGCGACCACGTAAAACTGCGCACCGGCACCACGGCGGGCGTCATCGAGACCATCGACCGCAAGCGGGCCACCCTGATCGTCAACGACCTGCGCATGACGGTCCCCCTTCGCGATCTGGAGCACACCGCTGACCCGCTTGTCATTCGTGATCAACGCAGCGTGTCCAACAATGTGGCCGCCGTCGCCTCCTTCAGCAATAAGCTCGACGTGCGCGGTATGCGCTACGAGGAAGTGCTGAAAACCACCCAGGCCTTCGTTGATCAGGCGCTGCTTTCCAACGCCAGTCAATTGCGCATTGTCCACGGCAAAGGCAGCGGAGCCCTGCGCCGGGCGGTCCGTCAAACCCTCAACGAGTATAACCACGACTTTGAACTTTCCACCCCACCGCGGGAGCAGGGTGGGGAGGGCGTCACGATCGTGGACCTCTAACCGAATCAAGCTATGGAGCTCAGTAAAATCGCCGCCGCCCTGGCTACGGTGACCGACCCCAAAACCGGTCAGGATATCATCACGGCCAATATGGTCCTGCACCTTAAAGCCGAACCGCCGAATGTCAGCTTCACCCTCCAGCTACCCAAGCTGGACCCGGAGTACAAGCAGCAACTCAACTTCGCCTGCCAGGAAGCCATCCTCGCGGTGTATCCCGAAGCTCAGGTACACGTACATATGGCAAACCCGGCCGTTACCCCCGGTGCGGGACAGGGCGGGGGCGGCCCCCAGCAGCCAAATCCCCTTCCCCACGTCAAGAACATCATCGCCGTAGCCAGTGGAAAAGGCGGGGTGGGCAAGAGCACGGTAGCCGTCAATCTGGCGCTCGGACTGCAGGAGATCGGAGGAGCGGTCGGACTGCTCGACGCGGATGTGTACGGCCCCTCCGCCCCCACTATGCTCGGTCTGCAGGGGCAGCGCCCACAGGTGGAAAAGGTGTACGGCAAGCCCAAGATCAAACCCCTTTACGCCTACGGGCTGCCGGTGATGAGCACGGGCTTCGTCGTCGACCCCGAGCAGGCGGTAGTGCTGCGGGGGCCACGGCTGGCGGGCATCGTCCGGCAGTTCATCGAGGAAACCATCTGGCCGCCGCTGGACTACCTGGTCGTCGATCTTCCCCCGGGCACCGGTGACGTCCAGCTTACTCTCGTCCAGGCCGTATCGGTCACCGGGGCCGTAATGGTCACCACGCCCCAGGACGTGGCACTGGCCGATGCGGTCAAGGCGATGAATATGTTCTTCCTGGAGAACGTACAGGTACCCGTGCTCGGAGTGGTGGAGAATATGTCCTACTTCACCCCCGCGGAGTTGCCGGATAATAAGTACTACATCTTCGGAAAGGGAGGGGGAAAGGCACTGTCTAAAAAAAGCAACAGCATGCTACTCGGCCAGGTCCCCCTGGTGCAGTCCATTCGGGAGGGCGGGGACGCAGGTGCACCGGCTATTCTGAACCGGGAGGATCCCGTCACGCGGGAAGCCTGGCTGAGGATCGCCCGCAACGTCGCCCGGCAGGTAGCCCTACGCAACGAGATGATGGGGCCGACGCGGGTGGTCCCGGTGACCTCATAGGCTATCTATAAACTCGATCAGGCTTTCGTTGAGTCGATTGATCGCTAACGGCAGCTTCCAGCTATCTCGGGCCCGCTCGGTGACATAGTTGCTGATGGCCCGCAGTTGGATGGCGGGCTGACTCAGTCTGGCGCAGGTGTAGGCCAGGGCGGCCCCCTCCATACTCTCGACTTCCACTTCCGGGTACTGCCGTCGAATGCGCTCGATAGAGTCCGCATTCCCGCTTCCCCGCTGTACCGTCCCACCCAGAACGGATCGGTAGGGAAGCCGGAAGCCCTTTGCTACCAGCTTCACTACCCCTGCTTCGGTAAACCCGTACGGATAGGCCAGGCCCAGTTCCGGGGGAGCCAGAGTCCGCCCATCCCGATCCTCGGCCCCGAAGTCCACGAGTATTTCCCGCTCAACCCGAACGACCTGGCCCAACTCAATCCCGGTATGCATCGCACCTGCGACCCCGCCCTGTACCACCAGGTCGTAAGGACCCGAACGCTGCAAGTGGTGAGTGAGGGAGTAAGTGGTGGCCACCATACCCATACCCGTAACCAGTACATCGACCCCCGCATGGTTTTGGTAGCGGGCGATACTTTCCCGTATTTCCAATTCCGTGGCCGCGACGAGCAGGACGCTCACGGTTGTATCTCGATCAGGCGGCCGGCCGCCGGCAAGTGGATAAATGCGCGGCCGATTGCCGCCTTGCCGGATTGCCGAAGCACCTCCGCCCGCAAACGTACTTCCGCGGCAGCCAGGGCAAACTGCTGTTCGACCTGCTTGGGGGGCCAGTCCGAATCGTGGATCAGGTGCACCAAGCCCGTTGTATCGGTGATGACATAGGCGGCCCGATCGGAGTACCTGCGGCCCTTGACGGTGCCGCGAAGGGCTACGGCATGACCGCAGTCACAGTCGGGCCAATGGGCATCGATGAAGGAGCGAAATCCCACAGAGGCACATAACAACCACCCCGCATCAGGCTCACCCCCTACGTGGAAGTTGGATAAGAGTCGGCCAGCCAGTTCAAGTCGGTACGCGTCTCCCTGATCGCGGGGATCTCCCGTGATGAAGACGGCCGCCGCCCGGCTGAAGGCACGCAGGTCGGTAGCCGGTTCCAGTCGCGGATCGTCCACGTACTGGTTTATGCCTAGTTGCCGACCGCTCCCGAAATGCTCCAGTAGGAAAGCGTCATCGACCACCCGGGGAAGGTGAGCCTGCGCTCCCCGCCGCGGGGCGCGTAGAAAGGGTAGGGGGGATACTTTTTCTTCGGTGCGCGGTTGCCGGGTGGGCTCGATGTACTGGCGGGTGGTCTTGTCGATGTCGTGGCCATCCCAGGAAAAGGGCGTTTCCGTGGTATCCGGACTGAGCACGATCGTCTGCGTGCCGCCCCGTCCGTATACCCGGTCGACCCAGGGGGCACCGGGCTTTCCGGTTGGCAGGATCAGGTAATCGCGGGCGCGGGTGAAGCCAACGTAGAGCAGACGGGCTTCCTCCGCGCCGGCTTCCGCCTCTGCTAGCTCCTTCCAGCGACTTTCGTTCAGGGCGTCGGCCCAGGGAATGCCACTCGTGAGCTTATCGTAGGGGTTGACCCAGTACCGGAGCCAGCGGTTGCCCAGGGGGGCTGACAGGTCGACGGCCTCCCCGTCCCGTTGGGGCAGTACGGCCCGGCCCCAGACCTCCGCGCGTAGTTTCTGGTCCAGGTTGAAGCAGATTACCGCCGGCCACTCCAGTCCCTTGCTCTTGTGGTAGGTGAGCACATTGACGGCCCCCCCGTGGCTGCTGGCCCCCTGGCGGTCATCGCCCGCCCGGAGCAACTCGTTCAGGTACAGAAGATAGCCCCCCAGGGAAGCGGCGTTATGCTGCTGATGGCTGTGTTCCTCGTAGGCAATGGCGAGGCGGCGCAGCTCGTCGATATTGGCGAGGCGCTGCGGGCCGTTTCCCCAGGCAGCGGCGATGCGGCGGAGGTCCGTGCGTTCCAGGATGATGTTGAGGAGTTCGCTGGGGGCATATTCTTTACTGGCCGCGCGCAGATCATTCAGGGTGGCGACGATCTCCTCTTCCTGTCCCCAGTTTTCGGCTTCGGCCAGTACGTGTTCCAGCCGGCTATCGATGATGTCCGGTAATTCGTGACGGCAACCGAACAGGAGCAGTTCGGCGACACTCAGTTGGTCGTTCGGGTTGAGCAGGTACTTCAGACAGGCCAGCAGCAGGGTAGCCTCTGCCGTTTTGAGTAGCCCGTCCCGCGCGATGGCCGCCGGAATACCCTGAGCGGAAAGGGCTTCGGCCACCGCCACGCAACCGTAGTTCGAGCGGCAAAGGATGGCGATGTCGCCGGGGCGCAGGTGACGCTCCTCCGTCGCTCCCTTTGGCTGGATAAGGGGAGGGTCCTCAATCAAATCGCGGACCGCTTTCGCCAGGGTGGCTTGCATGAACGCCTGGCTGTGGCGTCCCTTTCCCTCGGGCGTGAAGTGCCAATGGATGAGCCCGGCCGTTTCCGCCAGTCGTTCGCTTTCGGGAGCGGCGAATTCGGACCCACCACGCTGCCGTACCGGATCGAGGGCCACTTCCGCTTCGGAAAACTCGGGGAAGGCATGGACGAAAAGGCTGTTGCAGACGTAGACCACGTCCTCCCGACTCCGCCAACTACTCGTTTGGATGTTTTCCTTTCGCAGGGGGCCGTTCGCATTCATCACAGCGGCCATCAGTCGAGGTTCCGCGCCGCGAAAGCCGTAGATGGACTGCTTGGGGTCGCCGACCCAGACACAGTGTTTGGCCAGTTGGCTTAGCCTCAGGAACAGCGCAAGCTGGATGGGGGAGGTATCCTGGAACTCGTCCACCATCAGCAGGTCGAGCTCTTCGGTGAGGGTCGCCTGCACCCCGGGGTGGTCGAGCAACCGGAGTACCAGCACCTCCATATCGGTGTAGTCGATGCGGCCGCGGTTCTTTTTGTAGGCTTCGTACTCCTGGATGGAGGCGGCCGCGCAATCGAAGAGCAAGTTGGTGTAGCGACGCAAGTCGGACTGAAAGGCCTGCAGGCTGGCGTGCTGCTGTCCAAGCTCGACCAACTCCACCACCAGTTCCCGACTCTTTGCCCCGACTTCCCGCTCGTACCGTCCGAATTTGGCGTACTCCATCCAGGGCAGGCCGCCGCGCTCGCGTAGCGTTGCCAAAGCGGTGCGGAGGTACTGAGCGGCAGAGGCGGTTTTCTTGGTGCCGTCCGCTTCGTTCTCGTCCAGTGCCCGGTACGTTTCACCGAGTACGCGCTGCATTCGGGCCCGGTACTGTTCAAGGCTCATCTCGCTCACCGAGGGGAGAAATTCGGCCAGCGTCGACCAGCTCCGCTGCTTACTTTCGGCAATAGCGGCCGCGTTGAAGTCATTGCCCCGAATGATCTCGACGATGCCGAGCACGTCTTTGCGCCAGTTGTACTTCTCACCGTTACGACTGAGCGAGAGACGGAGGCACAGCCCCTCGATCTCGCGGATTTGTTCCAGGCTGATCACGGCGGCCATACTGAGGTTGAACAGGCGCTGCTCATCACCCTCGGGCAGGATGTCGACCTGAGGGCTCACCCCCGCCTCGTAGGCGAATCGACGAAGTAGCTTGACGCCGAGCCCATGGACCGTACCGATCAACGCATTCTGCAGCGCATTTGCCTCGGCGGACATTCCGCTGCGCAGTAGTTTCACCCGTACCCGTTCTTTGAGCTCCGCGGCGGCTCGTTTCGTAAAGGTGGTGGCGATGATACCGCTGGGGCGCACCGTTCCGTCGGTAAGCAGTTGAGCCATTTCGTTGGTCAGCCGGTAGGTTTTGCCGCTACCGGCACCGGCTGAGATCAGCTTAAGCTGTTCGAGCATTAAATCAGGGTTTCGAAAAGGATAGGTTGGTCGTTCAGGTGTTCGTAGCGCAGGCCCCGCTCATTCATCCGCTCGATCAGGGCGGGAAACCCCCCGGGCTCCCCGAGTTGAATGCCGACAACGGCCGGACCCATCGCGCGGTTATGCTTCTTGGTATATTCAAAATGGGTGATATCGTCCTGCTCGCCCAGGACGTCAAGAAAATCGCGGAGGGCACCGGCCCTTTGGGGAAACTCGATGATAAAGTAGTGCTTTAGCCCCGCGTAAAGCAGGGCGCGTTCCTGAATCTCCGGGGTGCGGGTGATATCGTTATTGCCGCCGCTGATGACGCAGACTACCCGCTTACCGCTGATGTCGCCCAATTGATCCAGGGCGGCTATGGATAGTGCCCCGGCGGGTTCCACCACCAGCCCGTCCTCGTTGTAGAGGTCCAGCATCACGCCGCAAACCTTACCTTCATCGACCAGCTCGACTTGGGTGAGGCTGTCGCGGACGATCGGGAAGTTATGTTCCCCAACCCGGGCAACGGCCGCCCCGTCGACGAAGCTATTGATGGCCTTCAGCGTCACGCATTGGCCCTGGCGCAGGCTTTCGGACATGGCCGGTGCCCCGGTAGGCTCTGCGCCGATCAATTGGGTGTCGGGGCTTAATTCGCTGAAGACGATTCCAATACCCGCGCTGAGCCCGCCGCCGCCGATGGGCATGACGAGCAGATCGATGTGCTCCGTGGATGCATCCAGGATCTCCAGCCCGACGGTACCCTGTCCGGCGATGGTCTTCGGGTCATCGAAGGGATGAACGTAGGTCAGTTGTTGGTCGGCGGCCACCCGCATCGAGGCGGCAAATGCATCGTCGTAGGTATCTCCGACCAGTACCACTTTCACGTAGTCGCCGCCGAACATCCGCACTTTACGCACTTTCTGGGCGGGGGTAACGACCGGCATGTAGATGATCCCGTGTACCTGCATGGCCTGACAGGCATAGGCGAGGCCCTGGGCGTGGTTGCCCGCGCTGGCGCATACAACGCCCCGGCGCCGCTCGTCCTCGGAAAGCGAAGCCATCTTATTGTAGCTGCCCCTAATCTTGTAACTCCTGACTTCCTGCAGGTCTTCGCGCTTCAACCAGATTTCCGCATCGTAAAGCCGGCTCAGACGGGTGCTGCGGGTAAGGGGAGTGGTCAGGGCGATGCCCCGTAGCCGCGCCTGCGCTTGCCGAACCTCATCCAGACTTATCGTAGCTGCTTCGATCGCGTTCATGGCCTAAAGGTAGCATTCGGCTATCTTGTCGGCATGCAACTACCCAAAATCATCAGTGCCGGTGAGTTTCTGGTGGATTTGATCAGCACGGACTACGCCGACTCTTTCCGGGAGGCCGATCGCTACCAACGCATACCCGGCGGCAGCCCGGCTAATTTGGCGATGAACCTGGCCCGCCTGGGTGTAGCCGTAGGACTTGCAGCCACGGTGGGCCAGGACGACAGCGGGGCCCTGCTGTTAGATCGTGCCATTGCAGCGGGTGTCCGCACGGAAGCCATTCGCCGAACGGGTGAACCGACCAGCCTGATCCTGGTCACCAAATCACGGGCGGTAAGCAACTTCGAAGCCTATCGGATGGCGGACCGCCACATTCAGCCAGACCAGTTTCCGGCGGAGTGGATTGGCGCCGGCCCCATCCTCCATACGACCGCTTTTGCACTTAGCCAGGACCCCGCACGCAGTACCATTCTCGGCCTTGCCGAACGGATCGTCGCCGCCGGTGGCAAACTCAGTATCGACCTGAACTACGCCGGCAAGATTTGGCCGGACCGCCTGGAAGCGCTCTGGGTCATCACCCAATACCTACAGGCGGGGGGCGCGGACGCAGGTGCATTAGTTAAATGCAGCGACGTAGATTATGAACGCCTCTTCGGCGAGCCACTCGAAGACAAAGCGGAGGCCATTGAAATATTAAGAGACCTGGGAGCCGGTGTCGTTTGCCTGACCCTGGGGAAAGAGGGGAGCTACACCGCCGCGGAGGGAATGACCGACTTTTCCCTTCCGGCGCGCCACGTGGACGTGAAGGACACTACCGGGGCCGGGGACGCCTTCTGGTCCGGGTTCCTGGCCGCTCACCTGGTGGGTAAAGACTGGGAAGACTGCGCACGCGCCGGTCGGGCGGTAGCCGAACGCAAACTGACCCGGGTCGGACCCGTCACCGAAAATCTCGAACTGGAAGTGCTACTTAATGACTGATTCACCCTCCACCTGCGTCCCCGCCCAAAGCCCTGCGCTATGGATGTGATCGAAATCGGACGAACGGGCAGGCCCCACGGCCTGAAAGGCGAACTCGGGCTGGTGATTGACGAAATCTATCTGGAGGACCTGGAAAGCGCAAAGGCACTGCTGATCGGCCAACCCCCCATTCCGTACTTCGTGGAGCGACTGATCGGAGGCGGAAAATTGCGGGTGAAACTGGAAAATTTCGACAGCCGGGAAGCCGTTAGCCTGCTGGCCAACCGCCCCGTATCGCTGCCGGCCGAACAGGTGACGGTGAGCCCGGAGACCGCCGCTACGCCCTACGACGAACTCATCGGCTACACTATCGTCAGCGCGGGCTATCCCGATCTACCCCCGATCAAGGACATTATCGACTTGCCCGAGCACTATCTTGCCGGAATCAGCTGGGAGAAACGAAGCGTGTATATCCCCCTCCACCCCGACCTGATTGAACATGTCGACGAGGAACGGCGCATCGTACAAATGAACCTACCGCAGGGACTTCTGGACCTCCGCTAGCGTTTGACCAGTCGGCCAAGCTGAACGCCAGAAGGCCCGTCGATGCGGTAGAGGTATACGCCCGCGGGTAGGCCCGTCAGGTCAATATCCTGCTGAACGGTTTGTCCCGCCGGGTAGTCGATGGTTTGCGCCTGAAGCTGACGGCCCGTCAGGTCGAGCAAGCTGCTCCGGTAGCTGCCCGCCGCCCTGCTGGTGAAGGTGAGTTGGGTCAGGCCGTCAGCCGGATTGGGGAATAGCCGCGGCGCGTAGTCTACCATCGGTTGTCGTGTACTGGTAATTTCCTGTTGCTCGACCGTGGCGATCATGAGAAATTCCAGATTCAGTGGTTCGTCATCACTATTGGTCCAGCTATTCTGGATGGTGGACACCGTAAGGGCATTGTCCTGACCTACGAAAATTTCGAAGGCATTGTTTCCGTCCCCGCAGTCCGCGTCCGAAGAGAATATGGACATATAGTCGGGGGATTCCGTGTAGGTACGCGAAAAATTGACCATCACAATAAAGCTATCGCGGGTCAGGATTACGGAATCCGGGAAGGTGAAAAAGGTATACGGGATGACGGTGTCGGGCAGATTGATATCCCGCAGAGTAACGGGGTTACTGGTGGCTACGAGGCTACCGAAGCTACCGTCACTACCCAGGTCGTTGTAAATCTGGACGGTCACCGTGCTGTCCAGCGCCATAGCGTCGACGCTGGCGAAGGCCACTCCGACGTCGAGCAGCTCGTAGGGCGCATCCGCTTCGTAGATGAACCGCTGGCCCTTCGCCAGATCGAAAAAACCGTTGGTGCCCGTGACGAAGCCGTTATCGGGGCCGGCCCCGAATACGAAAACGGAGTCCGCGCAGGGTAAATCAGCGAAAGGGGGCTGGATGACTTCCGGTACCCCCTTGGCCAGGGCGTAGGGGAAGGTCTCGACGGGCAGATCCATTTTGGTGGCGGTGCCTACCGTTCCACGCTGACCAGAGAGGCCGATCGCCAAAAGCATCAGGAATACACTGAGTAGAAATCGTTGCATACCAGGTTGGTTTAAGGGGTTCGCGAGTCAAGGTAAAGCGGGCGCGTCTAAGCACACAGTATATGCGGGCGTTTTCGTCGCCCTTAATGCTACTTTAACACCGAGCGATAGGCATCCAGCTGGCGGGCGATGTATTTCCCGATGATGTCGAATTCCAGGTTGACCCGGTCGCCGACCACCAGACTGCCCAGGTTGGTGTGGGTGTAGGTGTAGGGTATGACGGCAATGGAAAAGGTACCGTCGGCGGGCCCGACCACCGTCAGGCTGATGCCGTTCACGCAGATGCTGCCCTTGTCGACCAGCAGATCGTCCGTATCGTAGCGGAAATGGAGGTACCAACTGCCCCCCGCCTCCCGCACGCCGGTGCACTCACCCACCGTATCCACGTGGCCCTGCACGATGTGGCCGTCAAGTCGTGCGCCGGCGACCATGGCCCGTTCGAGGTTGACCGCGTCGCCAACCCGCCAGTCACCCAAACGCGTCCGGTCCAGGGTTTCCCGCACGGCGGTCACGGTATGGGTGCCCTCGTCGAGCCCGACGACTGTCAGACAGACCCCGTCGTGGCTCAGGCTCTGGTCGACGCGCAACTGATCGCTGATCGGGCTGGAAACGGTAAAGTGGACATTGTCTCCCTCCCGCTCTATTCGTTCGATGAGGCCGGTCGCCTCGATAATTCCGGTAAACATGCTGCTATACTTTTATCCAGACTTCAGTGAAGTCGTAGGGAAGGATGATCTCGCTGCTACGGCCCGCGGATTGGATGGCATCAGGAAGTAACTTGCCGTCAACCTCCACCTCCGATGGCGGTCCGTCAAGACCGTGGAGCCTTACCCGGTAGCGATCAAAATTGCTCCGGAACTGCCCTTCATTTGCTTGTTCGAGCCGTATGCTTGCCCCCTTCCGCTGAAAAGCGAAGGTCCGCAAGCTATACTGCTCGGATTGATAGCCGTATCCCTCGCCGGCATCCCAGTAGAAAGTGCCGTGGCCCGACGTGTTTAGGAATACGCTTAATTTCACCGTATCCAGGTCCTGTAGTTCCCCCGTGTGCTGTACGGCATCCATGGTGGGGATTATCCCGCCGGCACGGGCAAAAATGGGCAGACGGTCGGCCTTTGCCCTGACGCGAATCTTTTGCTTCCCGCCGTAGCGTTTCCCGGTCCAGTAGTCATACCAGTCCCCCCGCGGCAGGTAGACTGTCATCGTTTTCACTCCGGGCTTCACAATGGGGCAGACGAGTAAATCATCCCCGGCCAGGAACTGATCGCCGAAGGTGCGGCAGCCGGGGTCTTCCTGATCGTAGAAAAACAGATTGCGTAGTACGGGTATCCCTGTCTGGACGTGGCGGCGGAAGGCGGTGTACAGATAGGGGAGAAGGCGGTACCGAAAGGCAATGGCCGCCCGGTTGCGTTGGGTATGCACACCCCCGTGCACCCAGGGTTCCTGATCCTGCCGGTTACTGGCCTCGGCCTGCTTCACCTCCTCGGCCTCGGCTTCGGCCGCCCCGTCGGTGTTGTTCCCCATGCTGTGCACCCGCATCAGGGGGTGAAAGACGGCCAGTTGGAGCCAACGCGTGAGCAGTTCCGGGCTGGGGTCGTCGACGAACCCGCCAATGTCGGTGCCTACCAGACTGTACCCGCTGATGGCCAGTCGAAGGCACTGCCGGTTGGCGATGGCCAGGTGCTCCCAGCTGGCGATGTTGTCTCCGGTCCAGAGCGAGGCATGGCGCTGCCCCCCGCTGTAACTCGCGCGAGCCAGTAGGAAGGGTCGCTTCGCCGGCTGCAGCTCTTTCAATCCCTCATAGGTGGCCCGGGCCATCTGCATTCCGTAGATGTTATGCGCCTTGGCGTGGTCTCCGGTAAGCCCGTCGTAGTCGTGGCGTACGTTCAGCGGGAAGGTCAGGGCATTCACTTTGAACATGGCCGGCTCATTCATGTCGTTCCAGAAGCCGCTCACCCCCTGTTCCACGTAGAGTTCATGGTAGAGTTTGCCCCACCAGTCACGCACCCGTGGGTTGGTGTAGTCGGGCCAAACGCATTCGGGCGGCCAGACCGGACCCACCATCTGCTCGCCGGTGGTGCGGCGGCAGAATACATCCCGTGCCACCCCTTCCCGGTACACCGGGTAGTCCTCATCAACGCGGATGCCCGGGTCGATCATGACCACGGTCTGGAAGCCCTGCTCCCGCAGATCGCCGATCATTTGCTTGGGGTCGGGGAAGTAGTCGTGGTTCCAGGTGAAGCAGCGGTAGCCGTCCATGTAGTCGATATCCAGGTAAAGGGCATCGCAGGGGATTGCCTTTTCCCGGAAGCTGTTGGCCAACTCCCGGACCCGCTTCTCCGGGTAGTAGCTCCAGCGGCACTGATGGTAGCCCAAAGCCCAGAGCGGCGGCAACTCGGGCAGGCCTGTCAGTTGAGTGTACCGACTCGCTACGGCATCCAGTCGCGGACCGTTAATGAAGTAGTAGTCGAAGGAGCCGCCATCCGCCCAAATGGTCGTTTTTCCGTCCCCCTGGCTATTGAAGTCGAAGTGACTGCGGTACGTATTGTCCAGGAAAACCCCATAGGCCACCCCCTCCCGGAGCCCGTAGTAAACGGGAATACTGCGGTAGAGCGCGTCGCGCTCCCGCCCGTAGGCGAAGGAGTCGCTATTCCAGTTCTCGAAGTAGCGGCCGGATAGGTTGGTATCCCAGGCCTTGTCGCCCAGCCCGTAGTAGCTTTCTTTACTATCGTGCTCGAGTTGGAGGCGGACCTGGTCCAGCCCTTTCATCAGCGTCGTGCGGCAGTAGAAGGGGGCGGCGTAGGCGTGTAGTAGACTTTCGTGTTCGCGGCTATAAATGCGAACCCGCCCATCCGCTCGGTCTACCTCCACCCGCAGGGTGGCGGTACGGAACTCGATGCGGCTGTCCGCTTCCGCCACCTCAACGGTAGTCGGTCGGGGTCGCGCTTCGGGAGCCCGACCGTAGCTGAAGTCGGGCCCTTCCCCGCCGTAGCTGTACCGAAAGCGGATGAGATCGTCGCTCCAGAATTCCAGCCGAAGGTGAATTGCTCCCGCATTTACGAGCAAAAACTCCTGCGTTCCCTGTCTCTGCAACGTGGAAATTTGCTCCACGGCATGTTCATAGTACACGTCCTCGTACCGCTGGGAACTAAGTGTATCGGCTTCGTGAACGGTTCCGGGGGGGGTGTCGTAAGGGCGGCGCGTCCGCTGCTTGCTTGGGGTCATGCGCCGCAAGTTAGCTGCTTTAATCATTCAACGACCAGTCGTAATCCAGGAAAGTGATCTGCTTACCTTCCGGGATGGGTGTGCGCAAATAGGTATTCAGGTAGGTCCGCAGGTCACCGAAATCTTCTGCGTACCAGTCGAATAGCGGAGACACCCGTACCACTTCCTCCTGGGTCACGTTGAACTCCTCATCGCGTATAAAGGAACGGGTTCTGTCCTCCAGCATCCGTTCCAGATTATTGGCCGTAAAGGCGCGGTCGGGGAGCGGGGGGCAGCTCGCCGCGGCGCAAACCAGTGCGAAGTGGATGCGGGGCTCCCGGTAGGTGGGCCGGATAATGCCATGCTCGATATCGTCCAGGCTATAGGTTTTTCCGTCCAGTTCGATCCATTTCCTGGCCCAGGGTTCCTCGATGTCCCGGATACTACTGAGCGGCCGGTTATCCAGAATCAGTTTGACGGTGAAGGCATTGTACGCATTGATCCAGTAGGCCAGGGCTTCGTTGCGGCTCCACGCATCGGTAGGGCTTGCTTTTGCGAGGCGGTCGAGGTACTGGTTGAGTTGACCTTCGCCTTGTTCGAACCCACCATAGTCCACGCGTCCATTTCCATCGACGTATTGCTGCAGGAGTTCATTCCAAATGGTGTGATCTGGAGCATCGGGATGGGGTTGGGCTTCGGTGTTTTTCTTGGGCGCGGGCGCAGGTGCAAGATTGGTCGGAGGAGGGGGAGCAACCTCGCGCGCGACCGGTGCGACGGACTGAGCACGGACCGTCTGAGGGGCTTCGGGGGGTGGTGCCTCCGGAGTATGCAGACGGGTATGCTCGATCTGGTCCTGTACCACCGTGTCTTCGACGGATGGGGCAGCCGGTACCGGGGGTGGTGGTTCGGACTGGCAGGCCGCTAGGAGTACGATCAGCAGTGCACAGACTGGGTAGTGGGTCATCATCGGACGTTGAGTAGTTCGCAACGCCGGTCCCCCCCGGGGGGGTTCACGAAAAAGACCCACGCCGGGGGGCGCGGGCCGCATAACAAAGCTTTCTAACTACCATAATATCAAAAACGATATGGCGCAAATGCCATTAAAAAACTTATCTATTGGGTGAGTATAGCCACGGCAGGGGGAGAATCAGTCCACGACCCGTCGTAAGCGGTGGGGTTGTTTTTCATGAGAATCAAAAAATGGATGCTAGCGCATCAATTTTCGTTACCGCAAAGATAAGTAGCGGAGAGGGCGGGAACCACCCCACGGCTGTGGGGGCATAAAAAAGGCTCGCATGTTGCACCATGCGAGCCTAAAGTCTTAAATTGTCTACTGAGTAACTGAAAATACGGCGAATAGCGCCAACAAAACACTTCGAAAAATCGGTGCGAGAACAAATCATTCCCGATCCCGTGAAAAAATAGGTTTATAAATGAGAGACACAATTCACAGATCGACACATTTGCCGCATCTGCTTGATGATACAAAAGTGGGGGAAATACCGACTTTAATCAACCCCACGGCTGTGGGGTGTGGGGGGGTATCTGAGATTTATTTCCCCGCTTCTTCCAGGTATTTTTGGTAACCCACGTTGTGGTAATGTTCCTCGGCGATGTAAATGAGTTCGTGGATGAAGCGTTCGGCGGGTTTGAAACCGGGGCTGATTGTAATGCGTTTGCGATCCTCATCGAGGTAAACGATACTGGGGAAACTGAGCTTTCCGTCCAGCAGCGATACGGCCAGCGTGTGGGCTCCGCGACGCGTTAGTTCCGGATCGAACCGAAAGGTGTGGCCGGCATATTGAATCGCTTCCCGCTGCTCGGCGTTCAGCTTCACCGCATAGAATTCTTCACCGATATAGTCGGCAATATCCGATTGAGCGAACACCCGCTTATCCATTTGCTTACACCACCCGCACCAGTCCGTATATACGTCGACCAGTAATTTGCGCGGTTGCTCCTGCTGCCGTTCGATCGCTTCCTCCCAGGTTAACCAGTCAATTTGCGCCCCGCAGACCACTGGCAGGGCGGAACAGAATAGTATGATAAGGAAAAACCGCATGAATGGGTGAGTTGAGGGAACTAATTGGTAACGCGTGGCAATCCCGATTGGATTAAAAAGTAGGACAGGGAACCGCTTCGTCGGCCTCCGAACGACCACTATAAGAAATGCTCAGTTCGAAGGTCCCCCGCCTGCGCTCGTCGGCCAGCGTGGCCTTAAGACTTGCATCGTAACTCAGTCCTATTAGGAACTCACCCACCTCCAGGCCGATTGCCGGCCCGATTGTAGTCGGTTTAGGGCCCGTCACGTCATCCACCACCTGCGCGTAGCCACCCAGGTGCAGGGCTGATTCCGAAAGATCGCCGAGCTGGATGCGGTAGTTCAGGCCCAGGTTCAGTTGATTATGAGTCCCCTGACTGAGCAGATAGCCGCGGGGCGATAATTTGCCGTTCCGGCCTACGGGCAAGCTAAAACTACCGTATACGCTGTACCGCCGATTCAGCAGGTTGCTCACTTCCACCCGCTGCCCGGCGGTGACTTCGGCGTAGAAGCTCTGCTCGGGACTGGTCAGGTGGTGGACGGCCGCCCCGAAAGTCAGCCCCAAACCCCGACGGGGGGATAAGCTGTAGTTCAGGCCGAATTGCAAATCGGAAAACGCGACGTTACCGGTAGGCAACACCTCGCCAGTCTGGCCGGGAATGAAAGCGGTGGTTCCATTGAAGGCATCCTGAAAGGTCAAGGAGCCATACCGCACGTCCCGCTGTACGACTCCGAACTGGACGCCGGCCGAGATGCGCTGGTTCCCGTCCTGATCCAACGCCTTGTGAAAGGCCCCGCTGAGCATGATCTGGTTGCTGGCCACCCCTCCGGTACCGGTTCGGTCCGCAACGAACAGTACCCCGCCGCCGAATCCGTCGCTGCTTCTTCTGCCAGGGCGTAGGTCGTAGTGTAGGTCTGCGGCGAAGGCGGAGGTCGTGAAGCCTTCCTCCAGGGTCCGGCCCCATTGCGCGCGGTGGTTGACGACCATGCGGTAGCGGCCGGAGAAGAGTCCGGTCAGGGCGGGGTTCAGCGTTTGGGGGGAAGCGTAAAACTGGGTGAAGCGCGCGTCCTGCCCCTCGAGCCCGGCCGCAACCCACCACAGGATTAGAACAAGACCACTACCGAGGTACCGTAGCATGCCCCAAAGGTAGTTCACATATCTTGCGGCCCATGCAACTACGCTTTGCGATGGGTCGCTACGCCGCCGCCGCCGTCCGCAGACGACCCCAGCCCCGGGCCGCCCTGGTTGGCCAACTGTTACTGGGTGAACCGGTTTTGCTTGAGGGAGTTACCGGCCGCTACGCGAAAGTGCGCCTTCCCCTTACCGGACAGTGCGGCTTCACCCGACTCGATCACCTGGAACCAGTGGCTGAGCCGATCTACCGCGAGCAGCTGCACCGGCCTCGGATCGCCCTGGACCTGTTTGGCAATTTGCTCTGCGCGGACCACCTCCTTCCGCTCACCTTTGGGGCGCGCCTCCCGGAATTCGACGGGCTGCAGGGTCGCCTGTCCAACTCAACGTATCTCTACAACGGTGGCATGTTGGACCGGCAGCACGCCGCCCCCGCCCCGGCGCACCGCCTTGTCGCCCTCGCACGTCGCTGGTTACACGTGCCCGAAGCCGCCGCGGGGCGTACCCCGACCGGCGTTGGTGCCCCCGAATTAGTTCATTTGCTCTATTCCGTTATCGGCATTTCCCTGCCCGTCGCGGTCCGGGGTATGCAGCAGGTGGGGGAGGTGGTCGGCTTGCCCGTACACTGTCGGGTCGGAGATATTGCTTTCTTTGACGGCCCTGCGGGCAGGCTATCGCACCCGGGTATCATCGTCGAAGAAAGTCACGTCCTGCACGTGGATGGATGCGTCCGCATCGACCCGATGGATCACTTCGGAATCTTTGCGCCGGAGCGCCGGGCATACAGTCACTTTCTACGCAGTGTCAAGCGGGTTGCCGACTGGCCGAGCGCCGCGGATGCCCCGCTCCCGGAACGGTATGCGCCCGCTGAGCGAGCCGACGAGCAACTATCTATATTTTAACTACCTTCCCGATGTTGTTCCGCAGCGTTCAGCCTCCGCCTTAACCTAGCAAAATATATGTCCCGACTCGTCATTATTTCGAACCGCTTACCCATTACCGTTAACCGCTCCGACGGGGAACTGCATTACCACCCGAGTGCGGGCGGGCTGGCGACCGGGCTGAACTCCCTCGATGATTCGTACAATAAAATCTGGATCGGTTGGCCGGGGCAGGATATCACCAATGAGTGGGAGCGGGAAGCGATCAAAAACGATCTGATGAAGCGCAGCCTCGTGCCGGTGTTTCTGACGGAGCGGGAGATCGACCTGTACTACGAAGGCTTCAGTAATAAGACCATCTGGCCCCATTTCCACTACTTCACGGAGTACACTACCTACAACGACGAGATGTGGTCGGCCTACGAGGAAGTGAACTTCAAGTTCTTTCAGGCCGTCGAGGACCACCTTCGCGAGGATGACATGGTCTGGGTTCATGATTACCAATTGATGCTGTTGCCGGCCATGATCCGCGAAAAATTCCCGAAGATCAGCATCGGCTTTTTTCTGCACATCCCCTTTCCGAGTTATGAGGTGTTCCGGATACTGCCCTGGCGGAAGGAAATCCTCGACGGCATCCTGGGCGCCGATCAGGTGGGCTTTCACACCTTTGGCTATATGCGGCACTTTCTGTCGGCCGCCTACCGCATTACCGGCTACGAGCACGAGTTCGGCCGACTGACTATCGGCGATCGGCAAGTAAACGTCGACGTCTTTCCAATGGGCATCGAATACGATAAGTACGCTTATCCCAATGTCGATGCGCAGAGCGACCAGAGCAGTGGTGAGATCAGAAAACTGCATGCCAGTCGTAAAATCATCCTCAGCGTCGACCGGCTGGACTATACCAAAGGCATTCCACACCGCATCCGGGCATTCGGGGAGTTCATCCGCAACTACCCGGAATATGTCGGAAAGATCAACCTCATCATGATCGTCGTACCGAGCCGGGCAAATGTCGATCAGTACCAAAGCCTGAAGACCGATGTGGACATCCTGGTCAGCCAGGTGAACAGCGAATACGGCACTTTCGACTGGATGCCAATCCATTACTACTATCGCTCCCTGAACTTCGCCGCCCTGACTACGCTGTATAAGGAAGCGGATATCGCCCTGATCACCCCGTTGCGCGACGGCATGAACCTGGTAGCCAAGGAGTACATCGCCGCTAAGGAAGAAAGTAAGCGGGGCGTCCTGATTCTCAGCGAAATGGCCGGCGCCGTATACGAGCTCAACGACGGGGCCATAACGGTAAACCCCCAGAGCAGTCGGGATATTCAAACCGCTCTGGTCGAAGCACTCGAAATGCCCCTGGACGAACAGCGCGTTCGTATGGAAGAGATGCAGGAAAAACTGCAGCAGTACGACGTCAAGCACTGGGCGGCAACCTTTATCAAAGAGCAGCAAAAGTTGAAAGAGAAAAACAAAATGCACCATACCACTCCACTACGCGACGATGCCCAGCGTGCCGTAACGGACAGCTACGAACAGGCCGGCCATCGCCTGCTGTTCATCGACTACGACGGCACGCTGATGTCCTTCGATGCCGACCCCCAGGCGGTCAAGCCCGACGATGAGGTTCTGGAAATACTTACCGGCCTGGCCGCCGACGAGAAGAATGTCGTGGTCATCAACAGCGGCCGGGATCGCGGCACCCTGCAGAAGTGGCTCGGCCATCTGGACGTAGAGATGGCCGCCGAGCACGGCGTCTGGATGAAGGAGAACGGGGAATGGCAGCTCAATCCGAACGTAGTCGACGGCTGGAAACCCAAGGTCCGGGAATTGCTGGAAAATTTAGTCTCCCGGACTCCGGGCTCCTTCATTGAGGAAAAGGACTACAGTCTGGCGTGGCACTACCGCAACATCGACCGCGATTTGGGAAATAAGCGCGTCCGCGAGTTCCGTGATATGCTCACCTACCTGATCCAGAATCAGGACCTCCAGGTATTGGAAGGAAATAAGGTCGTCGAGATTAAAAATTCCGGAGTCAACAAGGGGAAGGCCACCCAGCACTGGGTCAACAAACAAAAGTGGGATTTCGTACTCGGCATCGGCGATGACAGTACGGATGAGGATATCTTCCGCGCACTACCCGACTGGGGCGTCAGCATCAAGGTCGGCCCCGGGCGAACGGAGGCTCGTTACAGTCTATCCGGCGTAGAGGAGGTGCGTCGGTTCTTCACCCACCTCGCGGCCAAAACTCCCCAGGTATGAAAGAGGTCGGTCTTATCACGGGAGCCAGCTCCGGAATCGGACGCGCCCTTTCCTTCGAACACGCCCGCCGCGGCCGCGACCTGATCGTAGTGGCCCGCCGGGAGGAAGAATTGGTTGCCCTGGCGGAAGAGTTACGCCAGCGCTACGGTGTATTGGTACGGGTACACGCCTGCGACCTGACTGAGCCAGATAGCCGACAGGAATTATACCAAATGACGCAGGCGGAAGGTATTCGGGTCGATTACTTGTTCAATAACGCCGGCTTTGGGGGCGTGGGCCAATTCGTCGAGCAGGATTGGAAGATGCTCGCCGGTATGATCGAGCTCAACATCACCGCGGTGACCGAATTGCTGCACCTGTTCCTGCCCGACATGATCGCCCGGCGGAGGGGCCGGGTCCTGAACACTTCCAGCACGGCCGGCTTCATGCCGGGACCCCTACAGGCCGTTTACTTCGCCACCAAAGCGTACGTCAACTCAGTAAGTAAGGCATTGGCCTCCGAACTGGAAGGTACCGGCGTCACCGTCACCGCCCTCTGCCCCGGTGCCGTGAAGACGGAATTCGCCGATACCGCGGGCCTGGAAGACTCCAAGCTGTTCGAAAATGCCGCCACCCCCGAGTCCACCGCCGCCCAGGGCTACACCGCCATGGAGTCGGGCAGGCTTGAGGTTATCACCGAACTCGGACTGGCCGTCGCCATCAAAGGTCTCATCCCTCTGATCCCGGAGCGATGGGGCATGCGCGGCATCAAAAAAATACAGAGCTAACCCCCGACCCCCGACACCCCGCACCCCGCACCCCTAATACCCCAATATCTGCAACATACTCTCCGGCGTTTGCTTCCCCGCC
>CAZKPE010000009.1:0-40219 GCA_964554545.1 uncultured Lewinella sp.
GCGGGAGCGGGCGGTAATCAAATCTGCCGCCCCCCAGGTTTTCCAGGTACAGACTAGCCGCGGTGGTCGCCCGGGCTTCCCACTGCGTCCGGTCGGCCCGCTCGCCGATGATGTCATCCAGGCCGGCATCAGCGAAGCCGGAATAGCTCGGAAAGTCTTTTTGTACGTAGTTCAGTTGCTCGCGCAGCACCTGGCGACCGTGTAGCGGGACCAGCCGCCCGTCGACGGTAGGCCCAAGCAGGGGGTCGATACTGCCATTGCCGTCATAGTCGCCCGCCAGCAGGCCGAAGGGGGCATCGGGAGTGGCCCGGTAGCGGTGGTTCAGGCCCAGGTTTCCGACCACGTAGTCGGTGTCCCCGTCACCGTCGAAGTCGCCGGGGGTGATGCCGTGGTACCAGCCCGTCAGGTCGGGCAGGCCGGTTTCGCCGCTTGCTTCTACGAACTGGCCGCCCTGGTTGCTGAAAAAGCGCGGCTGCATCCACTCGCCCACGGCCAGGATGTCTCGGTCGCCGTCGCCGTCGAAATCCGTCCAGCGTAGGTCGTTGACCATACCCCATTCCCCCTCATCCGGTAGGGGGGCCGGCACGAACTGACCGTCCTCATTTCGCAGTAAGACGGTAGTGCCCGGCAGCGGGTAGGCCCCTACTTGCACCTGGCCGCCGATCAGTAGGTCCGGATCGCCATCGTTATCGTAATCCGCTACCCGTACCTGACCGCTGCTATGCCGTAGATCGGGTAGCTCGACCGAGGTAAACCTACCGTCCTCTTCCTGGCGGTACAGCCGGTCCCGGTAGTTTTCGTGTTCGGCCGCAAACTCCGCTCCTCCGCTAGCTACGTACAAATCCCGGTCGCCATCCCCGTCGTAATCCAGCCAGACGGAGCCGGCATCCTCCCGCTCCCGGTGGCGTTCCCACGGTCCGTTTACCATTAGCCACGCACCTGCGCTCCGCCGCAAAAGTTGTCCTGCATTGCCCGCACTGCCGCCCTGGTAGAGGAGTTGTCCTTCCCCTGTCCCCGTTGTGCTCAGGTACGGTCCCTCGGCGGAGAGTTTGCGTGGGAGTAGGAAGTCACGTTTGAAGTCGTCGTAGTCGTTTTCGCGGTGTGCGATCGGTGGGCCTGCTTTCAGCTCCCGCAACAGTGCTTGCTCGCTTTCTACGGGTGTGCTATTTGCTTTAGCATCCCGGTAGTGCACCGGGACCACCGCCCCGGCTGTGACCGTCAAGGTCTGTTCTTTTCCATCGGGCCAGACTACCCGCACCTCCGCCTCGCTTTCCTCCCCTACCCCGACGTGCACGACTGGCTCCACCGCTGACAAGAAGCCCCGGTTGAAGTAGGCCTGCCGGTACTGGGTGCCCGCCGACGTGGTGAAGTAAACGTGAGCTCCCAAGCCCTGGCTATTCCCTTGCGGCCCCTGGAGCCGCAGCCGAATTGCCTTTCCGCCGCTCCCCTCATTCCGGTAGACGAAGGCGGCTTGGTCGAGATTATTGACGACCAAGTCCAGATCGCCGTCGCCGTCTAGGTCGCCGTAGGCCGCGCCGTTGCTCCAGCTGGGCTGGTTCAGTCCCCATTCTCGGGCGACAGGCTCAAAATTTAGCTCCCCAAGATTGCGGTAGCAGTGGTTCGCCAGCTGCGTTTCCGGTAGCTCGGCGAGTAAGCGGCGAAAGGCATCCTCCGGCAGTTGGCCCCGGGCATCGGTAAATTTGGCGAATTCCGGACTGACGTAGTTGATGAAGTCCAGGTTCAGCACGTCCTTGCGTAGTCCGTTGGTGACGTACACGTCCTGCCGCCCGTCGTTATCCAGGTCGGCGATGAGGGGTGCCCAGCTCCAGTCGGTTTCCTGCATTCCGGTCAGGGCGGCTACGTTGCTGAAGGTCCCGTTGCCGTTGTTGAGCTGCACGGCGTTGAACATATACTGGTGGCCGTGGCCCTTGCGGAGATTACCGAGATGCTCTTCGTAGGTGATGCCGCCGATGTTGGTGAGTCGGCGCCGGTGGTCGTCGGGGGCCATGTCGACCACCATCAGGTCGGGCAGTCCGTCGTTGTTCAGGTCGCCCAGGTCGCTGCCCATGCTGAAAAAGGAGGTCTGCCTCATCACCTCCCCGCCCGCCTCGCGAAAGGTTCCGTCACCCTGATTAAGGTAGCAGTAGTCGGGCACGTGGTAGTCGTTGGAGACGTAGACATCGTCCCAGCCGTCCCCGTTCAGGTCCCCAATGGCTATACCCAATCCGTAGCTGTCGGCGGCTTCCTTCATGCCCGCGCTACGGGTCACGTTTACGAAGCGGCCGCCGTCGTTGCGCAGCAGTTTATCGCCGGCGTAGGCGTCGGTTTTGCCGGCACCCTGCGTATTGCCGTTGCCGTAGAAATTGATGGCGTGGTTGGCGAGGTAGACATCTAGGTCGCCGTCCTTGTCGTAGTCGAACCAAGCGGCCTGCATCCCGTAGCCGGGGTCGTCGAGGCCGTAGCGGGCGGCCTGTTCGCTGAACGTGCCCTGCCCGTCATTGATGTACAGCAGATTACGTCGGTTGTCCTCCCGCAGGTTTCCGGAGCGGCAGAGGTAGATATCGGGGTGGCCGTCGGCGTTCACGTCCGCTACGCTGATACCGGTTGTCCAGCTGGGGCCTGGCAGGTCGAGTCGTGCCTTCGTCGCCAGAGCAAACTTCCAATCCCCCTGATTCAGGTACAACTGGGGGGCTTGCAGATTACCGGAAAAGCAAACGTCCAGCCTGCCATCTCCATTGAAGTCGGCCAGGGCCACCCCACCCCCATTGTAGTAATACTGATAGCGGAGGATGTTACGGTAGTAGTCTTCCGGCAATCGATTGGCGAAGGCGATTCCGGTTTCGGCGGCGGGTAGCAGCGTAAATGAGGTTTCCGGAAGCGCATCTAGATTTGGGCGGCGGGGCGCGGGTGCGGGGTCGGACTGGCAAGCCGATACAACGAGCAGCAAGCCGATCGACCACCGAAATACACTACCGAGTCGGGCGAAATTAGGGAGCATACACCCGGATAAGATAGCAACAAGTCTAATACGCCAGATTGACCTCGGTTTCAAAGTCCGGGATACCGACGTACCATCCTCCCTTAGACGGCACGGCGGGGCGGCCCGAGCTGGCGGGAATTTCGGCCCCGATACCTTGCAGGTAGAACAGCCGGTCGCCCTCGAAGGCCATTTCCTTGAAACGCTCGGTATGGATGGCGTCGGCCAGCTCGGCATCGGAACCGTCAAAGTCGGCTAGACCGGCGCGGTTACGCACCATGTTTAGGTCTGCGCGGGCACCGTCGATGTCCTGACTGCTACCCAGCTCGGCGCGGATGATAGCCCGCAGTAAGACCATATCGGCCAGACGTAGAATGGGCAAGTTGGTGCTGCGGCGGTCGGAGCGGTAGTACTTATTGCCCCAGACGTAGGGGCGGGTGGGTACGAATTCCGTGCGGGGATCATTCAAAGTGTCCACTTCCGGCGTAAAGCGCAGGTAGAGCTGCTGGTAGCGGAGATCGGAGAGCGCCTCTTCAGTTTCGTTCAGGTTCTCGTCCGCCCATCCGACGGATTGCAGGAAATGATCGCTGGCGGGCAGGTAGCGGTTACCATTGTTGGCCGCCCCGTCGCCGTTGCGATTAAAGGCGTTGTAGTCGGCCATGCGGGAGGGGTGCTTCCAATTGCGCTGTCCGCCCAGTCCGTCGCCGGCCCAGAGGGCGTAATACCAGATGGTTTCTTTGCCTCGCTGTACACCGGTAGTGGCCCAAGCGGCGAGTGGCTCTTCGCTCAGGTCATAATCGCCGCCGTTCTCATCAATGACGTAGTTGAGTTCGGTGAGCGCCTCATCGTAGCGGCCGATATGAAAGAGTACCTTAGCGCGTAAGGCAGCGGCGGCAAAGCGGTTGGCGCGGCCATCAGCGTAAATGTCGGGGTGAAGGCCGGATACATAGCGCTCGGGAAGCAGGTCCTTTGCTCGCTGTAAGTCCTCCAGAATGAATTCGTAGATCTCGCTCGTGGATCCAAGCTCGGATTCAATCGCTTCGTCAAAATTCTTAGCCTGCGTGGTCCGGAAAGGGAGCCGGGGGGTATCGTCGGGGAATGCCGGGGAATACACCCGGACCAGCCAGTAGTAGGCGTAGGCGCGAATGAAGTGTAGCTCACCGCCGATGCGGCGGTTATTTTCCAGGTCGGCGTCCGGGAAGGGGTTACCGTTATTTTCCGGGCTGTAGAAAAAATCGAGCGCCCCGTTCGCGAAACCTACCGCGAAGTAGCCACTGCGAAACAAGCCATTGTCGAATACCGGAACCTGGGCGTCGGTGGTATTTCGCTGGAACATCTGCACGACATCCTCATTGGGCTGGAAGCCGAACTCGGGGTCGGCAATCTGCACCCCATCGGCATAGATCTCACCGGCGATCCGCCCGATACCGAAAATGGAGCGCCCGCCGCCATTGCCCGTCAGGCCGTAGTAGGCCCCTACGGGTGCTTTTTCAAACTCCAGAATACTCTGCCAGGGAAATTCGGGGGGGTTGTCCAGTCCAAAAAATTCTTCGTCATTGCAACTGGTCGCAGCAAACAATACGGAAGCAAGTACGAGGGAGCGGAGGAAAAAGGTTTTCATATTCGGTTCTATTTAGCGCTGGACAGGTGATTAGAAGCTGAAGTTGAGGTTGAACGTCCAGGTCTGTACCTGGGGGATGACGTTGCCCACGAAACCCTGGTTCCGGTTCCGGTCACCTCCGAAGTTGACGGTTTCCGGGTCGAAGCCGTCGTATCCCGTAATGGTCGCGATATTGTTGCCCGTGATACCGACCTGCACGTTGCGCATGCCGATGTTGTCGGTTAGCGATCGCGGCAGATTATAGGCCAGACGAAGCGTTCGCAGTCGAATGAAATCGCCCTTTTGTAACCAGTAGTCGGTGCGTTCCCGTCCGCGACGGCGGTCGAAGCGGACGTTCTCTTCGATTACGTTGCCCTGTTCATCGACGATATCGAAGCGCTGGGTCCAGTTCGGACCTACGAAATCCGCGTCCGGGTTATCGGGCGTCCAGTAGTTTCCGACGTATTCCTGGCGGATAGCCCCGTTCGAGCGACCATTGAATTGAGTGGCATTATCCGCTGCAACGTCGTAGATATAATTGCCCCCCGAAAAAGTGAACAGTATGCCCAGCGATAGCCCCTTGTAGCGGAATTCATTATTGAAGCCGCCGAAGAAGGTGGGTAGACCGGACCTATCCTCAAAATCAAAAAGGTGTCGTTGCAGATTATCGCGGGTAGCTGGAATTACGTTGCCGGTGGCGACCCGCTCCCCCGTTTCGGCCAGCCGTTCCAGGTCGACTTCCTCGATGAGCATGTATCCTCCGACCGGGTCGATGCCCGCATATCGTGCTAGGCGAAAGAAGCTCAGCGGTGCCCCAGGCCGGTTGACCAGTGGGACGTTATTCCCGTTGTTGATCTCATCGGCGTCCAGGGCCAGCGATAGCAGTTCGTTCTCCACGGTGGTGAAGTTGAAACTGGTACGCCAACTGAAGCGCTGATTGTCAATGTTGACCGTAGTCAACTCCACCTCGAATCCCCGGTTTCGCATGTCGCCGATGTTGTCCCAGATCCGCGGACCGCTCGACCAGATACCCGAACTCTGGGGTACCGGCACCTGGTAGAGCAGATTATAAATATATTGATTGTAGTACGCCACGCTACCACTAACCCGGCCCTCAAAGAGCTCGACTTCCATTCCGACATCGGTAGTTTGGGTTACTTCCCAGGTGATGGCCTCGTTGCCGATACGGGTTAGTAGGTCGCCCGCCCCCGTGTCCCCGTACCGCCCCCATCCGGTGTAGCCCGTCGTTGCCGCTAGCTGGTCGATGGAGCTGTTGCCCGTTTCGCCGTATGAGGCACGTAATTTGAGGAAAGTGATCGTATTGCTATTTTGTAGGAAAGGCTCTTCCGAGACAATCCAGCCACCGGAGGCGGCCATGAAGTTACCCCAGCGGAAATCGGACTGGAATATGGAGGAACCATCGCGCCGGAAGCTGCCCCCCAGCAGGTAGCGGTCGCGGAATTTGTAGTTCGCCCGGGCGAAATAGCCACGGTAGTACTGCTCCCCCAAACGTTCAAAGGCGGAGATACGGGTAATATCCTCGGGAACGCTGCCGATCTGCTGGGCACTGCCGAACAAGCCCTGCGCCTCGATCTCGGTGCGACTACCAAACTGGGTAGTCGATTCAGCCCCCGCCACCAGTCCGATGTCGTGACCACCGGCCAGCCCTACGTTGTAGGTTCCGTACAGGTTATAGTTGAACTGCTGGTTGATCCCCGTCTGGTCGTAGGCGTATTTGCTCTCCTCCCGTAGCTCGGTATTCACCCACTCCAGGGTATTGTAGTTCAGGTAGTCGAAGCCAACTTCGGACCGCAGCGAGAGCCCCTTGGCAAAGGGAAAGCGGTATTCGATCTGGGCACCCCCTATGGCGCGGTAGGTATCCTGATCGTTAATGTAATTAGCCCGGTTCTGGGCGGCTACCGGGTTGTTGCCGGACAGGGGGTCGAATAGAATGGGGTCCCCATTCTCATCACGGATTGTGGGATGAAAAATAGGTAAATAGGGCCGGGCTCCCCCAAAAGAAGCATTGTAGCCGGGATTAGCCAATGCCGAGTTACCACCCGGTCCGCCGCCGTTGGGTGCCCGTTCGCGGCGCACCAGGCTCAGATTCAGCCGCGTTCCGATGGTGAGATTTGGGATGGGATCGAAGTCCACATTGGCCCGGGCCGAAAAGCGTTCGAGGAGATCGCCCGGCAGGATGCTTTCGTCCTTGCGGTAATTCCCCGAAATGTAGTAACGGGCATTGTCGGTGGCGCGATTAGTCGACAAATTCAGGTCGATGCTGCTGCCCTGCCGCAGGACTTCGTCGAACCAGTTGGTGTTCACTCCTTCCACCTGCTCACGGGTAAGTACGGCCGTTGAGTCACGGCTTACATTTAAGAAGCGATTCGGATTGAAAGGGGGTTGGCCATTGACGGCAAATGACTCGTCGGCCAGCTGTAGCCAGGTGTCGCCGTTGACGTACCCGATTTCCTCCGGCCCGCGCACTACGTCCGAGATGCCGTAGTTGATGGCAACGTCGAGGCCGCCCTGCCCGCTGGTACCGGATTTGGTGGTGATCAGCACGACGCCATTCGCTCCCCGCGTACCATAAACTGCTGTGGCGGCGGCATCCTTCAGAATTTCGATGGATTCAATATCATTGGGATTGATGGTGGCCAGGGGGTTGAGCCCCACCGCCCCGCCGGCATTACGGCCCGAAGTATTAGAACCCGCCCCCTGTTGGGAGAGGATCATTCCATCAATAATGTAAAGCGGTTCCGTCCCCGAAAAGAGTGAGCCCGTACCGCGGATCAGGATGCGCGTGGGTGCCCCCGGAATGCCGTTGGCCGCCGTCACTTGCACGCCGGCCGCCTTGCCCTGTAGTTGTTGATCGAAGGAGGAGGCATTGAAGCCCTCCAGTTCCGCCGCATCGACTTTGGACACCGCCCCGGTGATGTCCCGCTGGATCTGTGTACCGTAGCCGACCACCACGACCTCATCGAGTACCGAGGCGTTATCGGCTAATTCCAGATCGATGACGCTGCGGCCGCTGACCGCTACCTCCAGGGCTTTGTACCCGATGTAGGAGAGTCGCAGGAAGCTATTGTCCGAAGAAACGGTCAGATTATACCGGCCCTCAAAGTCGGTAATCGTGCCATTGCCGGGATTATCCCGTTCCAGGATCGTGACCCCCGTAAGGGGTTCGCCGGAAGGATCGGTCACGGTTCCCCGGACCTCAAAACCCGTGACGTCCTGAGCCCATATGGTCGGACTGACCAGCAGCGCGAGGATCAGTACGCCACTGAAAAGTCGATAGTTGAGAAATTTCATGCTTTTTGATTCTATTCGTGAGTAGGGATTCAGCAGAGGCCGGGACACCGGGTGGCTAACTGCATCGTCGGAACTGCCGCTGTACTTCCGTTCGCACACGCTTGATGGCCCGGGTGGCCGAGTTCCGGGTAACCTGGTGATTGGAGCCAACCACCGACGAAATTTCCTTGTAATCGTAGCCCTGCAGGTAGCGCATCCGCAGGATGTCCCGCTCCCGGGCGGGCAGCCGGTCGATGGCAGCCAGGCAAACCTTCACCTGGTCCCCCAGTTCGTTGTCCCCCCCCTCGGCGTACCGCGGTTCCTCGGTCAGCTGCTGGTTCAGGGCGTAGCGCTGCTGGTGGCGGCGGTGGGTGTTGCGGGTAAGGGCATCCCGGATGAGGTAGTTCTTCAGGGCCACGAAGAGGTAGGTCTTCGGATTACCGATCTCGGACAGCCGGTGAGCTTGCTGTGCCAGCCGGAGGAAGATTTCCTGAACGGCATCCCGAACGAGGTTCTCGTCATGCGCAATGCGCAAGCCGTACCGGAGGAGTTGATGCGCATATGTCCGGTACAGGCGCTCGACCGAAGGACAATCCCCCAGCTTGCCGGGGCACTGAAATACGAGGTGGTTGGTTTGGACCATAATAGTGGAAGGAAAGCGAATAAACGGGTCGGGCGCACGGGTGAACCCACGCCGATTGGTCGTTCAAAAGGGGGTAGCTGGAAGTGCAAATTGGGATACCCGGAACCCGGTCGATAGGTCGATTGACACTGCCGGATTAATCCCTTACGCCGGGTGGCGAAGGTGATCGGGTAGCCGGTGAGTTGAATTAAACAGGGTGCATGATCGGTGGAGTTAAATTCTATCGAATATTACTTCCGGTAATGGGATTTCACCAAAAAATGTCGGGTGAATTAAGCTATTCTGCAAAAATAGCACCAAACTTTATCAAAATAGCATAATAGGGAATCGAATTATGTTTGCCCGTATTACTGGCGATCGATATTATATACCGAATCAAGGCTCCCCTATCGATAACTCCCTCATTTCCCGCGCATCGAGTACGCCGACTTCTGTTGCCCACCTCTGATACCGATCAGCCATACTGTCCACGCGGGCTGGATACCGGTCGGCCAGATCCATCTGTTCGGTAGGGTCCTTCGCCAGATCGTACAATTCCCAGCGGTTGCGGATGTCGCCGTCCAGGGGCCGGTAAACCGAAACGAGCTTCCAATCCCCGTGCCGTACAGCCCGATTGAACTGATGTTCCCAAAACAACCAACGACCCTCCCCGGGGTCGTATTGGTCGTCGGTCCAGGCCGACCACTGCGACTGGCCGCCGGTCGGGCTTCCCGGTAGCCCGGCTGCCTCCTGCAGCGTTGGCAGAATGTCCAGTATGTGGCCCGGCCCGGTCCGCAAGGGTCCACCGGCAGGTACCGCCCCGGGGTAACGTACCAACAGCGGCGTCGCAATGCCCCCCTCGTGCAGGAATGATTTAAAGTAGTTGTAGGGGGTATTGCTGAGATTCGCCCAGGGCGTACCGTAGCTGGGAAAGGAGAGCGGGCCACCGGGCCGGCCGGAGGTCGGGTGATCGGCCCAGGGGGCATCCGGCGGAACGGGGTCCTCGTAGCTGGCCCCGTTGTCGGATAGCAGCAGGACGATGGTCCGGTCCAGCTGATCCAGCCGTTCCAGTTCGGTAAGCACGCGGCCCACGGCAACGTCCAACTCGTGCATCACGGCGGCGTAGAGATTCATCTTTCCGCTCCAGCCGTCCCGTTCCGGCAGCGGTACGGATGCCCAGGCGGGCACGGTGGGCCAACGGGGGGGAAGGGGGGCCTCCTCAGCCAGCAAACCTAAGGTCTTTACCCTCTCGAAACGGGTCTGCCGCATACTATCCCAGCCAGCCGCGTAGCTGCCGCGAAACCGCTCCACCGCCGCCCCGGGGGCGTGTAGCGGCCAGTGGGGGGCATTGTAGGCCAGGTAGAACAGAAAGGGCTGCCGGTCATAATCGTGGCGGCTCAGGAAGGCGACCGTCGTATCGGTAAAGGTGCGCGTGGCGTAGAAATCAGCGGGGGGCTCGTAGGGGCGTCCCTGGTAGGACAGCGTCAGCGAGTCCATTTTTTTCAGCCACGGCCGGCGGTTGTAGTAGTTCATGGCCCCCTCGATGAGGGCGAAGTGATCATCGAAACCGCGACGGTCCGGCCAGGCATCGCGGGCATCCCCCACGTGCCACTTGCCGACCTGGTAGGTGCGGTAGCCGGCGGAGCGGAACAGCTCCCCCATAGTGGGTACTTCCCGGCGAATACGGCCCCGGTAGCTGGGGTGCCCCCGGTCCTGGTTCTGGTGGCCCATTCCGGCCGCGTGGGGGTAGCGACCGGTCAACAGGGCGGCCCGGCTGGGGCAGCAGCGGGCGGCGTTATAAAAGTTGGTCACCAGCCTACCTTCCCGGGCAATGCGGTCGATATGCGGCGTGGGAATCTCGCCCCCCGTACAGGAAAGGTCGGAAAAGCCCATGTCGTCGACCAGGATGAGCAGGATGTTCGGTCGCGGCAAGACCGCCTCCTCTTTCAGCTCGCCAAAGCAGCCGACCCCGCATACGAAGGTCATCAACAGACCGCGTAGAAGAGTCGACCCGCCCTCCTTAGATCGTTTTTTCCGCATACTGCTTGGCATAGGCACTGGGGGTGATTGCCTTGACCGTTTTAAACTGCTTATTGAAGTGGGAGAGGTTGTTGTAGCCGCTGGCGTAGGCGATCTCGGAAATACTGCGGTCGCTACTCGAAAACAGCTTGCAAGCGTAGCCGATACGGACCTCGTTGACGAATTGCACGAAAGTCTTGTTGGTGGTTTTGCGAAAGTAGCGGCTGAAAGCGGTAGTGTTCATATTGACCAGCCCGGCGGCTACGTCCAGCGAAATCTTATTTCGGAAATTTTCGAGAACGTACTCGATCACGATGTCCACCTTACTGGAGGACGCTTGGGTATATTGACTCAGGAAGGCCGGGCTGGAGAGGGGTTCGAGCTCGGCCTCGTCGCGGATCGCGATGAGAATTTCGAGCAAGAGGAGCGGGCGGCGGTAGTCTGGGCAATCCGCGAATTGTTGCAAATGGCGAATGACCGTGGCGCGGCCGGCTCCGGTGACCTCCAGTCCCCGGGTCGCCGCGTTAAACAATTGCTTCAGCACCGCCATCTCGGGGATGTCGAAGAAGGAAGCACCGAAGCAAGCTGGAGAGAAGAACACCGAGGTAGACCGGGCCGCCGCTTCCTGCTGCCCTCCGCTCATGCCGTCGTTCTGCCAGCTATGGGGCAGGTAAGAGCCCAGGAGGACGAGCGTACCCGGGCCGAAGGGCGTGATGCTATCCCCGATGAACTTGGTGCCCTCGCTGGCCTCGATGTAGACCAACTCGAGCTCCTCGTGAAAATGCCAGGTATTGATGAATTGCCTCACCGACTGCTGGTGGACCAGAAAACTCTGGTTGACCGGAGCGTTACGGAGTAATTCTTTGGCTTGCATGTCGGAACAACTGTAAATTCGGCCGTTGGTGACGGGCTAGTTCCCGCTGAATGTAGTAGATTTCTACCGAACCCCTTTGCACCTGCGCGCCGCCGCCCGCCCCTGCCGACCGCCATGTCCGTATGCCGACTCCTGATCCTGCTTCTGATTCCCTCCCTGGGTAGCGCTCAGGCAATGGGTGAGGGGGAACGAGCGGTCCGCCCGAATATCATCTTCATCTACGCCGATGACCTGGGCTACGGGGACTTGGGTAGCTACGGGGCCGACAGCATCGCCACCCCCCACCTGGACCGGCTCGCAGCGGAAGGCATGCGGTTCACTGACTTTTACAGTAGCTCACCGGTCTGTTCACCCTCCCGGACGGCCCTGCTTACCGGTCAGTACCAGGTCCGCCACGGAATCACGCGGGTATTCTTCCCGAACTCGACCCAGGGGCTGGATACCTCCGCCCTGACGATTGCCGAGGTGCTACGGGACGCCGGCTACGCCACGGGCATCATCGGGAAATGGCACCTGGGGCACCTACCCCAATTTCTGCCCCGCCGGCACGGCTTCGATTACTGGTTCGGCCTGCCCTACAGCAACGACATGGAGTGGGCGCCGCGCAAGGACCCGCCGCTGCCGCTGTACCGCAACGAGGCGGTCATTGACCAGCCAGCCTACCAGCCAACGCTGACGCAGCGCTACACGGCCGAGAGCATCAATTTCATTGCCCGCCACCGGGAGGGGCCGTTCTTTCTTTACCTGGCCCATACCTTCCCCCATAAACCCCTGCACGTATCTGCGGAATACGCCGGCAGTTCCGATTATGGACTATACGGCGATGTGGTCCAGGAGCTTGACGCCAGCGTGGGAGAGTTGCTGGCGACCCTCGATGCCTTCGGACTGGCCGATAACACATTAGTGGTCTTTAGCAGCGATAACGGCCCTGTAGGCCCGAAACCCGGCTTCGGTAAAACTGGGGGCCTGCGCGGGCACAAAACGTTGACCTACGAAGGGGGGATACGAGTGCCGACCCTGGCCTACTGGCCGGGCACCATTGCGGCGGGGCAGGTGGAACGGACGCCGGGGATCATGTTAGACTGGTTCCCGACTTTCGCCCGGCTGGCCGGTGCCGAAATTCCCGATACATTGCCCCTCGACGGGAGTGACATCACTCCGCTCTTGCTGGGGAATGAGCTACCCGAGCCCCGGGCCTTCTTTTTTTACTTCAACGAAGACCTGCGGGCCATCCGCCACGGCGATTGGAAGCTGAAAAAGGCAGTACTGAAAAACCCTTACTGGCAGAAACTCGAGCCCCACGGCGACCAACTCTTCAATCTACGGGAAGACCCCTACGAACGTCATGACCTCTCCGAGCGGTACCCGAAGCGGGTGGCGGAGCTGAAAGAACGGATGCGGCGATTCGTCGATGAGCTCGGACCGTTGCCCGAAGCTAAGTTGGTCAACTTCCCCCCGGACCGGGCGGGGCGGTGACCGTTATCGGTTCAGCCGCTCCTGAAAACGATCGACGAAGGTGGCCACGTCCCGCCCGTCCATCAGCCCGTGGTGGCCGTGGATGCTTACCGGCATACCCAATCGGCCATCCCGCTCGGTGACCTTGCCGACGGTAATTTTCGGACAGCTATCTAGGAAGGCATGGTTGCGGGCGTGGCTGTTCTGGGTAAAGTCGAGCCAGGGCACGGCGCTGAAGTGGATCACGTCGGCCCCGGCTACGCCAACGTTCAATCCCGTCGTCCTTTGAATGCGCTCGATCTCCGCCCGCGCCCCGCGCAGAAATATGTCCGAATCCGCCGCATAGGGGATATAGCTAAAGTCAAACGTGCCGTCCTCCCGCGGTATCGTCGCCGATGCGTGAATACGTTCGTACACCCGCACCCGCTCCCCCTCTACCCGGTAGCGAAACGGCTCGGTCGCGTTCACGGCGTACAGGCAGTCGTGGAGGTAGCGTAGAAAAAAACTGCTCCCTTCCGCCTTACAATGCCGGAACGCCTCCGTACACTCCATCCGCACTGTAATGCCGAAGAAGGGCTCGGTGAACTGACGAAAAAATTCGAAGTGTTCGCGGCGCGGCCAGGTGGTAAGGTCCGGATATTGCAAAAGGTATATTTGAAATGCGCTCCGCCCTACACATCCACCCTACTGCGCCAGCGGCCCCTCCTTGTCGATGAGCGCAGCGAAGAGCGGAGCCGCCATTCAATTATTCCCCCACTCCCCCATTCAACTACTGCACATAAGCCACCTCCTTCACCGCCCGCACGATCTTTTCCGCATTCGGCAGAAACTCCTCCACGAAACTCGAGGCGTAGCCTAAGTTGACGTCGGCGGAATTGACCCGGATCACCGGCGCGTCCAGGTAGTCGAAGGCAGACTTCTGGATTTCGTAGGCCACCTCCGAGCTGATGCCGGCGAAGGGCCAGCTCTCGTCGATGACTACGCAGCGATTGGTCTTTTTGACGGATTCGATCACGGTCTTGCGGTCCATCGGGCGGATGGTGCGCAGGTCGATCACCTCAGCGGAAATGCCCTCCCCTTCCAGGATTTTGGCGGCCTCCATGGTGGGCAGCATCATCTTGTTGTAGCTCACCAGGGTCACGTCGGTGCCCTCGCGGCGGATGGCGGCCTTGCCGATCTCGACGAGGTATTCCCCTTCGGGAACCTCCCCCTCGTAGCCGTAGAGCAGCTCGGATTCCATGACGCAGACGGGGTCCGGATCACGGATGGCGCTTTTCAGCAGGCCCTTTGCGTCGGCGGGGTCGGTGCAGGAGACAACCTTCAGTCCGGGCGTATTCGCCATCCAGCTCTCGAAGGTCTGGCTGTGCTGCTGGGCGAGTTGTCCGGCCGAGCCCGAGGGGCCGCGGAAGACGATGGGGCAGGAATACTGGCCGGCCGACTGGCTCAGCGTCTTGGCGGCATTGTTGACGATCTGGTCGAAGGCCAGCACGGCGAAGTTCCAGGTCATAAATTCCACGATCGGCTTGAGTCCATTCATGGCCGCGCCCACCCCGATGCCGGCAAAGCCGAGTTCGGCGATCGGCGTATCGATCACGCGCTCGGGGCCGAATTCGTCTAGCATGCCTTTACTCACCTTGTAGGCGCCGTTGTACTGGGCGACTTCCTCTCCCATCAGGAAGACGGTATCGTCGCGGCGCATTTCTTCGATCATTGCTTCGCGGAGCGCGTCGCGGAGGGCTAGCTTACGGGCCATATTGGGTCGGTTTGGGGGCCAAAAGTAAACATCTAAGGCCGAACGGGGCCAGAAGTTGTATCTTAGCTGTAACACACAAGAGACTATTCCCCATTATCAAATTATGAAAGTTTTACGTCGCCTCCCCGCCCTGCTGCCCGCAGCGGCCTTTTTGCTGTTTACGTCCTGTAATAAGGGCTACGGTTGCCCGACCAACTTTTCCATTTCGGAAGTTGTTGGCAGCCTGATGGCGTTGGTCTGGTAGCAGGCCCCGCCGGCCCTAACCCGACCCCCATGAAGTGGACCTCCATAAGCAGCGCGCACGACCTTGAAGCGATCATCGAGCGCAGCCATTCCGTTCCCTGCCTTATCCTGAAGCACAGCACCACCTGCCCGATCAGCAGCATGGCCAAGAACCGGCTGGAAAAGCAGTGGGACCTGCCCGAAAGCAGCCTGGAACCCTACTACCTCGATTTACTCCGCCACCGCGATCTGAGTAATGCCATTGCCGAGGAGTTCGGTGTGCGCCACGAGTCTCCTCAGGTCCTGGTCATCAAAAAAGGTAGGTGTATTTACAATGCCAGCCACCTCGATATCCGCATCAACGAACTGCGGCAGCCGGCCGCCTGATGCCCCCTCCCGAGTTAGTCGTTACCGGGGACGGTAGTCATACTTTACGCACCTCCTCCCCCGCCCTTCCGGAGGCCCGGGTGACGTACCATAGCCGCCACGGGGCCGTGCAGGAGAGTCGCCACATCTTCGTCAATCAGGGCTTGCATCCCCTGATTGAGGCGGGCTATTCCACCATCCAGGTGCTCGAACTGGGCTTCGGTACCGGCCTTAACGCCCTGCTGTTTCACGCTGAGGCTCAGCGTTTTCCGCAGCTTTCCGTACACTATACCACCTTCGAGCCTCATCCCATCGACCCCTCCCTGGCCGCCCGCCTGAACTTTACGGACGTTCTGGGCGCGGACGCAGGTGCAATGTTGAACCTCCACGCGCTGCCCTGGGCTACCACCCACCAGCTGGGCGCCAATTTTACCTTCACTAAGTACCAGCGCGATTTCCGGACCGCGGGGGGCAGCGCGGACCTGCTTCTCTACGACGCCTTCGCCCCGGAAGATCAACCGGAGCTCTGGACCGTCGATGCCCTCCGGTTCGCCCACGAGCGGCTGTCACCGGGCGGAAGGCTACTGACCTACTGCGCGCAGGGGCAATTCAAGCGAAATTTGCGTAGCGTAGGCTTTCGGGTCGAAGGACTGCCGGGGCCGCCGGGGAAGCGGGAGATCACGCGGGCCATCCACCAGAGCTGACACTTTGTCAGACCTCCGAGGTCTGACAAATTGACACCTTTCATTATTCAATTAGTGAACGTTATATCGCATCCAAAGGGTAAATGTACCTGACAAATTGACAGACCTCGGAGGTATGACATAATGTCGCATACTTGCTTTACCTTGCCCCCCGCAGTTACGACTATGAAGCACACCGACGTACTGGCCCGCACCGCCCAACTCGCCCGCCTGGCCGATAGCCGGGTGCTCGATAATCCCCGCGTCGGGGCCGTGCTGATTCATGACGGTCGCATCATCGGGGAAGGCTACCACCGGGTGGCCGGGCAAGCCCACGCGGAGGTACACTGCCTGGAATCGGTCGGCGAGGAAGATCGCCACCTCATTCCCAAATCTACGTTGTACGTAAGCCTGGAGCCCTGTTGTATCAAGGGCCGGACCCCAGCCTGTACGGGTCTGATTTTGAAAGAGAACGTACGCCGCGTCGTATTCGGGCAGCGGGACACGTCGGATGAGGTTTCCGGGCGGGGGGCCGCGATCCTCCGTGAGGCCGGGGTGCGGGTAAAGGAATATAACAAATTTAAGCCTACGGCAGCCACCAACGGTCCCCGTCGCCTATTCACTACGGAGGAACGCCCGTATGTCTTGCTGAAGTTCGCCCGGTCGGCAGACGGCTTTCTGCGACCGAAGACCCGCGATAAACCCTACTGGATCACCGGCCCGATCAGTCGCCGACTGGTGCATCGGTGGCGTACCGAAACCAACGCCGTCATCATCGGTGCGCGCACTGTCCTCGATGATAATCCCCAATTGAACGCACGACTTTTCCCCGGTCCCGACCCGCGCCCGGTAGTAATCGACCTGAGAAACCGGCTGACCGGAAAGGAGCGCATTTTTGAGCGCGGTGGCGTCCGCCCCCTGGTATTTTGCGGAAAGAAGCACGCGAAGTTGCGCGCCGACATCGTGGAATTCAAAGACCGCGAGCTCAATAACAAGAACATCAAAAAGATCCTCCGAGCCCTACACGGTCTTAAGTACGGCCACGTCACGGTAGAGGGGGGAGCCGCCGTTCTGCGTGCCTTCATCCAGGCCGATGCCTGGGACGGCGCCCGCATCTTTACCGGTACGGCCCGCTTCGGAAACGGATTGGCGGCCCCCACCCTGCCCGCTTCGGCTCGTGTGATCGGGCGGGAGCGTATCGGTAATGACGAGCTACTTACGCTTGAACGGCCCGGCTCTCCCGCAGCGCACGGCAGGTTGCCGCGATAAGATCGCAGGCTTCGTTCAATTCAGCTTCGGAAATGACCAGCGGAGGGGCGAAACGGATGATGTTTCCGTGGGTAGGTTTAGCCAGTAGCCCCCGGTCGGCCAGTTGCAAACAAAAGCGCCAGGCAGTATCCGAGTCTTCGCCGTCGTTGATGACCAGGGCGTTCAGCAGCCCCTTGCCACGCACCAGAACCAGCAATTCGGGGTAGTCATCGACCAATTGCTGCATTCGCTGGCGGAAGAGGTGGCCGAGCCGGCGGGCATTCTGGGTCAGCTTTTCGTCGCGAACGACCTCCAGGGCCTCCTTAGCCACGGCACAGGCAACCGGGTTTCCCCCGAAAGTGCTTCCGTGCTGTCCGGGCCGGATGACGTGCATTACCTCATCATCAGCCAATACCGCGGAAACGGGATAGGTGCCTCCACTCAGGGCTTTGCCCAGAATGAGGATATCGGGACGGGTGTAGGTGGATTGCCGCTCACAGTGACCGGCACAGTCGCAATCTCCGCAGATCCGCAGCAAGGCTCCGGTACGGCCGACGCCGGTTTGAATCTCATCGGCGATGAAGAGCACGTTATGCTCCCGGCAGGCCGCGGCCACGGCGGGCAGGTAGCCATCGTCGGGAACGAAGACGCCGGCTTCTCCCTGAATGGGTTCAACCAATACGCCGGCGATGGTGGCCGGGTCATTGGCCAGAGCCTCCCGCAGCGCTTCGGCATTCCCGTAGGGAACGGACTCGAAGCCGGGCGTATAGGGCCCGAAATTCCCCTTAGCGTTGGGGTCGGAACTAAAGCTGATGATCGTGGTGGTGCGACCGTGAAAGTTCTGTCCGCAGACGACGATGCGCGCCCGGTCGGTCGGGATGCCCTTGACCTCGTAGCCCCACTTCCGACAGATCTTGATCGCCGTTTCCACCGCCTCGGCCCCGGTGTTCATGGGTAGCACTTTGTCGAACCGGAAGTAGTCGGTGAGGTACTTCTCATAGGGGCCTAATTGATCATTGTGAAAGGCGCGGCTCGTAAGGGTCAGCCGCTCGGACTGTTCCCGCAGTTTACCGATGATACGGGGGTGGCAGTGCCCCTGATTGACGGCCGAGTAGGCACTCAGGAAATCGAAGTACTGCCGCCCCTCCACGTCGTAGAGGTAGACGCCGCGGCCTTCGCTGAGCACGACGGGTAGGGGGTGGTAATTGTGGGCGCCGTGGCGGTCTTCGAGGGCGATGTAGTCTGAGCTGATCATGGTGGCGAAGATAGGGAACGCGGGTCCACGCCGTCAGGAAGGTGACCAAAGGTTACGGTATAAGCTTGGTGGCGCAGCCAGACCGGGCTACCTTTGCGCGCCCAAACGGTATACCGTGCCTCAACCCCTATTACTCGCCGTTTTCACCCTTCTTTTTTCCGCTCTGCTCACTGGCCAGACGGATCGGCCTGACTTTATTTACGGTGGACAGCTGAATATCGTAATGCCCGGACTGACGGCCTACGCCGAGCTGCCCGTGCGTGGTAGGTTGGTCCTGCGGCCAGAAATCAGCATGAACCTGGGCTATGCCCGTAATACCTTCTTCAGCAACGCGCCCGTCGAAAGCTTTGCCTTTACTCCGGCGGCGACGCTGGGTGGCCGGTACTACTACAACTATCGCCGGCGGGCGGACCAGGGCAAGCGGGTGTACCGAAACAGCGCCAGCTTCGTGAGTCTACGGGCCGGTTACTGGCCAGGGCTGGGCGTAAACCTGAGCGATACTCCCGTTTCGTATACGGAAGGCTTCACCCTCATTCCGACCTATGGCATCCGCCGCAGCCTGGGTCGCATCCAGTGGGAATGCTTCGCGGGGCTCGGCTATCGATACACGGGCCTGGAAGGGGAAAACAAAACTTCCGGAGCCGGAATCGATCTGAGACTAGCAGTCGGTTTTTAGGCGTCCTACCAGCCCCCGGCCCCGCCCCCGCCACTGCTTCCCCCACCCGAAAAACCACCTCCGCCGCTCCCACTACTGCCCGACGAGCTGCTGGCCGGGGTGGTGGCCGTGGCGCTGACCGACTTCTGAAAGCCGCGCTGGAAGGTCCCGATGCTGACCTGGGGTCCGAGGATATATGTCGGTTGATAGTCTTCGTAGGCTGCAATTCCCTCGAAGTACTCCGTCCACTTGGTGTGGATACCCAGGGCAATGGCATAGGGCAGCATGCGCTCGTAGTACTCCGGATTCATGGGTGGCGCGTCCGGCAGTACGGAACGCTTTTTCTCGGGTAGGTCCAGGTAGTCGTGGAATGACTGTATCTCGGCCAGCAGTCGCACCTTTTCCACACTAGGCTGACCGATCACCACGACATACACGATCAGGGCGATCAAAGCCAGGATACCGTATACGACCAAGGCGGGCAGGGCGTAACCATAGGGATCATGAGAACTTAAGGCATAGCCCATCAGGCCGCCCACCAGAAAAATACCGATGAGGGGCAGGGATTTACCGAGATTATGCCCTTCGTGCAGGAAGGTCTTGTGCTGCCCGTAAAGACTTTGGTAGTGTTGGGTACATATTTTTTCGATCCGCTGGTTATGGCGCCCGCTGAGGATGACCGTATCCGATTTCCGGAACAGCTGCTCGAAGATCAGTTGCTGCTCAAGGGGTACTTCCTCTACTTTCGGATGGTCGGCCAGCTTTTCCAATCGGTAATCCGAAGAGGATAGGATTCCCGGCTCGGAGGTGATCCGTAAAAAATTCCTACGCCCCAGGTCCATCAGCGAGGCGGTGAAGAGTTTGACCTTATCCGCAACGAAGCCACCCTGCAATAAGCCAATCTCTGCCGGGGAATAGCCGGCCGGCGGGTAGGGAGCGGGGGGAAGGTTAGGAGTAGGCGGATCGACCCCGTAGGTCTTCCAGCTGCTGTAGGCGTACTGCCAGCCCGCCACACTTGTCAGGAGGAGAATGATCAGGGTACCGTAGCGGAGCGGGAGAGACGGTAGCCTTTCCGGTTCGCGGAAGGAGAAGTAGCCCGGTTCGAAGCCGGCGGCGACCGAAAAGGGCTGTCCGGCCGGAACGCCACCGGTAGTTTGAAATGTCATCGAGCCGTTCTCCGGCCGGGAAACCGTACAATCGCGGTTCCGGCTACCCCGACCACCGGTATAGCAGGCGTACTGGAAAGGTACGAGCCCCTCCGGAAGGTCAAGCGTAACGCGTACCTGCTCGATCGGAAAGTCCACCCCGGCCCCGAACACGTTGTAGTACAACTCGTCCTGATCCTCCAGGGCAACGACGGCTTCTTCCAGGGTGTAGGCAATGCGGTACGTATAGGTCCCCGGCTCCAGCATTTCATCCCGGCTGCCGATGTAGATAGTAACTTCCTCCCCGTCCGTTTCGGTATGGTAGGGGGTGACGCGGTCGTCGCGTTCCACCGAAGTGATCCGGGTCCGCTGGCTAGCCCGATTGACCAAGCTGCGGGTAATACCGCGCCTGACCTGCTTCCCTTCGGCCACTACGGTTAGGGTTTCGACCACGTCGATGGAGCGATCCTGATTTAGCCGGATGTCGGTATGCCAGCGGGGGAAGCGTTCCTGGGCGGAGACCAAGAGGGGCAGTAGGGCCGAGACCAAAAAGATGAGACGCAAAATGGGAGTGATTTCAGAGAAAGGTAAGGCGTGACGGCCAGCCCCCGCAGATCGGTCGACCAATTGAGGCCGCGCACCGACCGGGAGCGTACCTTTAGTGCCGATGGAGTGGTTCCTGATCGGTACGGTGCTCTTCCTGCTGGTGGTTGCCACCTACTACGTCCCGCTGCGCGTCATCGAGCCCCGACGGCGGATCGTCAATCTCGACCCCGGCGATCTGGGCTTTCCCTTCGAGGCCAGCAGCCTGAAAACGGAAGACGGGATCAGCTTGGCCTACTACTACGTTCCGGCCACGACTGAAGCTCACGGCAACCTGCTTGTCCTCCACGGCAAGGATAGTGCCAAGGAAGCCTACCTGGAGTACCTGCCCGAACTTTGCTCCTATGGCTACAACGTTCTGCTTTACGATGCCCGCGCCCACGGGCGCAGCGGCGGGAGGTACACCACCTTCGGCTACCGGGAATGGACGGATGTAGGGCTTGCCGCCAACCACCTGCGCCACCTGGCGCCGGGGCTGCCGACGGGCGTATTCGGGCATAGCATGGGCGGGGCGGTTGCCGTACAGGCACTGGCGCACGGGGTAGAAGTGGACTTCGGCATCGTCGAGAGTGCCTTCACCCGGCTGTCGACCATCGTCCACGCCTACGCCGAACGACAAAGCGGACTGCCCCTGCCCTACTGGGTGACGGACTTTGTGCTGGAGCAGGCCGAACGGATGGGGGGCTTTCGGCACGCGGACGTCGATCCCCTCGGACTGGCCCCCGCCGTTCGGGTACCCATACTGGTCGTGCACGGGGAAGATGACCTGGCCATCGATGTCGATCACGGGCGCCAACTCTACGCCGCCCTGGGAAGCAAGCGGAAGGAATTATATGTCGTGCGGGGCGGCGGTCACGATAACCTGACCGAGGTGGGCGGGGAAGCGTACTACCGTCGGTTACGCGCCTTCCTGGAAGAGGTAACGGACTAGCTTTCGTCAGCCAAAGCGGCAGTTCGTCGTAATCGTTCGGCGACTTCCAAACCAAGGTAGCGGTCGATGACGCCGTGCATCAGGTAGATGAGCGGGGTCAGCAAGATCGCGACAATGAACTTAAAGGTGTACTGCACCGTAGCCACCGCCAGAATGCGCGACCACGGCCAGGGCTCAGACACCCCGCCGAAGAGTTCCGGCCCCAGCTTGAAGGCGACGTAGAGCACGATGAAGCTATCCACCAACTGGCTGACCAAGGTGGAACCCGTAGCCCGCAACCAAAGCCGCGACTCCCCGGTCACCCGCCGGATACGGTGGAAAACGAAAACATCCGTCAGCTGCGCCACCAAAAAGGCTAACAGACTACCGGCGATGATGAATAAGCCCTGACCAAGAATGACGCGGAATGCCTCCTGATTATCCGGTACCCCCTGCACCTGCGCCCCCGCCCTCCACCACGCCGCCGGCTCCAGTTGAATGGCCCCGTAGATCATGAAAAAAGCGTAGGCGATGAGGGCCACGGTGAGGTAGCTGAGGAAGCGGACGCCCCGCTGGCCGAAGTACTCGTTGAGGATGTCAGTGGTCAGGAACACCAACGGCCAGAGCAGGACCCCGGCACTGAACTGCAGGGCACCGACCTCGCCGAACAGGTTGAAGTTCCAGGGTTCGAGGCCCAGGGTATCCTCCAGGGCGAATATCTTGACCCCGATCAGCTCGGCCACCAGAGCGTTGGCTACGAAGAAGCCCGCTAGGAAAAGGAAAAGCCGGGTGGGGCGATGCTCGATCAACTGCACGACCGCAAAGGTAAGCGACCGTACCAACGAAAGCGGTCTACCTTGCCGTCTTAGCCGCTATAGCCCCAGTCCATGCGCCCCTTCGTCTTCCTGTATTGCCTGCTCTGCCTATCCACCCTTTCCGCCCAGGCACTAAGTAGCCGGATGCAGGCGCAGGTCCGCATCGGCGATACCTCCCAGCTACACCAGGTCATCCTGCTGGACTACAGCCGCCTGCTCGGGACGGTCACCGCCATTGCCGAAGATAGCGTTACCGTCCGGGTGGCCACGATTGCCGAGCCGGTGCGCCTGCCGTCCGCCCAAATCCGGTATATCGGACTGAGCGGGCCCGCTTCCCGTCGCCCGCGCCCGGAGAGGGAACGCGTACCCATCGGTGACCTCACCCTATTGCGGACCGCCCTGCCCTACCCCAGCCACCGGGAATTCAGGACCGTCATGTTGCTGTACAATACCGTTAACTGGTCGCTCAACGAACACTTCCAGATCGGCGTCGGACTGGCCGGCCCCCTGGGCATCCTGGCCAGTCAGCGCTACCGCACCTCCGTACGCCCGTGGCTGCACCTGGGCCTGAGCAATGAGATCGTAGCGGCGCCCCTGATTGCCTTCGGCGACGACCGCTTGCCGCTGGCCGGGGACCTGACCACCCTGATCACGGTGGGCACGGCCGACCACTTTTTCTCGACGGGGGCGGGCATTTTCTACCTCAGCGATAATCCGGCTTCCCCCATTACCAATTTCCGGCTGGGCATGGGAACTCGTCTGGGTCGCCCGACCCATCTGTACGCCGAAGTGATAGCTTACGTAGACGACCGGATAGATGAGATCGGAGTACTCCCCTCCCTCAACCTGAGCCTCACCCGCCGCAGTCACCGGTGGACATTCGGCCTGATGAGCTACTTCCTGGACGATCCGTTCACCTCGCCCGCCCCCATCCCCTACGTCAGCTACGCCCTCTTCTTCTGACTACCTTTGGGCATGCGTGCTACGATCGGTACCGACCCCATACTGGCGGCCAACCTGCTGGCGGAGGGCAAACTGGTGGCCCTGCCGACGGAGACCGTTTACGGACTGGGGGGAAACGCCTTTGACGAAGGTGCCGTCGCCGGCATTTTCCAGGCGAAGGAGCGCCCCCGCTTCGATCCCCTGATCCTGCACCAGTACACGGCCGAACGCGTGCTGGAGCTGGCGGCCGAGGTTCCCGCCGCCGCCCGGCAGTTGGCCGACGCTCTCTGGCCGGGCCCCCTGACCCTGGTGCTGCCCCGCACCTCCGTCATTCCCGATCTCGTGACGGCCGGACTCGACACCGTAGCTCTACGCGTACCGGCCCACCCGCTGACCCGGAAAGTACTGCGGCAACTCCACTTTCCGGTAGCGGCACCGAGTGCGAACCCCTTCGGATTCGTCAGCCCCGTAACGGCCGCCCACGTGGCTGCGCAACTGGGGGACAGCATCGACTACATCCTGGATGGGGGGGACTGCCGTATCGGGCTGGAATCCACCATCGTCGGGTTTCCGGACGGGCGGCCTACCGTGTACCGCAAAGGCGGAACGTCGGTAGAGCGGATCGAAGAGATACTCGCTTACCGGGTGGAGGTCCGAACGGACAGCAGCAGCCGGCCGGCGGCACCGGGGATGCTATCGAGCCACTACTCCCCGGGCGTCCCGTTGCGCATCGTGGATCGGGTCGTGCGGGCGGGGACCGCTGAACGGGCGGCGGTTATATTCGGCCGGCCGGGGGGGGGACATACCTATTCCCTGTCCGAACGGGGTGACCTGGAGGAAGCCGCCCGCCGGCTCTTCACCATCCTCCGACAGCTAGCGGCCGGGGGTTACGGGGCCGCCGATGTGGAGCGGGTTCCGGAGCGGGGGCTGGGGCGGGCGATCAACGACCGATTGCGGCGCGCCGCGGTTTAACAAATACGGGGGAAACGGCGTTGGGGCAGTGCAACGAGGCTGTTTATGCGTACCCTGATTCCCACTATACTTTTCCTGTTTATCTTGATGTCCTGTGGTTCCGAAACCGAGCCGGTCGAGGAGGCCGCCGCGAAATTGGAAGGACGGTGGGAACTGGTGGCCGCCCGCCGCGACAACGTGAAAACCACCTTGCTGGACGGGCTCTACTTTGAATTCGCGCCGGACGGTGCCTTTCGAACGAATCTGTTAACGAACGAAGACCAGCGCGGTCGCTACCAGCGCGAGGAGGAGGAGATTTATACCGAAGCCGTGGAAGTTCCCCTGACGTATACCATACAGGCCCTAACGGAAGATCAACTCATCCTTCGGTCGAATTATCAGGGCTATCTCTTTGATTTTGCACTCGTACGAACGCCCGTCGAAAGCGACTAACGCAGGAAGAAGTGTTGGAGGTCGCCGACCGTCTCGATCTGGGCCGCTTCCTCCTCGGTCAGGTAGTACGACATCCGGCTCTCCAGGCTGGCTACGAGCAGGTCAATATCCATGCGGTCGAGAAAGAGGTCTTCCCGCAGACGGGTGAAGCCGTGCAGGCGGTGGCCGGGAAGGCGTAGTTCGCTGCTCAGGCTCTGCATGAGGACCGTGGCGCGGGCCTCAACGGCCGGGGAAAGAGAAGCAGTCATAGTTTCATTTGGTGGGCGGCCGGGGGGCAGCAGTGAAAGCGAATATTCGCTGAAAAGAACGTTCCGGTGGGTGCGAGCGTTGCCTGGGGTACGTTAAATATTATCGGCCCGCCCTGACTACATTTGCGCCCATGAGTGATTTTTCCGGTCTGGAGCGCCACGCTCCCCTCCGCTGGAACACCGAGCCGTTCGGTGAAAACAGCTGGACGATGTTCAAGGTCATCAGCGAGTTCGTAGAGGGCTTTGAGGTGATGAACCGCATCGGCCCCTGCGTCAGCATCTTCGGTTCCGCCCGCACCAAACCGGGCCACAAGTACTACCAAACGGCCACCGAGATCGGCCGGCTGCTCGTCCGCCAGGGCTATGGCATCATCACCGGGGGCGGGCCGGGCATCATGGAGGCCGGCAACAAAGGAGCCCACGACAGCAAGGGGGCCAGCATCGGCCTCAATATCGATCTGCCCTTCGAGCAGAGCAGCAACGCCTACGTCGACCACGACAAGGACATCGACTTCCGCTACTTCTTCGTCCGCAAGGTCATGTTCGTGAAGTACGCCCAGGCCTTCGTCTGCTGCCCGGGGGGCTTCGGGACCATGGACGAGCTCTTCGAGGTGCTGACCCTCATCCAGACCAAAAAGATCACTCCCGTACCCGTAATTCTGGTAGGAACCGATTACTGGTCGGGGCTACGCGACTGGATCTTCGACACCATGTCTACCCGGGAAAAGACCATCAGCCCGCAAGACATGGACTTGCTACCCATCGTCGACACCCCGGAGGAAGTGCTGGCCATCATTCAGGAGTTCTACGATGAGAAGGGGGGACGGCTGGAGCCTAACTATAAGCTCTGACCAGACCGCGGCCGTGCCGCAGCCGGCGGCGGTGAACGAACAGGTCACCGGCTAGTACCCGCCGGTCATGGGGATTCACGAGCTTCGCCCGGACATCGGTCAGCAGCGCCCGGATTTCGCGGTACAGCAGACGGTCGTAGCTCGCAGAATCCGGCGCGATCTGCAGCAGGTGGTAGAGCATCTCGAACAGGCGGCGGACGACCAGCGGGTCTTCGCGGCAGTAGCGGCGCATCTCCTGCATCACGGCCACCAGGATGCCGCCGTAGTCGTGGCGGGACATCCACACCTCCCCCCCTTCCTCCCCGCGAAAGTAGTTGTGCAGCGGAACGTGCATCAAGTCGCCGAGCACCTCGGTGAGTCGGTCGATGACCATGATGGCCGTACCGGGGTCGTTGATGCCTGGCGACATGGCCTTCAGGGCGATCTCGACCAACTGCTTCAGGTTCGGCAGGTACCAGTCGTCGAAGGTGTCGTAGATGGGCGAAACCGCCTTGACTAGTTTTCCGGCCTGCTCTTCGCTGAGGCGGTGCTCGGATTGCAATAACGGCAGGCCGCGCGGCACGAACTGCCCCTTATCGACGCCGATATAGAGCCGAGTACCGTACTCTTTCGCCAGCTTCGCCAGTCGCTTGAAGTCGATGGTACCCACGTAGCCGCTCAGCGGAGAAGGGATGGTGTACCAATCACGGGCCTCATCGGGCAGGCTGCGCTCGGCGAAGCCACGGTCGGCGGCCTTCCGCTCCCGGTCGAAACCGTCCAGGCTATCCCGGGCCGTGTTATCGATAATGCTGTTTACCTGTACCCGCTTCGTGATGGCGGTGATAAAGTAGACGAACAGGCACAGGGCCGCGACCCCCAAAACGACACAGAGCAGAATACTGAAATTAGGTATTTGATAGTCATCCGTACTCCGGATGCTAAGCAGCACGGTGATCATGATGATGATCGTCGACAGGTTGAAGCCCATCACGAACTGCAGGGAGCGGTCGCCCGTCAGTTTGGGGAGCAGGCGCGGGCTGTAGCTGTTCGCCGCCTCGTTGAGCAGAATCATGATCTGGGAGACGGCGAAAACCGTCAGCGTGATCAGCCCGCCGATGAACATGCCCAGGATGGTCCGCGCCGTATCCTGACTGCTGATGGCCAGGCCCGGAAAGGCATCCGCCGTCCAAGGACTGATGTCCGTCCCATTCTCCAGATAGTACAGCATGAAGCCGATGCCGATGGACGCCGTGATCATCGGCACCGGCAGGAAGGCTACGCTGCGGAGGGCCTGCTTGATAAAGGTTCGGGATATGCGAAGTAAAGAGCTCATACACCAGTCTGCCGTAGTTGCCGAAGCACCCGGGCCACGGCGGGACAGATCAGGCTATTACGCAGGGTGAGTGGAAGGATCTGCCGCATATTCTTTCGGTCGGTATGGGGGTATTCCCGACACGCCCGGGGGCGGGCCGCGTAGACGGAACAGTAGTTATCCGCGCCCAGGAAAGGACAGGGAGCAAGGTTGAGCACATAATCACCGTCCCCATCCAAATGCAGATACCGTTCCACCAGTTCACCGGGCCGTATGCCCAAGTGGCGGGCCAGCCGGTCGATGTCCTTGTCCCGGAAGATGGGACTGGTCGTTTTGCAGCAGTTGGCGCAGCTCAGGCAGTCAATCCGCTCGAAGGCGGTCTCGTGGGCGGCGTGGAAGCGCGCATCCAAGTTCTTGGGGGGGCGCGAACGCAGGTGGCGGGTGAATCGGCGATTTTCGGCTTGCTCCCCCCTGGCTTTGGCTAGTTCACTGTTGAGGTCCATGGCCATTAAACGGCGATCGGTGCCCGGATGGCCGGCCAGGGATCGTAGTCGTGTAACGCAATGTCGGCGTACTCCAGATCGAATAGGCCGGGAGCGTCGGGGCGAATGGTGACGGTCGGCAGTTTGCGGGGGCTGCGACTTAGCTGCTCCCGTGCCTGCTCCAGGTGGTTGCGGTAGAGGTGAGCGTCACCGAGGGTGTGGACGAAGTCTCCGGACTGCAATCCCGTCTCCCGCCCCACCAGCTTGGTCAGCAGCGCGTAGCTGGCGATGTTAAAGGGCACGCCCAGGAAGACATCCGCCGATCGCTGGTAGAGCTGACAACTAAGCTTGCCCTCCGCCACGTAAAACTGGAAAAGGGTATGGCAGGGCGGCAATCCGGACCTTACCATCGCCGGCAGGTCGGTCGGGTTCCAGGCCGTGACGATGTGGCGGCGGCTGTCGGGTTTCTCCCGGATGGCCTCAATGACGTCGCTCAGCTGATCCACCCCGTTGAAGTCGCGCCACTGTTTGCCGTAGACCGGTCCGAGCTCCCCCCAGCGGGCGGCAAAGTCCGCGTCCTCCCGGATTTGCGCAACGAACTCCTTCATTCCCGCCCGCCAGGCCGCGCCGTGCTTGGGGCGCTCGGCTTCCTGGCCGGTCTCGCGCAGAAAGTGCTGGTAGGGCCATTCGTTCCAGATGCGGACGCCGTTCTGCACCAGGTAGCGGATGTTGGTATCCCCCCGGATGAACCAGAGTAACTCATGAACGACACTTTTCCAGTGCACTCGCTTCGTGGTAATGAGCGGAAAACCTGCCGTCAGGTCATAACGGCTTTGATGGCCGAATACGGAAAGGGTACCGGTGCCGGTGCGGTCGCCTTTGCGCGTTCCGTCGTTCAGTATCTGTCGTAAGAGTGCGTGGTAGGCCTGCATGCGGGAAGGGAACTATGCGGTCAGCCCGGTCGGGGCGGGGTAAATCGCGGCCAAGGTAAACTATATCCGGCGAGTCTAATTTATGGAGCATGACTTTCCAAGTATTTGATGGTAAAGCAGCCATCGTCACCGGTGCCGGTACCGGAATTGGCTTCGCCATCGCCAAATACCTCGTGGAGCACGGGGCCACGGTGGTACTCAACGACTACTCGGCCGAGGCCGCCGAAGCGGCGGTCACGGAGCTCAACCAGATCGCCATCGGCCGCGCCCTGCCGTACGTGGGCGATGCCAGTCAGGTCGACTTCATCCGCGAAATGGTTGCCTACGCCGCCGATCTGCCCGACAGCCAGCTCGAAATTGCGGTAGCCAATGCCGGTCTTACCGAATTCGGCCGCTTCCTCGACTTTTCCGAGCGCAGTTTCGACCGGGTCGTGGACCTGAACCTGAAGGGGACCTTCTTTCTTGCCCAGGCCGTGGCCCGCCGGATGAAAGCCCAGAAGAGCGGCGGCCGTATTGTGCTGATTGGCTCCAACGTCGGCAACCGCGCCTACCCCAACCTGGCCGCTTACGGTATGAGTAAGGCGGGCATCGCCATGCTGGCCCAGCACCTCACGCTCGACCTCGGCCCCTACGGCATCACGGTCAATTGTGTATCTCCCGGAGCTACCCTCACGGACCGGACGGCACAGGAGGAACCGGACTATGCCGGCGTCTGGTCGCTCCTGAACCCGAACGGACGGGTCGGTATGCCGGAAGACGTGGCGGCGGCGGTGGGCTTCATCCTGAGTCCGGCGGCACGTCACATCAGCGGGCAGCAGCTGATGGTGGACGGCGGCTGGACGGGCTACGCCCCCTCCCCCTTCTTCGTGGACCAGGTGCTGGATGATGCAAAAAAAGAGGTGGAGTAATTCACCTTTTGGGGCCAGCCCGTGTTTCCCGGGTTGAACGAACCGCAAAATCACCTTACCATATGTACCGAATCTCCCTCCTCCTGCTCCTGACCGGCGGCCTGTTCCTGGTCAGTAGCTGCAACACCCCGAACGGTGGAACTTCCGAATCAACCGAAGAACAGGTCGAAGCCGGCGGCCAGAATACCACGGCTACCACCGGCGAAATGGACCCTGCGATGGGCGGAGAAGCCTATACCGTCACCACCATCGACACCACGATCAAGAGCCCGCGCAAGGAACTGACCGGTACCGTCGGCGGCGTCCCCGTCAAGATCAATTACGGCAGTCCGGCCGTGAACGAGCGCACCATCTACGGCGACCTGGTCCCCTACGGTAAAGTCTGGCGCACCGGAGCCAATGAGGCCACCCGCATTACTTTCCAGCAGGACGTAAAGGTTGGAGCCAGTGGCGAGATGCTGCCCGCCGGTACTTACTCGCTGTTCACCCTACCGGCCGATAAGGACGACTGGACAATCATCTTCAACCGCACCGCCGACCAGTGGGGAGCTTACGATTACGACGAGGCCGAGGACGTCGCCCGTATCGACGGGAACGCCCGCAACCTCAACTCCCCCGCCGAGCGGATGGACTTCGCCGTCGAGGGCAACGAGATCGTACTCATGTGGGCCGACCGGGCCGTCAGCTTCCCGGTCAGCGCCGCCGCCCGCTAACTACCGCCTTCCCCCACCCGGGGGCTTCGGCTTTTTCCGCTCCCGACCGAGCAGATCGCGCCCCGCTTCGTCCTTTGGCACGAAGCGGGGCGCTTCTTCGTAGGTGTGCTCGAAAAGTTGCTCCCGCTCCCGCCAGATACCCCGTTCGTCACTTTCGAGCAGGTGGTAGCTGCCGTCCGGTACGTGGATCGGTCCCTCCCCATAACTGCCCTGCACCAGGATGAGGTTTTCGTAGACCACCCCCTCCAGCTCCGGATCGAAGCGCAGGGTGACGTTGGCCTCCGCCCCGTAGGGCATGATGATACGGGCCCGGTCGGCCAGCAGCAAGTCATTGTCGGTGTAGGTCTCGAAGACGGGTAGCCCGAAAACCGGAGTTCCCGATTCGTCAAACCGCAACACGTCGAGGATCTTCCGGCGGCGGTAGGCCGAATAGCTGTCGTAGCCCAGCAGGAAGTAGTACGGCTGGCCCCGGTACACTCCCGCTTCCCGGATGCCGTAGACGGTATAGCCCAACCAACGGTCGGCCTTATTGATCTCGTTTTCCGGGTTACCGACCCAGTCGTCGCCCCGGTCGACCAGCGGGATGAGCTTCAGGTCTTGCTCATTGAGCTGAATAGCCCCGTAGTGGCGGTAGGTCTCCCGGTCCACGTACAATTCCCAGCTGAAGATGCGGAAGCTCCGGTCTTCGGGGTATTGAATACTGAGTCCGTCGAGCTCAGGAAAGGCGTAGTTGAAGGAGTTTGGGCGATCCAAAGCTTCCACCAAAGTCCGGATCAGGTCACGGGCCGCCAGAAAGCGATCGGCCTCCGTGCTGTCGGTGTGTACCCGTTCCAGCAAGGCTTGCATCCTGCGCTCCGCCGCCCTCAGCTCCTCCCGATCGGCGGCCGATAAGGAACCGGACTGTGCGCCGGCCAACAACGGGGGAACCGAAAGGAGAAAGATCAGCAGCAAGCGGTACAGCATACGTTCGGTGGTTGCGACCTAGCTAAGACGCGCCAGCCCGGGGCAAAGTATACGGTGGCAGCCTACATTTACATAATGGTAACAGTCGACTTCAGCGGCCGCACGGCCCTCATCACCGGCAGTAGTCGGGGCGTGGGGCGGGCCACGGCAACCCTATTCGCCAAGGCCGGGGCGCGGGTCTGTGTACATTACAACCGGAGTGAGGAAGCGGCCCAAGCGGTACTGGCCGGGCTGGAGGGACAGGGGCATGCGCTACTCCAGGCCGATCTGAGTGAGCCCGACCGGGCGTACGATTTGGTCGAGCGCGCCATCGCCGAAATGGGTCTACTGGACATCCTGGTCAATAACGCCGGCATCTTCCGCCCCCACCCCGTTGCCGGTGATCTCGACTACCGCCAGTGGATGCACACCTTTCACGAAACCCTGCACACCAATTTGATTGCGCCGGCCGCCGCCTCCTTCGCCGCCATTCAGCACATGCGGGAGCGGGGCCGTGGCACCATCGTTAACGTCGGCAGCCGCGGGGCCTACCGGGGGGAGGCCGGGCAGGTCGGCTACGGGGCGGCCAAGGCCGGGCTGCACAGCCTGAGTCAGTCTCTGGCCAGGGAGGTAGGTGAGTACGGCATTACGGTACACGCCGTCGCTCCGGGCTTCATCGAAACGGCCATGGCCCGGCCCCACCTGCAGGGAGCGGCCGGGGAGGCGGTGCGCGCCCAGAGCCCCCTGAACCGGGTGGCTACCGTGGAGGAAGTGGCCCGTGCTATCCTGTATCTGGCCAGTCCGGAAGCGGCCTTCACCACCGGCTCGGTGCTGGACCTGAACGGAGCGAGCTACCTGCACTAGGGCGAGGACGCAGGTGCAAACTAAGCCCCGAAGATCGACGCGTCTACCGGCTCCTGTACCGCCACTTCCCAGTTGCCCCCGTCGTGGCGCAGGGCCCGGAACTGGGTAGCGGAGCGGGTGGTGTAGTAGGTGTGCTCCCGCCCGTCACCGTCTCGAAGCTGTAGGGGTTCGCCGCCGTAGTAGCGGTCGTCGCCATTCCGTAGAGAAAGAGGGGGTTGCCCTCCGTCGGTAAATTCCAGCAGCTCGCGCTCGTCGGCATCGAGGGGGCGCTCTTCGTAGTAGGTCCAGTCTTCGTCCGACCGTTTAGCGTAAAACTGTTTGGTATCGCTACCGTCCACCGCGGAGGCCTGAATGATACGGGATTGTCGGTGGCGGGGGTCGGTCCAGTCGAGCTCCCTTACCCGGCTGACGCGGTAGGCCCGGTTTCGCAGGCGGAAGGCGTCGCCCTCGCGAAAATCAGCTGGTTGCCGGTCTTCGGGCCGCGTTTCCGAGTCCGGTACCGTAGCGGGAATGGGTTGCATGACGGAAGGGCGGGGTTCGTCCATCGCACTCGCTTGCCCGGCTTGAGCGCGCTCGGCCATCCGCTCCATCGGTTTGCGCAGGAAGGCGGGCATATTTTCCTTCATCTCGTTCCACTGGGCCAGGTCGGGATTGAACTGCCCGTCGGGCGCCTGCTCCTCGACCGGTACGTCGGTGATGCCGAGGTGGTCTTCAATGGTCCGTTCCAGGCTCAGGAGGAGCTCGCGATCGTGCTGGTTGCGGACCAGGGTGACCTCCTGCCCGTCGTCCGTCTCCAGGGCGAGCTTATAGAGCTGGACGCGCTTGCCGTTCTTGGGTTTGTAGCTGCCACCCTTCAGCGTCCGGAGCTGGGAGATGGAGCGGGCGTTCACCTCCGCGGACTTTTGCAGACTGGGAACCGGCCCGTGGGTGACCGCCAGCTTGCCGGAACGGACGAGGATGTGGGTCCGGTTAAGCAACTGGGCGGCCACGTACCAGGTGAGGCCCAGCCCGACCAGCAGGTGGATCAGGATAAACCAGCCGGCCCCCGCAAGCAGAAAGAAAATGATGGCCACGTCCCAGACGAGGGTGAAAAAGAGGAGGAAGTAGGCCATCCGCGATCGCCAGCGGAAGGTAATCTCCAGGCCATTGGCCCCGTTGCTGATCTGTAGTTGTTCGTGCGCTTGCATCCCTGAAATATATTGCCCACTCCCAATATACCGGTCGAACCCCGGGCGTTACGGCTGCATTAGGAAAATAAAATCCCTACCCATGGCGGACAAAAGCCAAGACGAGATCTACGACGACTTCTACGACGCGGTCAATATGGCCCCGAAAGAATTGGAGGAATGGCTGGATACGGAGGAGTCGAAGTCGGTCGGTGATAGCGACACCGGCGAGAGCACCGGCCACAAGAGCGGCCGAAAGATCGTCAAGATCAAACGCAAGAACAAGGACGAGCTGACCGACGGCGACTACGACCACATGAACAAGGTCGTCGGCTACGTCAACCGCCACCTGGCGCAGCGGCCCGATGGCGACGTCAGTGACACCGACTGGGCCTACAGCCTGAAAAACTGGGGCCACGACCCGACCAAATGAGGCTACCTTGGGAGTCTGAATCCCACCCATGAATGTTCGGCTGTTCTCGCTATTCCTGATCGTCGCGTCCGGTTCTTCAAGCTTACTGATCGCCCAGGCACCTGCGTCCGCGCCCCCCTTGAACGCTTACCAGGGGCAACTATCGGCCATCGAGGAAATGCTCAGCGCGGGAAGCTACCAACGGGCCATCACCCAAAGCGAGGCCCTGATCGCCGAAGGGCAGAACCAACGGCTATCCGACGTGGAAGCCTACGGCCACTACCTGCTCGGACGCGCGCTGCTGCAGGACCCCGCCTCCACCGGACAGGACCGTATCCGGGGCGTACGCGAACTGCGGAGGGCCTCGACCCGCTTCAGCGATAGTGGCATGACCGCCACGGTAGACAGTATTGCAGAGCAGCTGAGGGACCTGGCCGGGGATGAAAGCCAGTCGATCACCGGGCTGCCCCGCATCGCCGAAATCCAGGACGCCGGACAGCCCGTCGCGACGGCGGCCGAAGACCTCGACGAGACCACCCTTAATGCCATCGTCGCCCTACAGAGCCGGGAGATCGAAGCCCTGACGGATACCCAGCTACGACAGCTCATCCTCCTGCAGCAGAAGGATATGGAGATCGACTCCTTCGAGACCGAGACCCTGCAGGATAGCCTGCAACTGATGCAGCAGCGCATGGACCTGGACGAGCAGCGGGCCCTGACGCGGGAGGAACGGCAGCGACGCAATTTCTTCCTCGTCCTGGCCCTGGGCGTTATCGTCGCCCTGGCCCTGCTGTACCTGCGCTACCGGAGTAGCCAACGCTATCAACAACTACTAAGCGAAAAGAACGACCGCATCGAGCAGGAACAGCAGCGCTCCAACGAACTGCTGCTGAACATCCTGCCGGCCCCCATCGCCCGGGAGCTTAAGGATAAGGGCGCGGCCACCGCCCGGCGGCACGAGGAGGTGTCGGTCATGTTTTCGGACTTCGTCGGCTTCAGTCGCATCGCCGGCAGCCAGGAACCGGAGCGGCTGGTCGAGATGCTGGACCGCACCTTCCGGGCCTTCGACGAGATCATCGCCCGCCACGGCCTGGAGAAGATCAAGACCATCGGCGATGCCTACATGTGTGCCGCTGGTCTGCCCAAACCCCAACCCGACCACGCCGAACGGGCCGTGGCCGCCGCCCTGGAGATTCAGGAATACCTGGAACGGGAGGGCGACTTTCGGGCGCGCATCGGCATTCATAGCGGTCCGGTAGTGGCTGGGGTAGTCGGTCAGAAGAAATTCGCCTACGACGTCTGGGGGGATACCGTGAACCAGGCTTCGCGGCTGGAAAAGGCAGGCCGGGCCGGTAGCGTGACGGTCAGTGCTACCACCCGCGAACTGCTCGGCGACCGCTTCGACTGCACCCACAGTGGCACCTTCGAGGCCAAAAACATCGGTACGCTGGACCGCTACGAGGTCCGGGCCAGCCGGCTGACGAAAAACCCGTCGTAGCCGTCGCGCTGGGGCAGGAAACTTTGCTCGTGCTCCAGCGTCCAGCCCCGGCCGGCCTCACTTTCCAGAAATTGGCGGACCTGGTCGCTGTTCTCCCGGGGCAGGATACTGCAGGTGGCGTAGACGAGCTTACCGCCTGTGCGGACCATTTTGCTGTAGTCGGTAAGGATCTTGGTCTGTTCGGCTAACACCCGGTCGATGCTTTCGGGGGTCAGCTTCCACTTCGCGTCGGGGTTGCGGCGCAGCACGCCCAGTCCGGAGCAGGGTACGTCGAGTAGCACGCGGTCGGCCTTCCCGTGCAGCCGCTTGACGACCTTGGTGGAGGTGATGGGGCGGGGCTCGAGGTTGGTGACGCCGGCGCGGCGGGCGCGTTTTTTGAGCTCCTTTAGCTTCCAGCCGTGGATGTCCAGGCTCAGTAGACGACCCTTATTTTCCATCAGAGCAGCCAGGTGGAGGCTCTTGCCTCCGGCGCCGGCGCAGGCATCTACGACGGTCATACCGGGTTCGACCTCCAGAGCGGGGGCGGCCTGCTGGCTGCTGTAGTCCTGCAATTCGAAGAGTCCGGCGCGGAAGGCTTTGGTGCGGAACAGGTTTTTGCGCTCAGTGACCCGTAAGGCATCTTCGGCGATGGGTTCGACTGTGATGCCTTCAGTCTCCAGGGCGGCAGTGAGCTCCTTAGGCGTCGTGTTCAGCCGATTGGCGCGCAGGACGACGGGGGCGGTCTCGTTGAGGGCGGTGAGGGTAGCGGGCCAGTCGGCGGCGAGTTGCTGTTGCCCGAGTTGGTCCAGCCAGTTGGGGATGCTTTCGCGGAGGGGGCGGATCTTCTCGGCGGTGGAGTGGGCCTGCAGGATGCCCTGGGGGTCGAGCCCGGTGAATTCGCGCCAGTCGGGAAGTTTTTCGCCTTGTAGGATTAGGTGGACACCGAGGAGCAACCACCAGTCGTTTTCGTTCAGCGGTTCCCGGCCGGCCAGGTGGGCGTAGAGGCGGTAGTAGCGGACGGTCTCGTAGACGAGTTCGGCAATGCGGGCGCGGTCCTTGCTGCCGTAGCGTTTATCGGACTTCAGGGTACGTGCCACTTCGCGGTCGGCGTAGCCGCCTTCGTGGAAAATGCGGTGTAGGGTTTGGGCGGCGGCGCGCAGGTGGGGGGGGAAGGGGGGAGGCATTGTAGTGCGGACTTCGTCCTTTTAGTCGGCTTCGCCGGGTGGACGCGCTTCGCGCGGGGGATAGAGGCCGCTTCGCGGATGGACCGGCTTCGAAGGAGACATTTTTGATCACCCAAAGTTTGCAAATACTACATCTGTCGTATATCTTTAGGGGCATGTCACTGTCTACGGTACCATCGGATGCGGAATTGATGTTGTTGCAGGCGCTCTGGGAGCGGCCGGGGGCGACGGTGCAAGAGGTGCACGACTGGCTGGCGGGGCAGGAGAAGCGGGTGGTGTATACGACGGTACTGACGCAACTGCAGCGGATGCACCGGAAGGGGCTGGTGCGGCGGGAGCGGGCGGGCAAGCAGCACCGGTACTACGCGGAGCCGGGGCGGGAGGAGGTTGAGCGGCAGTTGGTGGACCGGCTACGGCAATCGGTCTTCGGGGGCTCGAAATTGCGGCTGGCGCTGCGGGCACTGGGGGAAGGGGAACGGCCCGATGCGGCGGAACTGGATGAATTGCAACGGTGGCTGGACGCCCAAAAACCCGGAAACGATGAATGAAGCGAGCTGGTTACCGTGGTTGTCGACCCTGGCGGGGGCACTGGTGCATTCGCTGTGGGTGTTCGGGCTGTGGATCAGTCTGGCCTACGGGCTCAGTCGATTTAGCGGGACGGCGCGGGGGCGGTACCGGGTGTATTTGATTGCGCTGGGTGGCTTGCCGGTACTGTTCGGGGGACTACTATTCCTGGCCGGTCCCAGCAGCATCACCGCTATAAGTGATGGAGTAGCGGAATTAATGATCGTTGCGGACCTGGATAGACCAATGGATGCCGAAGTAGCCGCCGCTCCACCCCTTCGGCCATCATGGCTCCCCTATCTGGGGGTGGTCTACCTACTCGGGCTTCTCCTGAGTGGACTACGCAGTACGCTGGATTACCGTCGTGGACGGGCGTTGCGGCAGCGGGCCCTCCCTCCCCCGGCGAAGGAGCGTCGGCGCTTCGAGCGCTTACGTGATCGCTTCGGTCGGTCGCGGGGGGTACGGTGGCTGATCTCGTCGCGGGTGGATTCCGTGATGGTGCTCGGGTTTCTGCGGCCAGTCATATTGTTTCCGGTCGGACTGCTGGCCCAACTCTCCGTGACGGAAGTGGAGGCGGTTCTGCTACACGAGCTGGCTCACTTGCGGCGCAACGATCATCGCTGGGTGGTCGTGCAGCGGCTCGTGCGCGATCTGTTTTACTTCCATCCGCTCGTCCACTGGCTGTGCCGGCAACTCGACCGGGAGCGGGAGCTTGCCTGCGATGACCTTGTGGTGGCCGGGGGTACCGTCTCCTCCGCTGATTATGCCCAGACCCTGCTACGGGTGGCCCGCTACTCTGAATCACTTTATGAAAATTCTCCTGCTATGGCTCTTCGCGCTACTTCCTCCCCCTTCGGCTACCGGCTGAAGCGGCTGCTCTCCACTTCTACTCCCTCCGCCCGACCGGGGGGACGCTATCCCTACCTGCTCGTACTGCTGCTCGTGTGCGGGGGGTGGGTTCTGGGGCGGGCCGGGACGGGTGAGCTTACCGTTCCCTCGGTGGTGGAGGCTGTTAAACCAGACCAGGGCGTCGTAAGCGGTCGGGTACTGGACGGCGCTACGCTGAAGCCACTGATCGGTGCGAACGTAGTGGTGGTCGTGGATGGAGAGACACTCGGCACCGTAACGGACTTCGAGGGTCGGTATGCCCTGCGTGTTCCCCTTGGCGAACGTCGGCTCCAGTTCACCTACGTCGGCTACACCACTACCGCGCGGACCGTGATCGTCGACGAAGCTACCCGGGTGGATGTGGTGATGGATAAGGAAGGTAGCCCGGCAGCTGATGGTCCTTCGCCGACCTCCATTCGCATCACGGGCGAAGGTAGCGACTCACCCCGTGGCAACATCCTCTACATCGTCGACGGCAAGCGGATGGATGGAGACGACCCCGTCGCGAAGCTCGACCCGCAATCCATCGAAGGGATCGAGGTCTTCAAGGAGCCGGCCGACATCGAGCGGTTCGGCTACGGGACGAATTTTGAGGGGGTGGTTGTGATTACGTTGAAGAAGGAGTAAAATTGAGTTACCCGATAATTACTAACATGAATGTTGAAGTATATACCTTTCTCTTTAGTAGCTCTGCGTACTACAGCCGCCAACCACAGACTATTGGTTGTTTCTTCGAATTTAATATTTGACGCAGGTTGGGGTGGGCGACGCCGGAAAATTATATCACAATTTATGTTACCACCAATTTAATTGGATGAGCTGTTAAGGATTGGCGATTGACGATTCTTGATTGGCGAAGACTGATTGGGCTGCCACACATCTCAGCTCCCTCCGCTCGGTTAGAAGTCCTGAACAAAAACAGACCGCCCAACAGCCAGCCCCCGTCAATGCCGCCGCAAATAGCGTCGTCAATGCGGGGGCCTTCTCATTGGGCGGGAAAAGCAACACTAGTCAACCGCGATAAGCGTATCTGACTCCAAGCCTCGAACCAGATAAAGAGCTTTGCCACCATCAACCTTTACATCATATGTTTTTCCAGAGTGCTTGTTAGTAAATTGGCACACTGAAGCTCCATTCTTTGTTTGGCAGTTTATTGTTCCAGTTCTGACGTATTCACGTTGTTCGCTATAGAAAGCAACTACATCTCCTTCTTCCGATATTACAAACGAGACCCCCTCTCTCCCCCTATAACTACCTGCGATCTCGTTGCGAAGAATGTCAGATTGAGTACTTTGACTGCCTATGTATAAAGCGGCTATAACCAAGTAACCAAACAAAGCCATCATCACAATATTATTTCTGCGGATTTTTAATAAAGCCAAGCAAATTAACAGTGCAGTATGACACACTATTGCCACAGGAAAAAACCAATCAATATCTCCAATACCAATCATACCGCGACTACCTTTCCTTCAAAGCTTCCGACATTGAGATCCTAAGTCTGTAGGTTTGGCTTACACTACCAAACTCTGGGTTTTCTTCAGTTCTGTCATGAGACTCCGCATCAACTACTCCAGGTATTTCCTTCCCGTAGTCACCCGACTTTAGACTCGTAGTATTCTGAATAGTAATATCTACCATATGATCTTCGGGGTCATATATCACACTGATCTGACCTGACCCTACAAACCCCTCTGTCGTGAACAGAGTAAATTCAGATAAAAAGTCCGATGCGAGATCTGTAATTTGAAAGGTATAACCTCTCGCAGTGATGTTATTTGCCTGCCCATCGTTTCTGGTATAATACGGATTTGCTTTTCTAAAATCTCGGAGCGCCCTAATGACAATTGCCGATTCTAGCATAGAAGTACTGGACGCTCCATTTATAGGATAATCTATGTTGGTGGGCCCTTGACCAGCAATCATATTACCTAACATAAAGTTAATGGCATCCTTCGAAGAGAATTTATCTTCTCTTAGATAAAGCGTACTTTCAGTGTTACCTCCGGTACTAGCCGCTGGTCCGAACTCTTCAGTTGCCATACCTCCATTAGCAACAGCAGTATTACCTGCACTCATAAAAGTTACATAGTTGCGGGTATACTTTGAGTATCCTCCGCTCCAATTGAAAATTGTAGCCACAGTTCCGCGTGCCCTTGCATTTGCTATGGCCTGATAATCTGTAACAATATTCGCGCCGAATCCTTGTCCAAAGTTAAGAGCAGTTGGAGAGTAGCTAAATCCTGGTTCTAGACCATCGACATCGACCGCTTGAATGGGCGTGTTTCCCGCGAACTGATAGGGCGTGTACCAGGGATAGTCCGGTGAGAGCGGGTCCACGCTCAGGAACCGACCTAGTTGCGGATTATAGATTCTAAAGCCGTAGTCGTACATACTGTTCGACGGGTGTGACGGATTTTTGATGTAGTAATTTAGGCTGCATAGCGCATTCGTTTGG
>CAZKPE010000010.1:0-39976 GCA_964554545.1 uncultured Lewinella sp.
GGCATCCAGCACCCGCCCGCTGAGGGTCAGGTCGGCGGTGGGCAAAGCGGTGGCTAGGAGGGGGGCGGACAGGGCCAGCCACCCCAGTAGAAATAGGGTTCGCATAGTTTGCTTGGGTTAACCGTTGGACGGTTCGGAACCGTCCAACGGTTTGGGGTGAATACTCAGGGAAATAGCGAAAGGTTACCGGCCATTCAATAGCTTGACAATGTCAGCATGACCCAGCTTCCGGGCCAGATCGAGGGCGGTCGTCCCGTCCTCCAGCCGGTGGGCCGGGTCGGCTCCGGCTTCCAGCAGCAGACGAACGATGCGGGCCTCACCGGTTTCGACCGCTTCCAGCAGTGGCCGCCATTGCCTAGTTCGGTAACGCAGGGTATAGGCTTGCTCCAAGTCCGCCGGTTCCAGGTCATTCACCTCTTTCCAGTCCACCTGATCCGGTAGCAGGTAGCTGGTCTTTGAGGAATTGGAGTTGGGGTCCGCGCCCCGGGCCAGCAGGCGGCGGATGGTGGAGGGGGAATTTTCCTCTACGGCTACCAGCAAAGGGGTACTGCCGGCGTAGTCATTGACGGTCTTGATCTCGTCGAAGTTGATCTCCCGGTAGTTGCAGCCGTTTTCCAGGGCGGCGTCCCGGTCCACCAGCAGGTCGATCATGTCGGGGTGTCCCTCCCGGGCGGCCAGGAAGATCGGGGGGCACTGTTCGCCACTTCCCTGCACCCGCGCGCCTTCGTCCAGGAGATACTGAGCGACGAATACGTGCCCCTCCCGGGCGGCCATCGAAAGGGGCGTGTTGCCCTCCTCATCGGCGATGTTGACGTCCATTCCCATCTCAACCATAGCCTTTACGGTCAGTAAGTCCCCTTCGCCGGCCGGGCCGGTCAGGATCTGGGGAGTAGCCATCAGGCGCTCTACCGCCGCTTCCCCCATTCGTTCGGCCATCTCCACCAAACTTTCGGTGGCGCCCTCATCGGCGGCGTAGTTCATGGAGGTATTGCCGGTGGCGTCCAGGCGGCCGGCATCGGCCCCGGCCTCCAGCAGCATTCGCACGATGTCCGGCTGGTCTTCGGCGGCGGCGTACATCAGGGCGGTACGTCCGTGCGGCCCGACGGCATTCACGTCCGCAGCAAACTCTTCGATCAATGCGCGGACGATGTGAGATTTCCCCTCTTCGGCTGCCAGATGGAGGGCCGGCACGGTGCCGTTTTCTCCCCGATAATGTCCCCCCGCGGCAATGAGTACGCGCAATAGGCTCAGGTGGCCCTCGCTAGCCGCCATACCGACGGCGTTGCGGCTGGTATTCGGTCCGCGATGATTAACCCGGGCACCGGCATCTAGAAGCAGCCGGGCGACTTCCAGCGAACCCTCGTCGGCCGCTTCGATGAGGGCGGTCCAGCCCATGCGGTTCGTTTGGTTCACGTCCACTTTTCGATCCAGCAGTAGTCGGGCGATCTCAATTTCGTTCTCGCTGGCGGCGGCCATGAGGGGGGTGAAGTCGCGGTCGTCGGTGCGGCTGAGATCGTTTACTTTATCGACCAGGTAGCGGACCGTTTCGACTTCGCCTTGGTAGATGGCGCGCATGAGGAGGTCGTATTCTTCGGTCATGGTTTCAATTTCCTTGGGCGCGGACGCGGGTGCCGTCTCTTCGGGGTAATACACGGGAGGACCGGTAGGAGCGGGGATGACGGGGGGCGGGGGCGCAGGTGCCATGTTTGCCGGATAACCGTTGGACAACTCGGAACTGTCCAACGGTTGATTAGCAGGCCGGGCCGCAATCGCCAGCGATCCTACCAACACGAAAATCAGCGTGGTCACCACCCCCTCCCCGAAGGTAGCCGTATTTAGGTAGCCGGTCAGGAGTCGGCGAATCCGGTTACCGAAGCCACCGCCCCCGAAGGCCATAGCCAGTTTCGGATGGCGCAGGTCCCGTTCCTGCAAGGAGACGAGGGTACGCGCATAGTCGATCCGCCCACCGGTGGCCGCCAGGGCCAGGTCGTCGCAGCAGTGCTCCCGCTCGTCCTGCACGCGGGCTGACATCCACCAGACCCCCGGGTGGTAAAAAAAGAAGGTGGACAGTACCGTCTGCAGCAGGTTCACCGCGAAGTCGTGCCGCTTGACGTGGGCCAGCTCGTGGGCCAGAATCTGGCTTAGTTCGCTCTCCTTAAGCTCGTCGATAAGGGTACGGGGCAGCAGGATCACCGGTCGCAGCCAGCCGGTCGTAAAGGGGCTCTTGATCCGGTCCGACAGCAGGTAGCGGACGGGGCGGCGGATGTCCAGTCGGTCTTCCAACTCCTGTAGTCGTCCGGCCCAGCTAGCCGGAAGCCGGCTCGTCCCGTAGTTCTTCAGTCGCTGCACGAGGGCTAGTTGCCCTAAAACGCGTAATTGTAGCACCAGTACACCCATCAGCCAAAGCGTCACGATGAGTGGCAAGTGACGAGAGAAGTACGCCGAGGCGACCGCTATGGGACCATGATGAGCGGCGGGAGAGTTTAAGGTTGAGGGCCTCCGGCCCGAAGGAGTGTCTAAAGCGGGGGAAGATGTGTGCGCAGATGACGCGAATTCCCGATCAATGTGGTCCGAATGCACGGAAGAATGAACGGCGGATGTTTGGTACTGAGACACAAAAGTCAGCCCAACCGCCACGAAGAAGGCCGCCAAAAACCCTACCGCCACCAGGTAGCGGGCATGCGCGCTGTAGCTTCGCAGCAGGATGAGGAATACGCCGAGCAACAGCGCGAAAACGGCACCCTGCCAAAGGGTATGGATGAGGGTCCAGCCGATGGCCGTGACCAGTTGGGGGGAGAGGAGCTGCTCGATCATTGTTCTTCGTTTTCAATGCGATCGATGAGGGCTTTGAGCTCGGCGATATCGTCCTTGCTGGTCCGGTAATTACCCAGGGCGCGCATGACGAGTCCCTTGGCCGAGCCCCCAAAGGCACGGTTCAGGAAGCGGTCCAGCAACTGATCCTGGGTGGGCGCTCGGTCGATGGCCGCCCGGTAGATGTGCGCCCTACCCTGCTGTTCCCGGCTCAGGAAGCCCCGATCGAGCATGACCTGCATGGTCTTCAGGATGGTGGTGTAGACGACTTCCTTGTCTTCGGCCAGGGCATCGTGCACCTGGCGGACGCTGAGGGGACCGCGGTCCCAGAGCAGTTGTAAAATGGCCAGTTCGGAGGCCGTGGGGGGAGATGGCATAGGTCTATTACGATTTTTGTCGTAGCTAATGTACGAGAAGAATCGTAATAATGCAAATCTTTTCACCGCCGGGCGGTTCAGAACCGTTCATCGGTTGCCAAAAACCTTGCACCTGCGCGCCGCCGCCCGCTGCTTAAACCACTTCCGCTACAGGCGAATCTCCAATCCGAAGCGCAAATGGTGAGCTACCGGATTGCTCTCGGTCACCAGCGTTCCACCGGTCGGGCCGAAGTTGTCTATACTGAGGTTGCGGTAGTAGCGATAGCGAAAGCGATGATAGGAATAGCCCACCGTGAGCCGGGGCTGGGCGGGAATACCTAATAAGAAAATGCCGACCTGTGCCCCGGCCAGTAACCCGCCCCGTTGTTGGATACGCGCACTTCCAAATTCATCGCGGCCGACTGCCCGCTGATTCGGGTCGTGATCGTGAAACTGGTAACCGGCCCGCAATCCCGCCGTGAGGCCAAGCTTATTTCCTACCGGGCGGTCGTACTCTAGCCGGGCGTAAACGGGCAGTAGCAAACGGGTGTAGGATTCGCTGCGAAAGTCGGTGAGTTGCTCGTTAAAGGAGGCACTCAATCCGGCCCCCAATCCAGCGCGCCAGTGAGCCCCCAGAGAGCGAAGCACGCCAACTTCCAGTCCGTAGAGCGGCTTCTCTGCTGCCAGCCGATTGACCACCGGTCGCTGCCCGATCGTGCCGGGCGACTGGTCCGGATTGTCGTAGGTGGTCACTAGGTTCAGGTTAACCTGTAAAGGCGCTTCCACTGTAAGGAACCACTGATCGCTACCGGATTGGGCGGTAAGTACGGTTGTATTGAGGAGGCAAAAGAGAAGTAGACGAGTAGGCATGATTCAGGTGTTTGAAACATGAACGAACCAGGATCGGAAAAGCGTTGCCTATACCGTAGTGATTTCCTCCACCTTCCCCTCATCCCAATCCAGCCCAAAGCCCGCTACCTCCGGCAACTTAATCTTCCCATCCACCGGCTGCAGGGGGTACTTCCCAAAGTGATAATACCCTTGCATCTTATCGTATAAAAACTCCCCCATCGGACAGACCGCCGGCGACTGGCTCGCCACCACGTGCAGGGCCGCATGCAAATTATGCCCGTGGGGAACGACCCGCGCCCCGTACAGCGAGGCCACGGTGCAAATCTTGACCAATTCACTCACGCCGCCACACCATTCTGGATCGGCCTGAACTACCCGCATGGCCCCGGCGCGTAACATCCGGTCGGCTTCCCAGCGGCTGTTGAGGTGCTCGCCGGTGGCGACGGGGATGTTGGTACGTCGGGCGAGTTCGACGTAGCTGCTTAGCTGGTCCATCAGAAAAGGCTCCTCTAACCAGCCGGGGCGGGTGTCCTCTACCGCTTCACACCACCGCAGGGCGTAGGGCAGGTCCCAGCCGCTAAAGACGTCGTACATCAGCTCGGTTTCCTCCCCCACCGCCTCCCGGAGCTCGTGGACGAGGTCGATATTTTTGCGTAGACCCGCCTGCCCGTCCCCCGGACCGTAGGGCATGAACCACTTCTGAGCGGTAAACCCTTTTTCCCGAAAGTCTTTGGCCGTTTGCCCCGCCTCTCCCGGCAGGATCGAGCGGCCGAGCGTACTGGCGTAAACGGGCACTTCCGCCACGTCCGGCCCGCCCAACAGCTGGTATACCGGCGCGTCCAGGTAGCGGCCCCGCAGGTCCCAGAGCGCATTGTCGACCGCCGAGATCGCCATCATGAAGTGGCCGCTGCGGGCGTGGCGGTTACTGCGGTACAGTTGATCCCAGCGCAGCTCTCCGGCCAAGGCCTGCTGCCCGAGGAGGAAAGGTTTGATTTGCTGCTTCAGTACGGGAATGGTCTCCCCGTCGATGGGTCCGTATAGCCCTTCTACCCCGTCGTCGGTAGTAATCGTAAGGTAGTAGGCGCTTTTCGTCCAGCTCCCCTCCCCGGCGTCGGCCGGCGGCACGTAGAAGTCATTGCCGAATTCGGGATAAACGTGCAGCGGCTGCACCGATCCGTACCAGGGGCTGGGCTTGCCCGTCACCGTTCCGCTGAGTTTATGGATCGTAAGGTCCGTGATCTTCGGGCTAACGAGTTGCGCGGTGGCGAGTAGCGGGGAAGCGAGTAGGGCGGCCGTCCAGCTCAGTTGGTGGCGGAGGAAGTGGCGGCGGTGCATGGCGATTTGTTTGTTGGAAGTTACGTCGACTACGAGCTTAGTTCACCACGGATTATCGCGGATTAAAGCACGGATGTAGCACGGATTCCCATACTACACACTCCCGAGCGTAGCGAGCAAAACAACAAAATCCGTGCCCAATCCGTGGTAAAAAAACCCTCGAGCGTAGCGAGCACCCCCCTGGCGGTAGCATCCACCCGCGCAGCGCCCTCCATCCCCGCGCGAAGCGCGACCACCCGCGCGCAGCGCGTCTACAAACTTGCCAACGCACTCTCCAACAACCCCACCAAGCTACTCCCCCGGTACGTCTCCAAAATCTCCCGCTGATTGTCATTCCACGTCTTCGGTATACTCGGCGGCAGCAGATTCAGTTCGGCGAATGCCCCGATGCGGTCTTGCGGATAGTTCTGGTAGAGGTTATCGTAGTGGGTCTTCAGGTCACCGATCAGTTGCTGGTAGGTGGTCCGTAGGGTACGAAGATTGCCGCGCACGGTTTGCAACTTGAGTTCCTGCCGGTCCAGGAAATCCAGCTCCACGTTCTGCAAATCGGGAAATTGCCGGTCAAACTCGGCGTACGCCTGGGTGAAATTGATGCGGTTGTCGGAAATGAGGTCCGACTTGGGCCGGTCGGTAAAGTCATCCAGGATCTCCCATTCCAGTCGCTCCAACTCCCCGCGCAGGTCGCGGGCGGTCTTGATGTCCTGGTTGATCTTATTCTGCAGTTCCAGGTCCTGACTGGTCAGTCGCTGCAGGATGTCGATGTAGGTCTGGTACTGCTCGTTGCGCTTGCGCAGGGCGGTCACTCGCTGGTTAAGGGCTTCGTCTGAGATCGGCAGGAGCTGGACCTTATTCCGCTTGTCGTCGCGGACGTAGTTCTGCCCGTCCAGTTGCACGATCGGCTGGGGTTCGCCGCCACTGTCGGTCACCTTCAGGGTATTGGTGAACACCTGGTCCACCAGCCCGATCAGGGCCGTAAACTTGCCGCCCAGTAGCAGATTATCCACCGACAGGGCCACCTCCTGAAAGTCGAATTTAGAGATGTCAGCCCGCACCTTGCTCAGCTTGGCCCGCTCCGACTGGTTAGCCTTCTCCTGCAGGTCGTTGAAGTAGGCCAGGAACTCGGCCGATTCGAAGGGGTTGAATCCCCGTGTTTTCAGCCGGGCCAGGGCGGCGCTCTCCTCCCGGCCGATCAGCTCGTTGAGCACTTTGTGGTAGTCCTCGATCCGCTGCAGTTCTTCGGTATACCCACGGCGCAGTTTGGCGTGGCGGTCTGGACGGGTCAGCAGCTGGTTGTTGTACTTACGGCGGTTCCTCAGGTTCTCCACCCCGAAGTCGGTATAGGGGATCACCTCCACCTTGTCCACGATGAAGTAGCCCCCCTGACTGTGGAAGGTGGCCGTCACCCGCTCCACGTCCTCCGTTTGGGTGATGTGGTAAATCTGCCGGTAGGCATTCGTTCCGCTGAAGTCATACACCCCCCGGGCACTCTCCAGGGCGCGACCGTTCACCACCGGCGTCAGCGTCAGGCTACCGCTGAGATTAGGGTTATCCGCGAAGATCGTCGTATCCGTCGCGCTCAGTAGCCGGGCGTAGATCACCACTTGCCCGATCCGTTCCCCGTCCAGTTGCAGGATGGACGTTCCCTCAATGGTCGTCGTGTAGGTCGTATCCTGCAGCCCGTAAATCCCCCGCACGGGCGTCCCGAACCGGAAATTCATGAACTCCGGCCCCGACCGGGTAATGTCCACCTCCTGCTGCCGGTCGTACGCGAAGATGCTCTTTTGGGCGGCGAGCGCAGGTGCAAACACGATGGGTAACACGAACAACAGCAACATACGCAGCATGAGCGACATGGATTGGTTCACAGGCAATAAGACAAGCAGCAAGATAAACGTTGAGGGCTTGGTCTTAGTCTACCTTCGCCGGCCGGAAGGGGTTCGGGGAGGGGTAAGGTTTTGTTAAATCGCGTGTTCATTCTGGTAGTTCGGTAGTGCCGTCGTGGGAGGCGTGGCACTTCCGACTTCCAACTTCCGACTTCCGACTTCCGACTTCCCAACATCCGAACTACCGAACCACCCTACTAATAGACTCCCCCCCTCCCCCACTTCCCCAGCTGCTTCACCATCGCCCGCATATCCTTCGGCAACTCGGCTTTGAACCGCACCATTTCCCCAGACGCCGGATGCCTAAACCCGAGGCGGGAAGCATGCAAGGGGGTGCGACTCAGCAGCGGACGCTCCGTTTCGTGCTTGCCTTTGTTATAGCGCCTGCCCTTGACCTCGGAAAGCATAAACTCCGTACGCCATCCGTAAAACGGATCAACCAACAGGGGATGACCGATGTAGGCCAGGTGTACCCGTATCTGGTGGGTACGTCCGGTGAAGATCTGCACGCCGAGCAGACTGAATTTCCCCAGCCGTTCCATCACCTTGTAGTCGGTCCTGGCGAACTTGCCCCGGTTGCTGACTAGCATCCGTCCCACCTTCGCCGGATGCGGGACAATGGGCTCGTCAATCTCTCCCTCTTCCACTTCGGGCACGCCATCTACCAACGCCAGGTATACTTTTTCCACATCCCGCGCCTCGAACTGCTGACTCAGGTGGGCATGCGCCTCCCGGGTACGAGCCATTACGATCGTTCCACTCGTATCTCGATCCAGCCGGTGAACGGGGAAAACGGGGGCGCCGTAGCGCAGGTGCAAGCTTCCCTTCAGGTGAGGACGCTCCGGATCATGCCGATCGGGAACGGTAAGCAGGCCTGCGGGTTTGTCGATGACGACGAGGTGGGGGTCTTCGTGGAGGAGGGTCATTTTAGTTCGGTAGTCTGAAAGTCCGGTAGTTCAGTAGTCTAGTAGTCTAGTAGTCTAGTAGTCTAGTAGTCAGAAGTATGAAGTATGAAGTATGAAGTATGAAGTATGAAGTTTGGTAGTTCGGTAGTGTAGTAGTCGGAAGTATGGATTCGGATATTCAGTAGTGGAAGTCGGAAGTGTGAAACCAAAATATGAAGTCGGAAGTGAGGAATCCTGAAGTCTAGTAGTTCAGTAGGCAGAACTCATGAAGTCAGGAAGTCGCGTACAAAGTAACGCCTCCGACGTACTACCCGGCGAAGCCGACTAAAAAGCGAGCAAAGCGAGCGCACTCCCCCGGCAAAGCCGACTAAAAAGCGAGCAACGCGAGCGCACTACTGTGGATAACTATTTGTTTGAAAATTTCGTTTTTACCATACCTTGCCAACTACCGAAACCGCCCACCCACATGCCCGAATTCTGCCACCTGCATTGCCACACCCAGTACTCCCTCCTCGATGGGGCCAGCGAGATCGGGACGATGATGGACAAGGCAGCCGCGGACGGACAAAAAGGCGTCGCCCTTACCGACCACGGAAATATGTTCGGGGCCTTTAAGTTCGTCGCCGAGGCGGATAAGCGGGGCCTGAAACCAATGGTAGGCTGCGAGTTCTACGTGGTGGAAGATCGCCGGATACAAGCCTTCAGCCGGGCGCGGGGGGAGAAAGACCTGCGCTACCACCAGTTGATGTTGGCCAAAAATAAGCAGGGCTACCAGAATCTGGCCAAGCTCTGCAGCCTCGGCTACATCGAGGGGCTTTACGGCAAATACCCCCGCATCGATAAGGAACTGATCCAACAGTACAGCGAAGGGGTGATCGCCTCCAGTTGCTGTATTGGTGCCATCATTCCCCAATTGCTGATGCAGGGCAAGGATGAGGAGGCCGAAACCGAACTCAAGTGGTGGCTCGATGTCTTCGGCGATGATTACTACATCGAACTGCAGCGGCACCGCGGACTGGAGGATATCGATAACCTCGGCGTCAGTCAGGAGGACATCAACCAAAAGCTGCTCCGTCTGGCCCGCAAGCACGACGTGAAGGTGATCTGCACTAACGATAGCCACTACGTCGAGGAAGAAGACTACCTGCCACACGACATCCTGCTCTGCGTGAATACGGGCAGCCTGATGGAGGACATGAGCCGCTTCAAATTCCCCAGCTCTGACTTCTACTTCAAGTCGCAGCAGGAAATGGCCCATCTCTTCGGCGACGTGCCCGAGAGCGTGGCCAACACCATGGAGATCCACGACAAGATCGAGCACCTGAAGCTGACCAGCGATGTACTGCTGCCCAACTTCCCGATGCCGGCCGGCTTCAAGTCGCAGGACGACTACCTACGCCACCTCACCTACGAGGGAGCCAAACGACGCTACGGGGAGCTGAACGCCGTGGTCACCGAGCGGCTGGACTTCGAGCTCGAGGTCATCAAGGCATCAGGGTATCCGGGCTACTTCCTTATCGTGCAGGACTTTACCGATGCCGCCCGCAAGATGGGCGTGAGTGTCGGCCCGGGGCGGGGCTCGGCGGCCGGCTCGGCGGTGGCCTACTGCACGGGCATTACCAACATCGATCCGATCAAGTACGATCTGCTCTTCGAGCGCTTCCTCAATCCGGAGCGGGTGTCAATGCCCGATATCGATATCGACTTCGATGACGTGGGCCGCCAGAAGGTCATCGACTACGTGATCGATAAGTACGGCCAACAACAGGTAGCCCAGATCATTACCTACGGCACCATGGCCGCCCGCTCCAGTCTGCGGGACGTAGGCCGCGTCATGGACGTGCCCCTACACGAGGTCGATAAGGTGGCTAAATCTTTCCCCGCTCAGCTAGGCGCTACCCTACGCGATGTGCTCGCCCCTAAGGACATCGATCCCAAGCTGAAGGGCAAGCTTAATAGTGAGGATACCGACAAAGCCTACCAATTCCGCGGCCTGGCCGAGCAACAGGACCAGATCGGGGAGATGATCCGCACGGCCAGTAAGCTGGAAGGCAGCATCCGCAACACCGGCGTGCATGCCTGTGGGGTCGTCATCACCCCTACCCCGGTCACCGACCACGTGCCCGTCACGGCCGATAAGGAGACGGGAATGTACATCAGCCAATTCGACAACTCGGTGGCCGAGATCGCCGGACTGCTCAAGATGGACTTTCTGGGCCTCAAGACCCTCAGCATCATCAAGGATGCCCTGGCGATGGTGAAGGACAATCACGGCATCGATATCGACATCGACGCCATCCCACTAGACGACACGAAGACCTACGAACTCTTCCAGCGCGGCGAGACGAACGGCATCTTCCAGTACGAGTCGGGCGGGATGCAGAAGCACATGAAGGCCCTCAAGCCGACGACCTTCGATGACCTCATCGCGATGAACGCCCTCTACCGGCCCGGTCCGCTGGAGTACATCCCCGAGTTCATCGATCGTAAGCATGGCCGCAAGCCGATTGTCTACACCCTGCCGGCGGAGGAGAAGTACCTGAAGGAGACCTTCGGCATCTACGTTTACCAAGAGCAGATCATGCTACTGTCGCAGTCGATCGCCGGCTTCTCCAAGGGGCAGGCCGACGTACTGCGTAAGGCGATGGGTAAGAAGAAGAAGGAGGTACTTGATAAGATGTATCCCGACTTCATCTCCGGCGGCAAGGCCAACGGCCACCCGGAGGATAAGCTCGGCAAGATCTGGAAGGACTGGGAAGCCTTCGCCGCCTACGCCTTCAATAAATCGCACTCAACCTGCTACGCCTTCGTCGCCTACCAGACGGCCTACCTGAAGGCCCACTACCCGGCCGAATACATGGCCTCGGTACTGACCCACAACCGGACGAACCAGGAGAAGCTGACCTTCTTCCTCAAGGAATGTCGGCGCATGGAGGTGAAGGTGCTCGGCCCCGATATCAACGAAAGCCAGGCCGAGTTCTCGGTGAATAAAAAGGGGGCGATCCGCATCGGAATGACGGCCCTGAAGGGCGTCGGCGAGGGTCCGGTGGAAGAGATCCTACGGGCACGCGAAGAGCACGGCACTTTCACCTCGGTATTTCACCTGATGCAGTGCGTCGAACCGGGCACGGTCAACAAGCGGGTACTGGAAGCCCTAGTCGATGCCGGTGCCTTCGATACCTTCGAGTCGGTACACCGGGCCCAGTACTTCGCCCCCAGCGAGAAGTACGATAGCTACCTGGAGCACGTCACCAAGTACGCCAATGCCTACCAGAGCCAATTGGCTTCGGCCGCTTCCTCCCTCTTCGGCGCTATCCAGGAAGAGGTACTGCCCGATGAACCCGAACCGCCCGAGGCCCGCCCCTGGAATCTGCCGGAAAAGCTGATGCGGGAGAAAGAGGTGACCGGCATCTACGTCAGCGGCCACCCCCTCGATGGCTACAAGCTGGAAATGGAGAATTTCGTTACCTGCTCCCTCGGCGAGATCGACCCCCAGAAGCACGGGCGCATCACCCTGAACCTGGCCGGCATGATCAGCAGTTCCCGTCACATGGTCAGTAAGAACGGAAATGGTTGGGGCATTTTCGAACTGAGCGATTTCGACGATACGCTCGAGTTCAAGCTATTCGGGGAGGATTACGAGAAGTACAAGCACATCCTCGGGCAGAACAAGGCTGTCTTCGTCCGCGCTAACTACCGCCGCAAACGTTGGGGGGATGACGACGAGGCGGAGCTGGCAATTTCCGAAGTGAAATTACTGGAAGGCATGGGCCGCGAACTGACCGAGGCAATCATCCTCAAACTTCCCCTGACCGCGCTCAGTCGCCAGCTCGTAGTCGGTCTCGATGAACTCTGTCGGAAGTATCCCGGTGGGCAAAAACTGAAGATGGTTTTCTACGACGGGGAGAGTAAGCAGAAGCTGCGCATGATCAGCCGGGAACGGATGGTGGATGCGGATACGGATTTCATTAAGGGAATTGAGCGGTTGGGGATACGGTACCAGGTGGCTTAGGGCGCTGCGCGCGGGTGGACGCGCTTTGCGCGGGGATGGATGCCGCTGGGCGGATGGACGCTGCTGCCGCCGTGGGATTGCTCGCTGCGCGATGGGGGGGAGTTAACCACGGATTGGGCACGGATTATGCCAGCGACAGCCGGTACTCCGGGCCGAGTAAGCGATTAGCGGAAGCGTTGTTCGTGATGCGCTCGGTACTTGGGTCCCAGACCAGCTTTTCGTTCAGTCGGTAGGCGATGTTAGCGAGGCTGCAGACGGAGGCGGTGCGGTGGCCGACCTCGGCCGGGCAGCTTACCTCCCCCTCCCCCCGCATGGCGGCAAACCACTCTTCAAAGTGAATCCGGTTCGCGTTACCCTGGTCCTTGCGCATCCGGTTGCGGCGGCCGATCAGACCGCGGGTGGGGCTGTCCAGCATGCTCCGGCTGACATCCAACGAACCTTCCGAGCCGATAAAGCGAATCGCGTTACCCCGCCCGAATTCCCGGTGCTCGACGCGCACGCCGTTGTCGTAGAAGAAGGTCAGGCCGTAGTCCGCGTCCGCTCCGGGGGCGTAGAACTCGGTTGGCCCCGAAGCGTCTTGGTCGAGCGCCCACTGCACGATGTCGAACATATGGGCACCCCAATCGGTGATCATGCCGCCGCCGAACTCGGCGTAGTCGCGCCACTTTCCCCAGATGTTCATGCCGATGGGCGGAAGCAGGGTCGGATGATAAGGCCGCATTACGCTGGGTCCGATCCAGGACTGCCAGTCGAGGCCGGTCGGCATTTCTTCCCCTTCCAGGTCGAAGGGCTTCGGCGGCGGGCCGATACTGACCAACACCTCCTTGATCTCGCCCAGCTCCCCCGCCTGCACCAGACGGACGGCCTCCTGGAAGTTATGCATTGAGCGTTGCATGCTACCCGTTTGCAGCACCTTTCCCGACTGCTCCGTTGCCTCCACCATAGCCCGCCCCTCCTCTACGGTGTGCGCGAGCGGCTTCTCGCAGTACACGTGAAGTCCCCGTTCCAGTGCGGCGATACAGATGGGCGCGTGCTGGTGATCGGGGGTGGCGATAAATACGGCATCCAGCCCGTCGTGGTCGATCAGGGCACGGTAATCGTCGTATTCGGCGATCTCCACATTACCAGCACCCTTTGCACCTGCGTACTCCGCCCGCATAGTCGCTACGTAATCTTCCCGCTTGGCGGGGTGTACGTCACAGGCCGCAACGATCCGGACATCGTCCATTTTAGTGAGTAGCCGGGAAAGTCCATTGCCCTGTCGCCCGCAGCCGATCATGCCCAGATGGACGTCCGCGTTGGGGCTACTCCCGCCCGGCAGGCCCGCCCGCATCCAGGAAGGAATGAGGGTAAAGGCGGCGGTTGCGGTAGTGGCGGTGAGAAAGTCGCGGCGAGTGGGGTGCATGGTCCGAAGTTTAGCTGAGCAAACAAGATAGTGGTATTCCCGGCTAAGGCAAAGGAGTCAGCATATGACTGATATACTTCGCGCGGTCACCTTAAGTGATTGTGCAGGCAGACGAGCGCGGCGAGCTGATACTCGCGGCAGCGAAATCAGTCCTCGCTAATCATGATTCGCTAATCCTAACCAATCGCATTTCATCCAGTAAGGCTTCGTTAATCTCCCCGTCCATATTCCGGTTCCAGGGCTCGTACACAATTCGGATTTCGTTTTTACCGGTATGCAAGGCAACTTTTTGCCGATTGCTCCAGCCCCAGTCGGACCACTCCCCTTCCCCCCGTTGCGGAAATACCCAAACACCGGCGTAGCGATCATTTACGTACATACTCCGGATGCCACATTTATTCTCCGTATTGACCGGGCCGCTTCCATTGGCGTAGCGTATGTCGATTAAATACGTGCCGGGGTGCTCGATATGCACGGGAATAGCCAGTATTCGATTCTCATCCGTAGCCACGCGCACGCACCCCGCTCCCCGAAACCCAATGGTAGGAAAATCGGATGGAGGAGCTATGGTTTCTAATTGTATGCGCCGCTCGACCCCGGCCACGGTGACCGGCTCACTACCGAAGGAAGCGTAGCCCAGCTTATCGATGGCGGTTACGACGTAGCTGCCGTATTGCGCCGGGTCGACATCTACGGACGTCCCATCGGTTCGCACCCATTCTTCCCCATTCCGAAATAATTGGTAGGCTACTCCTCCGGTTACCGGCAACCAATTTAGGGATGCATCACGGAGGTGCACTTGGGGCGCCGGCAGGCTGAAATGTACCTCGGCCAGTTGGTGTGCGCTTCGGGGTAGCGGTTCGTCGGCAAGGGTGACCTCCACGCGGTGCCGCCCCGTCAGACTGGCCTGAATGAACGCCTGCTCCCGCACGTTTCCATCCAGGCTGAACGTATCGATCCGGCTGCCGTAGCCATTGACCTCGATATCGAGTATCATATCCCGGTATCGGAAACCCGATAAGGCTTTACGGCCCGCGTAGGTACGGGGCACGACGGGCTGAAACCGTAGTCCACCCGGCTCTGAGGATATACCCAGAAATACGCGGTACACCATGGCCAGATTGCCCGCGATACTCCAGAGCATTCGGGAGCTATTGACTTCCGTGCCCACGTAGCCGCCCGTCTCGGCTATCATATTCTCATAATTACTCAGGAATAGCGCGGCCGGGCGGTACAGACAGGCCAGCCCGTGTTCCAGTACGGCCGTGTTTCCCACCCGGGCGGCGGCCAGGTTCCAAAAGGCCTGTACGAACGGCCAGATACCATTATTATGGTATGCAGGAATGCCCGGTATTTGCGGATCAATGCAGGTGATCCCGAAGGGGGTCAGTGGTGCCTGCTCCACGATTTTCTCCGCTTGCCGTTCTGAGGCCACGCCGTACAGGATGGCGAGTGCCTCCCCGAGTGCCTCAAAGCGTTCGGAACGGAGTATCTCGCCACGGCCGTACAGGAACTGCCCGTAATACCCCCGTGATTCATTCCACAGGTAGAGGTTCGTACCCCTGCGTATACCCTTCGCCCGTTCTTCAAATGCTCCGGCCGGCTCCCCTAGTTCTTCGGCCATTTGCAGCGCGATCCGGTGGGCTGCATAGTGGGCCACATTCGTTCCCAGACAGCGGGAGGCGTAGATATCGGCATTCGTCATCCAGGCCGGGTAGGTCTGTTCGCGCCAGTCCAGGAAGGACGATTCCCCACGGTACATGCCGGTAACGGGATCGTGCAGCGTACGGTAGTCATCCTCCAGCGTATCCCGCACGATCGGGTATACTTCCCGCAGCCAGTCCGTATCTCCCGTCACCAGGTAGATTTCCCAGGCGGCCACGATCCAGATCGTCCGGTCGCTACTCACGGGCCAGGCACCACCCGATCCGGTATCCTGTACGATGCGGCCTTTCTTCACTTTTTGGCGCAGGCTCGTCTTGCCCGCTTCGGGGTGCAACAGTGCAAGGGAAAGAATGAGACTGTAGCTTACGTCGCGGGTCCATACCCCGTCCCACTTGGCGCCGGTGCGCAGGGTACCGTCGGCTTCGATATTCTGAAGTGCCTCTTCCGTGGCTAGCGTGAAGAGCGCATCGATCAGGGGCTGATCGGAACGGTAACGGGCTTGCTCGCTCAGGTCCAGTGTGGGCGTCCAATCTTCGGTCAGGGGATTGTCCGGTAAGCTCCGGAAGTTCGAGCTCAGTTGGTCAGGACTATAGGCGACGGCCTCCGATTCTCCCTGGACGACGCGGTCGGCGAATAGGGTAAAGAAGCGATTAGTATATAACGGCATGCTGACTGAACGGGGGGCGGGGACGCAGGTGCAATGTAGACCAGGAACTAAGGCGTATAAAATACCACCGCCTCCATTGGCCCTACGGTTAACTCATCGCGGGGGTCGACCCGGTCGCCACTTTCCAGCTCGACCAGCGTAGTAAGCCCGTTAAGCAGGTCAGGAAAATCAGCCGGATCCAGGGTATGGGCACCGCTACCTTTGTTGATCACCACGATGACCCGCTGGTCCCCTTCGTAGCGACCGTAGACGTACACGCCATCCCGGGGTCCGTAATGGATCGTCCGGCCGGTGGCAATGACGGGGGTCGCCTTAAGCCAGTTCAATAAGGTGCGCAGGTAGCTGCTCACCTCCCGCTGCTCTTTGGTAAGTCCCGCTCCAGTGAAGGCGCTGGTTTGGTCGCCGGCCCAGCCGCCGGGCATATCGCTGCGAATGATGTCGTGGTCGTGGGGGCTGCGGTCGTTGTTCATCAGCACCTCGGTACCGTAGTATAACTGCGGGATGCCCCGAATGGTGAGCAGGTAGGTCAGCGCCATTTTGATGCGGTCCACGTCTCCGTGAAGCTGGGTGGCAAGGCGATCCATATCGTGGTTATCGCCAAAGACCATCAGGTTTTCGGGATCGGCGTACTGGAAGTCGTTCGCCAGGGCCTCGTAGAGCTTGATGAGGCCGGTCCCCCAGCTCTCCGGTTCGTTGAGGGCAGCGATCAGGGCCCGCTGCAGGGGGAAGTCCATGACCGAGGGTAGGCAGCTGCGGTAGCCGTTCGGATTAACCTTTCCCTCCTGCCAGTAGGCGACGATGGCCGGGTTGTAGCTCCACTCCTCCCCTACGATACGGAAGTCGGGATACTCGCTCATGATGGCGCAGCTCCAGTCCGTGAGGAAGTCGGGGTCGGGATAGGGGTAGGTATCCTGGCGCACGCCACCGAGCCCCAGCGTCTCGATCCACCAGATGCTGTTCTGGATCAGGTAGCGCGCCATGAAGGGGTTGCGCTGGTTGAGGTCGGGCATACTGGATACGAACCAGCCCCGGGTGAGCAGTTCCCGGTCGGTGGGGCTGGCGTAGGGGTCCTGGTGGACGGTCCGTAGGTGGTTGGTCGTGCGGGGCGACTGCTGGTGGTTCAGCCAGTCGTCGAAGGGCAGGTCCTCCATCCACCAGTGACCGCTGCCGCAGTGGTTGACGACCTGGTCCATGACCAGCTTCATTCCCCGCCCCCTGAGGCTGTCAGCCAGCTCCCGGTAATCGGCCAGCGTACCGAAGCGTGGGTCGACGGCGTAGTAATCCGTGATCGCGTAGCCGTGGTAGCTGAAGGTGTCCATGTCGTTCTCCAGCAGGGGGCTTGGCCAGACCGTGGTAACGCCTAGCTCGTCGAGGTAGCCGACGCGGTCTGTGATGCCCCGCAGGTCGCCGCCGTGGCGGGTTCCGCGGCCGGAGCGGTCTACACGTGACTCCCGGGTGCCGGCGACCACGTCATTTTCGGGATCGCCGTTGGCGAAGCGGTCGGGGGTGATGAGGTAGATGACGTCATGGGCGTCGAAACCCTGGAAGGTCGTGGGTTCGCGTTCACGCTGCTTGAGTTCGTATGCGAAGGTCTGGGTTGGTTGTCCGTCGCGGGTGAGCTGCAGGTCGACGTAGCCAGGCCGGGCGTCATCCAGGATCAGCAGATCGACGAAGAGGTAGTTCGGACTATCAGCTGGATGGGTCTCCCCTATCCGAACGCCCGGGCTGGCTACCCTGACCTCCATTGCACCTGCGTCCGCGCCCCGGATCAGGAGCTGTACGGTGTCATTGACCATGCCTGTCCACCAATTAGGGGGTTCGACGCGATATTCCTGGGCGGTGAGCTGAAACGAAAACAACACGGTAAGGGGCAAAAAGAAGCGATGCATCGGGCTAAAGTAAAACGCGGGCGGCGGAGGGATTAAAATCGCTTCTGCGCCCCGAACTCCATCGCCTCCCCCTTACCGAAACCGTAGCTGAGCCCGACGGTGACAAAGGCACCCCGCAGCCCGTAGTCGTACACGTAAAAGGCAGGTTGCTCCGCCTCGCTTTCGTTAATGCGCGTGGCGAAGGCGTCCCGCACGCTGACGTTCAGGATCATCCGGCCGGCAAGCATCTTTTTGCGCATCCCCAAATCGGCAAAGGTGTAGCCCGACACCCGGCCCTGTACGGTGGCGAAGCCGGAGCGGGTGTTGGCGGCGATTTCCACCTCGATGTCCAGTGGTAAGTCAAATTTACCCACCAGCCGGCCGGTAAACTGCCCGGTGGAAAAGTCGTAGTTCACCCCATCGAGCCGAGCCGTACGGTCGAAGTGATTGAAATTCAGGTCGCCGCTGAACGTCATGTATTCCACCGGGCGGATCTTCCAGTTCAGTTCCGCCCCGTTCGTGCGGCTCGAACCCAGGTTGATGGGCCGGATGATGCTGACGTTGTCTTCGAAGAAGCTGACTCGCTCGACGACCGCGGTGGTGTACCGGTGGTAGATTGCCGCATTCAGGCTGAGATCGCCCAGGATGAAAATGGCCGTCAACTCGTACGAGTCGGTAAACTCCGGCTGCAGATTCGGATTGCCCGCCCGCACCTGGAAGTTGTTGCGGATGTTGAAGAAGGGGTTCAGGCTCCAGAGCCCCGGCCGGGAGATCCGCCGCGAATACCCCGCCTGCATGCTGATGCCCTCGGCGAAGCGGTAGCTCGTGTGCAGACTAGGGAAGGCATTGAGGTAGCTTTGGGCGTTCCCCTCATCGGTCGTCACGAGCAGGGTGGTCAGCTCGGTCCGTTCCAGTCGCATCCCGCCCTTGATACCCCAGCGCTCGCCTTCGTAGGCCCCGGTGGCGTAAAGGCCCAGTACACCCTGGTCGAATTCGAAGCGGTTGGTCAACTCCGGCACCAGCTGGAAATCTCCGCTGACGAAATCGCTGACCGCAAAGTCGTTCCCGGTGTCGGTGTATGCGTACTGCAGACCGCTTTCCACAGTTACGGTTTCGCTGAACGGATTGGTGTAATCGGCCCGGAAGGTGTACTCCGTCTCCCCGAAGTCGGTGCGGGTACGCTGGTCGCCGAAGAGCGCCTGCCCCTCGCCCGTGGTGGTCGTGAAATCGCTCGACTGATCCTTCACGAAGCTATTCCCGAGGGCACTTACGATCAGGACGTGGTCCTTATCCTCGGGGTCGAATTCCCGCTTATAGTTCAGCTCGTACTGCCACTTGGGGTTGGTGGCCTCGGTGCGTTCGCGTCGGGACCAGGAATCGGTGAGCCTGTCGCCGGCATCCACTACGCGGAAATCAGTAAGGGCGTTCTCGGTCTCAAACTCGTAGGCGAAGTAGCCGGTGAGCGAGAGCACGTTGCGGTCATTGATGTGGTAGTCGGTGCCCAGAATCAGGTTATTGAACTGCTCGTTCTTATCGGCCTGCCCTTCGCTGAGCACGGTGGTGCCGCTCGTCAGGTCCCGGTTGATGCCCCGGTAGGTTTCGGGGAAGGTGCGGTAACCGATGCCCGCCTGCCCGAAAAGGTTAAATTTTTCGGTACGCCGGTTGACGCTCAGGCCCACACTGTGGTTATTGGGAATCCCCGTATTCACGGTGACCGAGCCGTTGAGCCCGCGTTTTTCTTCCTTCTTCAGTACGATGTTGATGATCCCGGCCGTACCCGCCGCCTCGTACTTGGCCGAGGGGTTGGTGATCACTTCCACCGATTCGATCATGTCGGCCGTCAGGGTGCCCAGGGCGTTGCCGCCGTCGCTGGTCAGTACGGAGGGCTTGCCGTCGATCAGGATCTGCACGCCCCCGCTGCCCCGCAGGGCGATCTGCCCCTCGATGCTGACCGTCACGCTGGGCACGTTGTTGAGCACCTCCAGGGCACTGGCCCCGCTGCTGCTGAGGTCCTTGCCGACGTTGAATACGCGTTTGTCGAGCCGGAATTCGGTGGTCGACCGTTCGCCGGTCACGGTTACCTCGTCAAGGGTTTCCCCATCGGGTTGCAGGATAAGCGTACCGAGGTCACCGCTTCGTACATCTTCCAGCCGTAGCGGAGCGAAACCGAGGAAGGTGATCTCGACGGTGAGTCCGGGCTGGGGGGCGGTCAGGAGAAAGGCCCCTTCGCGGTCCGTCGTCGTCCCGGTAAGCATACCGCCGTCCGCCGGGTCGATGATCTTCACGGTGGCGAATTCCACGGCTTGCCGGCCACCGCTTTCCACTACCCGACCGGTGAGGTCGAGGCTTTGGGCGCGGGCGCAGGTGCAGAGAAGAACGGTGAAACAGAGGAGGACGAACCGGTGGGTCATGGTTCCGCTAAGTTAATCCTCCGGGGCCGCCCTCGACAAGGGGGCAAAGGCCCCGGTGGGGATAACCTACAGATTGACTTGGTAGCCGATCGAGATGGTCAGAGCGTCAATCTCGGTAGTGGCATTCGGCACGTCACTCAGGTAGTCCTGATTGGGGGCGTAGCGGATGTCGAAAACGACCCGGTCGGCGAAGGTGAGCCCGATGCCACCGAATGCCGCGAACGTCCTGCTGACCTCGTAAGTACTGACGTTCTGCAGGTCGGCATCGCCGGTATAACGCTCCACGATGGAGTTGGAAGGGAATTTACCCTCTACGCCCAGCATGGCTTGGGCTGTAATATTTCCGGCTAGGGGCAGCAGGTAGCGAACGCCGACGGGGACGTAGATCGCCTCGTAGTCCATGTACACCGATTCTTCTTCGGGCAGCCGGGCCTTGGAGCTAAGCGAAATATATCCCACTTCGGCAAACACGGCCAGGTGCCGCTGGGCGAAGGGGAGGCCCGCCTCGACTTCCAGTCCATAGCGCAGAGCCTGAATCGGGCGGAACTTGATGTCCCCCCCCTGGTTAATGAAATCGCCATGGTAGCCACCGTAACCGACGCGGGGGCCAATGGCGAAGTGGACCTTCCGCCGGTTCTTGCGGATGGTGGTCATCGTTTGGGCACCCACGCAGGAGTTATGCGCTTCAAAGTAGCGGACGAGGGCTTCGGTGGTGAATTCCAGGGCTTCGATCGCGCGCTGGTCGCTCATGCAGTTCACCTCCTGCCGTATGCGTTCGCTGAGTGTTTCCCGGGCCGCGATCTCGTCTTGTTTCCACGACTTGCGATCGGTCAGGGGCTGGGGTGCGTCTTCACCGTGACGGTAAAAGTAGCGGCGATCCCCCTCTCCTTCGTAGGAGAACAGATCGGTATCGCCGTCCACCAGCCATTCGAGGAAAACCACATTTTCTGGTTGGTCGGATGGGCCGGTCTCCGGGTGATCCATATCGACCCTATACCGGCGGTAGCGAAGGGTCTGATTATCGTAACCAAATTCCTGAATGTCATCGACCCCACCGACGCGCGAATCGCCGTAGGCCGAGGTTCGGTACCGGAAGCGTGTCGGGTTATTTTTCCAGTCGCCATCGTAGATGAACACCTCGGAACGGACACCGTCATTGTCGATCACGTAACCGGGCTGGTAGGCGGTCCGGCTGTCAAACTCAGGGGATAATAGGGAGAAAAGGAGAAGGGTAAGGCTTGCAGTCATGTAAGAAATACGTTCAGGACTCCTGGCAAGGTATACGGACCCTAAATCTTAACGCTGAAAAATAGAAAGGAGGACCGGTAGCTTTGCGGAAGAGAGGTGGAAGAAAGAGGACTTAATACTACTAGAACACTGCCCGGAGGAGGGATGATCGAAACGTTTAACGATTAGTGTGCGGATCGGGCGATTATCTTGTTGCCAGTCAATTCCCCATTTATGCGTACCGGTACGTTCTTATTGCTCTGCGTCCTCCTCTGCACCTGCGCCCCGCCGCCCGAAGAACCCACCCCTGCCGACCTCCCCGAACCCAGCCTCCAAGACGTAGCCCCCTTCCCCATCGGAGGGGCCGTCAATATCCGGGACGTGGTGAAAGACGAGCGACTGCGGGAGATCATCACCACTCAGTTCAGCAGCATCACCTCGACCAACGACTTCAAGATGTACCGGATTGGCGACGAGGAGGGAAAGCTGGACTTCAGCCGCGCCGACACGACGCTCGCCTTCGCCAGGGAGCACGGACTGCGGATGTTCGGCCACGCCCTGGTCTGGCACTACGCCCTGCCGGACTACATCAAGGAAATGGACCGCCCGGAGATGGAAGCCTTCCTGACCGAATACATCGATACCGTAGTGACCCACTTCCGCGGTGAGCTCGATGGTTGGGACGTGGTCAATGAGGTACTCGACACCCGCGGCGGCGAGCTGCGCAACTCCCCCTTTTATCGGACGATGGGCGAAGACTACATCGCCCTGGCCTTCCGCACCGCCCGCGCCGCCGACCCTGAGGTGAAGCTCTTCATCAACGACTTCGGCACCGAGCGGGACACGGCCAAACTGGGCGGGCTGATCCGACTGACCGAGCGCCTGCGGGCCGACGGCGTACCCATCGACGGCATCGGCTTCCAGTGGCACCAGCAGATGCGCGACGACACCACCGTAGTGCGCGAGACCATGCGGCGGGCGGCGGCTACGGGCCTGCTGATCCACGTTTCCGAGCTCGATCTGATCTTCAACACCCACAACGACGAGCGCGGTGGCGGTAAGGAAGACGTGCAGGAAGTAACACCGGAGATGCTCGATCTGCAGGCCGAACGCTACGAAACCCTGGCCCGCATCTACCGGGAGGAAGTGCCGCCGGCGCAGCAGTATGGCATCACCTTCTGGGACTTTACCGACCGCGACAGCTGGATTAAGGGCTTCTTCGACATGGGCGACTGGCCGACGGTCTACGACGAGGAGCTGGAGCCGAAGCCGGCGTATTATGGGTTCAGAGCGGGGCTGATGGATTGAATGGGAACCCGCTGGATAAGCTCGCGGCAGAGGTCTATAGAGCTTGAATGAAATCGCGCGTCAATTCCGCCTGAAGTTTTGCAGCTTGTCTTCGATTACCCGCATCTCGAGTCCGGGACCCTCCGGCAACTGCATCATCCCATCGGTGAAGCGCAGCGGCTTTTCCACCACACTCATGACCTCGTCGTAGGTATCCAGCTCGACGTACTCCGGGAAGGGGCCGAAGTTGCTTACTCGACCAGAAGCCGGGACCGACCTGGCGGGTTTGCCGTTGTGCGGCGGGGCGCGGGTGCGGGCATTCAACCCAGTGACTCTCACTCCGCGTTCCTATCTTAGTCAAAAGATGAACCATGTCCGCCACCCTCGTCGAGCAACTGCTGGACCACGCCGCCCCGGCACGTATCCTGAAGCAGGTAACCGAAAGCCTGGAACAGGAAGCCCATGACCGGGCCGCCTTCCGTGAGTGGCTGAAACCGGACGTGAAGGCCGAATTCATCAATGGGGCCATCATCATGCACTCACCGGCCAAGCGGCGGCATAATCAGACAGTTAATTTTATTGCAGTCCTGCTAGAACTGTATTGTGAGCAGTTCGACATCGGCGAGGTGGCCATCGAAAAAGCCCTCGTCGGCCTCGAGCGCAACGACGTGGAGCCCGACGTTTGCTTCTGGCGTAAGGAGACCGCCACCCGCTTTACGGACGATATGGACATTTACCCCGCGCCCGATCTGGTGGTCGAAGTACTCTCTAAATCGACGAAGGGCCGCGACCGGGGAGTGAAAAAGGAAGCGTATGCCCTGGACGGCGTAGCGGAGTACTGGTTTGTGGACCCCGTGGCCGAGACGGTTGAGCAGTATGTTCTGGCTGTTGAAAACGGCGACGAGCCCGCTTATCGCCTCGCAGGCAAGTTCCGGGGGGACAATGAGATAACAAGCTCGGTGATCGAGGGATTCAGGCTGCCCGCGCGGGCCTGTTTCTATCGCTCGCTGCGGGCGGAGGTGGTAGCGAAGTGGTCGCCCCGCTAACGCTCCGTAAACACTCGAATGACCCGGTCGCCAACCCGCCGCCCAACGACCAGCCCTACCTCGTTGTCGGTTCGGAAATGAACGCCCCCCTCGAAACGGGATTTGGAACACTCAGCGGCCAGCTCCCGGAAGATGGCTTCGTCCTGCGGGAAGAGAAAAGAAAAGCAGTGGCCAGGGAGCCCGCCACGGTCGTATGACCGGCGGGGTAGCCTGGAAAATTGGGCGTGTCCACCAGGATGGGTTCAAAGTCCGGGTCGTACTGAAAAGGGCGGATGCCCCAGTAGTGATACTTACCGTCCCAGGCCGCGATGATGCCGTCGTAATGTCGGCCGTCCAGTCGGTGGCGGGTGGGGGCGGTCGGGAAGATAATCAGCAATCACCACCCGGATAATTTCTCCGTCGAGTTACCCCGCCGGAACGGGGAAGAAGGCTTGCTTCATCGTGAGTTTCAATGGTCCGAGGGGTTCAATCTGACTTTGGCCACTCGCTCAAACGGTGAGTAGTAGCTGCGGAGTAAGGCAGCTTAACGGCAGAATTAATCGGATTTTCGGCATACGCATCGGTGGAGAGGTGGGTGCAGGCGGGATCGCAGACTGGTTGAGACCCTCCGGGTCGAACCAGATACTTATTCGACCCGGAAGGTCTCAACCGGGAAGCTCCCCCACCCCCTCATAAACCCGCCCCACCGTAAGCTCCAGCCCCGCGATCTCCAGCGCCTCGCTCGTCAGATCATACTCCCGACTATTCCAGAGATTGGGTGTCACGCGCCGGTACAGGGTGATTTTCGGCTCGTCCTGTCGGGCGTAGAGAATGATTTCCACACTGGGAAGGCTCTGGTAGGCGGGTAACTTCGTGCCGAGGTCGTACTCCTCGGTACTTTTAGAGAGTACTTCAACGATCAGCCAGGGGTTGGTCACCGTGCTGACCTGGTATTTCCCCTCCGGGCGGAAGTGTTCAGCCTTGCCCTTGACGAAAAATGCATCCGGTGCAAAGGACTTCGGCTGGTCGGAGACGTAAATTCTGTGGTTGCTGCCCAGAGGGGTAATCGACTTTACACTTAACTGTAGCTGACCAATCAGAATCAGTAGTCGCGCTACCAATGCTTCATGTAGATAGGTGGCGTAGCTCATAAAGATCAGCTCATCGTTCGCATATTCAATCCGTAGCTCCGTGCGAGTAAGCATGTCCAAATACTCGTCGAAGGTACCGGGGAAGCGATGCGGACCGTCCCCAAGCTCGCGCAGTTCTTCTTCGGTGGTGGGAAATTTTTTCGTATCGACCATAATGGCGTATTTCTTGGTTACTCAAGATAAGTACAAACACTAGAGCTACCAGTGATGCTATTCAATCCTTCACCCCCTCACCCCTTCACAAACACCATACAGTGCTGCCAGGGCAGATTTTCAATGTTCTCCCGCAAACGCAACCCCACCGCCCGCATTTCCCGCACGGCCTGCTCCTCCGACATCTTGTGCAGCGGTTTGATGGGCACCCGGGGGTCCTCCTGTCGGTATTCGAGGAGGACGAAGCGGCCATCTGGCTTCAGGGCGCGAACGATATCTTGCATCATCTCCCGGGGGTTGGAAAGCTCGTGGTAGACGTCGACCATGACGACCAGATCGACGGAGTTTTCCGGGAGCCGAGGACTCGTCTCGTTGCCCCGCACTAGCTCCACGTTGTCCAGACCCTGGCGGGCTATCTCCGCTTCCATGATGGCCAGCATCTCCGGCTGAATATCTACGGCGTAAACCTTGCCCCGTGGCACTTTTTGGGCCATGCGGAAGGTGTAGTAGCCCGAGCCGGCCCCAATGTCCGCGATGTGTTCGTCGGGCTGGATGTCCAGGTTTTCTATGGCCTGTCGCACGTTCTCCTCCCGCTCGCGTCCCGGCCGTTCCAACCAGTCGGCCGCCAAATGGCCCATCACAAAACTGATCTCCCGACCGAGGTAGACCTTGCCGGTACCGTCCCGGGAAGGTGTTTGGAAGGTGTAAGGGGAGTTTTCCGTCTGCGAGGTAGGCTCTCGCTGCGGCGTCTGGGCACAGCCGCTGAGTACTGGTAGAAAGAACAATAGCGTCAGCACACGGGGATACATACTCACTCTTTGGGATCACTGAGATAATAGGAATAACCAGCGTTAGTTGCACGACCTACACCGGCTCTGTCCTCGTGTCTATCATGGTAGAGGCCGGCGGCGCGCAGGTGCAAACTAACTCCCGGGACTTACCGCAACGCCCGTAGCAATCCATCGCTATCCAGATACTCGAATTAGCAGGCCGTTACTCGGAAATTCTTCATCCAATACCACCAGGGTCGGAGTGGCGAAGTGCCCCCCTCCCGGAGCTAGTTATCGTGGCGGATTGACCGCACCTGCGCGCCGCCGCCCGATCTCCCGCCAGCAGAAAATCTTTCCGAACTCTGCTACAAAATGGGTTTCGGGAAGGACCGAGAATTCAACTTTGAGAATTTTCACCTCAGTGTCCGCTACCTCACAAGTCGCTTCACTGCGCCAGAAGATGCACGTCGCGCCAGCTCATCAGTTGTTCCTCTCCGGACAACCTGCTTTCTTCTCCACCGTAGATCACCGTGGGCTCACGTAGGGGCACCTCCGATACTGGCGCGAACCACCTTAGCTGCCGGAAGTAATCGCTTCGGTACGTCATGCCGGCTTTAATCTCGATGGGCCGCAGGGCGGTTCCCAAGTTGAGTAGTAGGTCAATCTCGTGTTGGCTGCTATCGCGCCAGAAAAACGCGGGTGGCCGCCGCCCCTGATTATAAAAGGCTTTGCACGTTTCGTTGACAACGAAATTTTCAAAAATTGCCCCGCGCTGGTAGTATTGAAACAACTCCTCCGGTGAGCGTATACCTAGCAGGGAGCAGGCCAGCCCGGTATCCCGAAAGTACAGTTTGGGAGACTTGACCAGCCGCTTCTTAAAGTTGCGGTAGTAGGGCTGGAGGGTGTACAGAATAAAGGAGGTCTGCAGGACGGAAAGCCAGCTATCCACCGTATTTCGGGTAATGCCGGCGGCGGTGGCTAGGGCTGACTTATCCAGGGTCTGCCCGATGTAGCCCGCGCACAGTGCGATGAAGCGGGTGAATGCTTCCAGGTCCGTGATTCGCTTCACCTGATGTACGTCCCGTTGCACGTAGGTCTCCAGATAGTCCTGGTAGAAGGGTTCTACCTCCAGGTCTCGGTCGTAAATTCTCGGATAACCACCTCGCCACATCATCTCCGTGGCAGTATTCTCCTTCGGCACATGGTCCCGCAGTTCGTGGTAACTGAGGGGGTGAAGGTAGAAGATCGTCGTACGTCCGGCTAGCGTTTGGGTGACGGACTCCATCATGAGCATATTATGCGAACCACTCAGTACGAATAGCGCATTTCGATCCTCATCCACGATGCCCTGTATGTAGCTGAGAAGCTGGGGGGCTCGCTGCACCTCGTCCAGCACCAGGCGGTGACCGTACTGATGAAAGAAGCTGCGCGGATCGTCGGTAAATGCTCGCCGCGTATCCGGATTTTCTAAGGTGAAGTAGGGGATTTCGGCAAAAAGCTGTTTGATCAGGGTTGTTTTACCACTCTGGCGGGGTCCCGTGATGGTAATAACCGGGTATTTGCCCATCCGGGCGCGTATTTGCTGGCTGATGGTTCGCTCGATCATAGGAGGCAATATATGCAATATGCTCAATGGACTATACAAATTGCATGATGCACCCGTTCGGATGCAGCCCCTGCATGAACTACATTCGTGTCAACAGAGAAAGTCTCACACGGCGTACTACGGATTCCGCTTAGGGTTAGCCCCCAGTCGGAACGAGTAGCCCAGCGTCAGGCTTACATACTGGCTCTCGCTACCGATGGCCGTTAGGGGTTCGATCAGATTACGGACCGCTCCGTAGCGGACCGACAGCCGGTAGCGATCTTGAAGGAATACGCCGACTTCGGCATACAGGGCCGCACTGCGAAAGACATCCAATCTGCGTACGGTGAAGGCGGTGAACGGCATGGGTAGCCTCAGTTCGGACTCCCCAATTGGAAGCGCAAATTCACTACCGCCCCCGAGCAGGAGAGCCAATCCCGGCCTCAGGTACACATACCGGCGCAGACCGGCTCGTAGATTCAGCGAGCGGTAGCGAAGTTCCCCCGCCCCCTCGGCTAGCGGTTGGCTGAAGCGCAGGGGGTAGCCCGCGACCAGGAGGGCCCACCGCCGCTTTCCGATAGGTAAGGAGAATTCGGCTTCGATGTCCAGAATCGGAGCCAGTCGACCCAGTTCATACCCCCTGTCCCCGTCCGGAAAGGTAGCGTCTGAGACATCCCCGAAGAGGGACAGCCCCCCGCCGCTGATCGTGAACCGCAGCAGACTGGGCCTGACCCTCCGCAGCGACAGTTCACTCTCCGTCCCCCGGCAGGTATTGAAGGCCCGCACGTAGTCCACCAGTGCTTCCCGTGTGTAAGCCATGGATGAAATGTCTTTATTCATATCACAGGACAAGTCCGAAAGCAACTGATTGCGGAATAGGCCGCGGTTATCGATCACTTGTCTATTGAGCAGGTAGTCCCGGCTAATGAGCTGTTGCGGCACGCTATCACCGAGGCGGTAAAAAAAGGCTTCCGTATCGTCGTTCCCCGCCCAGTAAAGTAGGTCCGCCTCCCCGTCGACCAGGTATTCCAGAAAGACCGTCACGGTATCGAAGTCCGGGGCCGGGGAGGTGCTCATCCTACTGATTACCGGACTGGCCCGATCAAGGGCAACGGTAAATGCGCGGTAGCGTAAGGAACCGTCCCGCAGCCCGAATTCCCGGATCGTCTTCACGGAGTCCCGGCGCATACTCCCGTCCGCCATTCGGTACCGAAAGCGCTCCGGATTGCGGTACCAGTCCTGTACCCGTAGGTCAACGTTTATCCGCTGCCCCTCCAGGTCAATGATGTAGCCCGGTTGGAAAACCTCCTGGGCCAGCAGGGCGGGAAAGTAAAGCGCGGCACATACCGCAATAAGGAAACAACGCATCAGGGGTGATAAATTTACAATAATAAATTCTCCATTCTCCATTCTCCATTCCTACCGCAGCTCCCGTTCCTCCACGAACCGCTTGACCGCCGGCCGGTAGGTATCACTGACGGGCACGAGCTTGCCGGCCACCAGTACCTCATCGCGCTGCACCTCCTCGATCCATCCGGCCCCCACGATGTAGGAGTGGTGGGTCCGCAGGAAGCGGTCTTCGGGCAGCAACTCCACCAGCCGCTTAAGGCTTTGCAGCGTGGTGATGCGGCGCTCGGGGGTGTGGATGCGAACGTAGTCCTTCAGGCTCTCAATGTACTGAATTTCGTCCAGCCGTAGACGGACCGACTTCGTGCCATCCTTCACGAATAAGAAATCAGCCTCTTTGGAAATGGGCGGGGACGCAGGTGCAATGGGAGCGGGAACTTCCGGGCCGGCAGGCGATAGCCGGGCGGATATCTTAGCTACCGACTGCAGGAAGCGTTCGAAGGTGATGGGCTTTAAGAGGTAGTCGGCCACGTCCAGCGCATAGCCTTCAATGGCGTACTCGGAATAGGCGGTGGTGAGCACGACTAGGGGGCGGTAATCCAGCACCTTCAGTAAGCTAATGCCCGTCAATTCCGGCATCTGGATGTCGAGGAAGAGCAGTTCCGGGCGCTCGCCGCGGATGACGGTCAGAGCATCCAGCGGATTGGCCAGCGCATCGATGAGTTCCAGTGCGGGGGTCTTGGCTACGTATTGCTCCAGCAGCCGGCGCGCCAGGGGCTCGTCCTCTACGATAATACAGCGGATGGGCATAGGGCGCGTAGGTGGAGGTCAACGGTGTAGGTGTCTTCGGTTTCCCGGATGGCGAGCTCGTGCTTGTCGGGGTAGACCAGCGCCAGGCGGCGGCGCACGTTGGTCAGCCCGATGCCCGAGGCGTCCGGCACCGTCTTTTCGGCCCGGCTCACTTTTCCGTTCTGGACCCGGTAGTGCAAATCGCCGTCGTTGACGGTCAGTTGCACGGTGATCCAGCTTTTGCCCCGCCCGCCGTTGCTGATGCCGTGCTTAAAGGCGTTCTCCAGAAAGGTGATCAGGATGAGGGGCGCAATGCGGTAACCGTCCAGATTGGGGAGCTGCCCCGCCAGGTCGCCATCTTCCTCCCGGACTTCGAAGGCGATCGGCACGTCTTCGTTGAGTCGCATCCGTTCCAGTTCGATGTAGTTTTCCATGTAGCCGATCTCCTCCTTCAGCGGCACCGTGGGGTGGTTGCTCTGGTAGAGCATATAGCGCATCATACCGGACAGCTTGGCGATCACCTCCGGGGTCTGCGGGCTTTCATTGACAGCTAGGTAATACAGGTTATTCAAGGTATTGAACAGGAAGTGGGGGTTGATTTGGGCCCGCAGGAAGCGAAGCTCGGAGGTCAGTTGGTTGTTCTCCGACTCCTTGCGTTCAGCCTCGTGGCGGAAGTAATCTTCCACGAAGCGCAACAGCCCCACGAAGGCCACGATCAGCAGCGAGGCCAGGATCACCCCACTGACGAAGCGGGGGGAGTAAATCCAGGTTGAACCATCTAATAAGGGTTCCAGGATCGCCTGCTTGCCCAGCACGAAGAGGTAGATCAGCACGGCGTAGATCGGCAGGAAGCGGGCCAGGTAGCTGCCCAGCCGCTGATTCTCGAGGTACTTCGGCAGCAGCACGAAGTAGTTCAGGTAGCTCATCGCCAGCAGCCCCGCGATGTGGAAGGTGAAGTCGGGCACCACCCGCGCCCAGTCCGGTCCCTGCTTGCTTCCGTAGCTGATCTGATAGATAAAGAAGGAAGCATACACCAGCCAGAAGGCGATGTGCAGCGACGGCTTACGGTGGCGGGTGAGGAAGTTAGCCATGGTGCTAAAGATATAGTTTACTACCCACCGTTCTGCTCACCACCCTCCATGAGGTCGTCATTGGTCACACCACGGGTCTTTTTGCGCTTCCGCTGCTGCTCCAGTTTCCCGAATTTATAGCTGAAGTTGACCCGCACGCTACGGTTCAGCAGCAGCATGTCGCTGGTCTGGGTGAAGGCGGGGGATTCCACGACCGAGGCCACGTTCCAGCCCCGTTGCAGAAAGTTCTCGGCGGCCAGCCCGATCTGCCCGCGGCCTTCCAGACCGAACTCCCGGTTCAGCCCTACGCTGTACATCCCGAAGCCGCCCCGGAAACCTTGCAACTGCACGGTCCGCCCCCGCATGAAGGTGAAGGCTTGGGCCGTCCACTTCTCGTTCAGTTTGAGCTGCGACATTAGCCGCCCGCCGTAGTTGAAGCCGGTGTTAGTGGCCGCCACGCTCGTCCCGTCGATGTCGACGACCTGCCCTTCCAGACTGGCGTAGTAGACGTCGATGCCGCCATTGACCGTCCAATCTTTGGTCAGGTAGACGTTCATAAAGGCGTTCAGCCCCAGGGCCCGCTCGCTGCCGATGTTCTCGTAGGTGGTCAGTAGGGCACCGTCCAGGCTGTCGAGGGGGCGGCGCACTTCGTTGATGGCGTTGTCGGTCAGGCGGCCGAACAGACTCAGGTTCAGGTAGGTCTTGCCGATCATGGAGCTGTAGCCGAGTTCCAGGTTGTCGGCCACCTCGGGCCGCAGCAGCGGGTTGCCCTGGGTGATGTCGCGGTTGTTCTGCACGTCAACATTGGGGTTGAGCTGGCGGATCCACGGGCGCTGAATACGGCGATTGTAGCCTAGTTTGAGCGTGGTGTTCTGGCCGACTTTCTTGCTCAGGTTGACGCTGGGCACCAGGTTGGCGTAGTCGGGGATATCGATCTCTTCATTGTCCTGGTCGGCGGTGATGTAGGTGGCCTCGTAGCGCAAGCCCGCCTTCAGGGTCAGGTCGGCGGGCAGCGAGAGCGTGTAGGCGGTGTAGGCCGCGGCGATATCTTGCCCATAGTTGAGGAAGCCGGCGGGCTGACTGGCGTCGAAGCTTAGTTCATCGGCATTAGCTCCGCTCAGGTAGCGGAAGTCGCTGTCCACATCCCGCAGGATGCTCTTCACCCCGGCCTCCACGATCTGTTTATCGCCGATGGGGTGGATGTAGTCGAGCTGGAAGGTCAGTTCCCGGTTCAGGTTGCCGTTCAGGTTCTGGAGGGCGAAGGTGGGGTCGCCGCCCTCATCCAGCAGGATGGAAAGGAAGTCGTTCGAGCCATCGTCGATGCTGTAGAGGGTCGAGAGGCTCAGCTCGCGGCCCGGCTTCATCACCCAGAGGTAGTCGAGGTTGGCGTCCCAGTTCTGGCTGCTGCGGCCGCCGTCGATGTCGCGCAGGGTGGTACTGCTGGCTTCGTCGGTTTCGATGAGGGTAGTTTGCAGCTGGTCGCGGTTAAAGTTGCGCACCCCGAAGCGGACGCCCCCGCTCAGGTATTGATTGTCGGCCAGGTCATAGTCCAGCCCCAGGTTGTAGCGACCGAATAGCCCGTTGTCATCCGCCAGCGCCGACTGCACGCTGCGCACCGTTTCCCCGGCGGCGTTGGTGCTGATCTGTTCCATGCTGGTTTCGGCGTCGTTGTAGAAGGCTCGCCCGAATCCCCCCAGGGTCACGCCGAAGCGGCCCCGGCGGTAGCTGCCGTTCAGTCCCAGGTTAGAGCCCCGCAGCCCCAACCCGGTGTCGACGTTGAGGTAGTAGCCGGCCATGTCGTTCCTCTTGGTGATGATGTTGATGATGCCGCCCGAGCCTTCGGCGTCGTACTTGGCCGAGGGACTGGTAATGACCTCGACGGATTTGATCTGGTCAGCCGGGATCATCTTCATCGCGTCGGCCACGCTGGCGGCCAGGATGGTGGAGGGCTTGTTGTTGATCAGTACCCGGATATTGGAACTACCACGCACGCTGACGTTACCTTCCAGGTCGACCGATAGCATGGGCACCTTCCGCAGCACGTCGCCGGCGTCGCCGCCCCGGCTGGTGATGTCCTTTTCCGCGTTGTAGACCAGGCGGTCCACCCGTTCCTCGATCAGGCTGCGCTGTCCGGTGACGGTCACTTCTTCCAGTAGCTCCGCCGCCGCGCCTAGGCCCAGGTCGCCGAGCTCGATGGGCCGGCCGGTCATGCGTAGTTCATCGGTGGTCAATTTTTCGTAGCCCAGGTAGCTCACTTCGATGCGGTAGGTACCGGGCTTTACGTTTTCCAGTTTGAAGCGGCCATCGTCGCCGGTCAGGGTACCGTCCACCAGCGCAAACGTATCAGCCGCCATGGTCTGCAGACTGATCGTCGCGTAGGCCACGGCCTCACCACTGCCGGCATCCACTACCCTACCGGAAATGGGGGCCTGGGCGAGCAGATAAGAGAGGGGTGCCAGACTCAGCAAGCAGAGTAGCGAGCGCAGGGCAAGGGGGGTATTCATCGTTTGCATGCGGCAAAGGACGGACCCGTAAGTACGGCAAATGGGACTTCTCGACGGTTGGGTTGGACGGGTCGATAAGTCGGTTTTAACCGGTCAATCCCGGATCGTCGATTGATCAATAGGAGTTACAGGACTCAGCTGGTGGATGGGCGGGGGAAGTAGGGCGGCGGGGCGCGGGTGAACGGTTTGCAGGAAAATAAGAGCGATGACCACAAAGGTGTACCTCCCCCGGTTAGCATCTGCAAACACTTCCACCATGGCAAACAACGAACTGCTCGTCAACCAACGCCAAACGGATGTAGGCAGCTTCATGGTTGGTCGGCTGCTCCCCTTCCGTAAAAAGCGGCAGGTCGGCCCTTTCACCTTCATCGATCACATGGGGCCGGCTACCCTCGGTGCCGGTAAGTACGCCGACGTAGACCAGCACCCGCACGTCGGACTGAGCACCCTGACTTACCTTTTCAAAGGGCGCATCGAGCACCGGGACAGTACCGGCGCCCACCAGATCATCAACCCCGGTGACGTCGGTTTCATGACCGCTGGCCGGGGCGTAGCCCACACCGAGCGGACACCCCAGGAAGACCGGACGGGGGAAGAGCTCGAGTTTCACGGATACCAGGTCTGGGTCGCCCTACCGAAGGAGAAGGAGGAAATAGACCCGCGCTTTGACTATTACCCCAATGCCGGCAACCCAGCCTGGGAGCAGGACGGGGTGGCCTTCAGGCTCGTAGCCGGCAAGGCCTTCGGCAAATCCGCGCCGCTACAGGGCTATTCTCCGCTGTTCATGGTCGACCTGTACGTAAAGCAGGAAACAACCATCAATCTGGCCGGACAGGTGAAGGGGGAAATCGCCTTCGTCATCGTTAAGGGCTCCATCACCAGCAAAGGTCAGAAAGTGGAAGCCGGCCAGATGCTGATCAGCAAAACCGACGACCAGTGCGAGATATGCCTGGATGATGATATCCAACTGCTCTTGTTCGGCGGCGAGCCGTTACCCGAAGAGCATTTTCTGCTCTGGAATTTTGTATCCCACAGCAATGAACGACTGAATAAAGCTAAAGAAGACTGGAGAAATAAGGCATTCCCCAAGGTGCCAGGAGACAATACCTACATCCCCTTCCCCGACTTCGGCCGGCCTAAAAAATAAAATCACCCTTACCCTATGGCCAAAAGCATCCACATCATCGGCTCCGGCATCAACAGCCTCTGTGCCGCCGTCGTCCTGGCACTCAAGGGCCACGCCGTCCAGGTACACGAGCGTAGTGCGCACGCCGGTGGCAATATCCTGACGAAGGAGCTTAGCGTACCCGGCTTCAAGCACGAGATTTACTCCGGCTTCCACCCCCTGTTCACTACCGGCCCCTTCTACCAGGAGTACCGGGAATTGCTGGAAGAAAACGGACTTACCTATCTCAACACGGACCTGCCCACCGGAATCCTGCTACCCGACGGAAGCAGCACCGTCTTTCACCGTAAGCGGGAAGATGCGGTGGCCGAAATGAATCGCGTGGCGGCGGGCGACGGAGATGCCTACGCCGCGGCCATGGCTAAATTCGACGAGCATGCCGAGCTGGTCTTCGGGCTGCTGGGTACCGAGCTGTGGTCGACCGGAGGGATAGGCCTCGCCGCCAGGGGGCTCTGGGACCTCGGCCCCACCGGCTTACTGGAATTCTTGGGCGAAGCTCTCCCCGATGCCCGCAAATGGCTCGACAATACCTTCAGTAGCGACCTCAACAAGGCACTCCTGGCATCCTGGGTGCTCCACACGGGCCTCGGCCCCGATAACCAAGCCAGTAGCCTGATGCTGCGGGTGATCTTCGCCAGCTTCGAGCAAACCGGGATGCCCGTTCCCCGGGGCGGTGGCTCGGAATTAGTTAAGGTGCTGGTCAACATCATCGAAAAGAACGGCGGACAAGTTCACCTCAACGCCAATGTCGATGGCATCACCGCCGCCGGTGGCCGGCTGAGCGGACTGACCGTCAACGGGGTTCACCACGAAGCCGATGCCGTGCTGGCTAACGTCACGCCTACCGCACTGTATCAGCAGTTGCTACCCGAAGGTGAAGTGCCGGACAAGGTGAAAGACGATGCCACTCACTACCGCTACGGACGGGGCAATATGCAGATACAACTGTCCCTAGATCGGCCGCCCGTCTGGCCCGACGAGCGTCTGCTCCAGACTGGCATGGTACACCTTACCCCCGGGCTCAATGGCGTCAGTCGCGCGGTCAATGCCGCCCTCAACGGCCTGCTCCCCGAAGCGGGGACCATTGTTGTCGGTCAGCACACCGCCCTCGATCCCAGTCGCGCACCGGAAGGTAAGTGGACCATCTGGATCCAGTTGCAGGAGTTACCCGGCAGCCCGCTCGGTGACGAGGCCGGTCAGATCAAGTGCCACGGAGAGTGGACCGACGACATCGCCCGCGCCTACGCCGATCGGACCATTAACCGTCTCGACGAGCAACTGCACGGCTTCAAGGACAGTATCCTCGAAAGAAACATCATTCATCCGGCGGCACTGGCCAAACGGAACGTCAACCTCGTCAACGGGGACCCCTACAGTGGAGCGGCCAGTCTCGATCAGTTCCTCTTCTGGCGGCCGCTTCCCGCACTGCGTGGTCACGAAACGCCCATCAAGAACCTCTACCACATCGGCGCCAGCACCCACCCCGGCCCCGGCCTGAACGGCACCTCGGGCTACCTGGTGGCTAAGCAGTTGTGAGATGCCGGCTAGGTTCCCCTGCCTGAGCCGACCTTTCTACTCCAGAAACGTCCGTAATAGTTGCTCTTCCTCTTTATCCAGGGGTGGCCGCAGCCTTTCCAGCCCCTCTATCGTCCGCTTGCGGTAGGTAGAGTAGGCGTACAGTTCGGTAAAGGCTCGTTGCAACTCGAGCACTACCGGGGGGTCGGGGTAGCTGAGTGGAATGGGGATAGTCGGAAGCTGCTCCGTCAGTCCGATGGCCCAGACGGAAGTGGTGCGATCGGGCTCGGTGGTGACGACGTGATAGGGTGCGGACGGCCAGTACTCGTCGATATCTGGGTCACCGCTATGGTAGGGATTGGTACCGTTGCGTAGCAGATCGATATCTATGGTGGTTACGCCGCTGTGCCAAAAAGTGTCCAGCTTTTGGAGATGCTGGCGTAGGTCCTTGCCTTTGTTGGATGGAGACAAGACTTCAATAGCCGTCACAATCCGGTGATCGCGCCGGTCACGCAGGATCAGGTGGCGCTGTTTGCGAATGGGTGTCGCGTAGCGCTTCGTGGGTGGAGTGAGGGTCACCGCACCACCGGAATCGTTGACGATGCTTTCTTCGGAATCGGTGAGGGTGATACCTACATCAGGTCGGTAGGAGTGACGACCGGCCCGCTCCTCAGGTTCGTCGACATCTTTCACTAACATTTCCGCAGACAGTTCGTAGTGATCAGGTAGCTGAGGACCGATCTGACGGGCAATTTCTACGGTCATTCCGACGTGGAAGTGTTGCCATTCTTCCATTTTGATAAAGGGGTCCATTCCGGGGAAGGGGCAGGGCATGGTAGTTTGGTATATCATCGGAAGATACGGATCATCTTCATTTTCAGTTCATCGCTGGCACCTGTCCCGATAGCTATCGGGACCGCCCGCTGCCTATTCTTACGGCCCTTGCTTACCTTGACCTGCCCAAACCTCCCCCGCCTGCATGCACAAGCTCGATAAATCGCAGATCGACCGCCGGGTTTTTTCCCTCTACGACGACTACGCCCACAACCGCATGGACCGCCGCACCTTCATCGACCGGCTATCGGCCTTCGCTGTGGGGGGCATCACCGTTCCCCTGTTGCTGCGCTCGGTGCTGCCCGACTACGAGAACACCCTACAGGTGCAGCCCGATGACGAACGGCTGCGCAGCGAGACCGTCAGCTATGACTCGCCCGACGGTGGTGGTGGTGAGATGAAGGGTTTGCTTACCCGTCCCGCCGGGAAAACTAAGCGCCGGCCGGCCATCGTGGTCGTACACGAAAACCGCGGGCTCAACCCCCACATCGAGGACGTAGCCCGCCGCGCCGCCCTTGAGGGCTTCCTGGTACTGGCCCCCGATGCCCTCACCCCCCTGGGCGGCTACCCCGGCAACGACGACGAGGGGCGGGAACTGCAACGAAAACGCGATCGCGAGGAGATGCTACAGGACTTCATCGCCGCCTACCGCTACCTGCGCGACCACGAGGAGAGCACCGGCCGGGTCGGGGTGGTCGGGTTCTGTTTCGGCGGTTGGGTCAGTAATATGATGGCGGTGCGACTGCCGGACTTAGGTGCGGCCGTCCCCTTCTACGGCTCCCAGCCGGAGGATAGCGAGGTAGCAAGCATTCAAGCCCCACTTCTGCTGCACTTTGCCGGGGGAGACGAGCGGGTGAACGCCGGCTGGCCGGATTACGCCCGTGCGCTGCAGGAAAACGGCAAGGAGTACAGTGCCCACCTGTATCCGGGGGTCGACCACGGCTTTCACAATGACTCGACGCCACGCTACGATTTCGACGCGGCCCAACTGGCGTGGGGGCGGACGATGGACTTTTTCGGGCGACTACTGCGCGAGTAGGTTGCGGACGGCCGCGTCGCGGGCATTGGGTTCGAAGAAAGCGCGCAGGGAAACCGAAAAGCCCGGCAATAAGGGCGAAACCAGCATTTGCTCGACCCCGTAGGTTTCGCGCAGTACGAAGACCCGGCGGCCGTGCTTGTTTTTCGCTAACTCGTATACCTCCACCGTTTGCGCTTGTGGATCGACCAGCCAGTACTCGCGCACGCCGTCCGCCTCGTAGGCATCCTTCTTAACGCCGCGATCGCGTCCTTCCGTGGACTTAGAGAGTACCTCCACGACCAGGTCCGGCGGTGGGTAGACGTTCATGTCGTCGTTGAAGCCGTCGGCCGTTTCTTGGTTCCAAAAACAGATGTCAGGTTCTACATCGTGACGGGTTAATTCGATCAGTGCCTTTTCAATAGCGACTTCTCCCAAGTTACGAGTCGATATGAATAAGTCGATAAGTGAAGCGATATGTTTGGTCGCCTGATTATGCCGCCGTTTGGCCGGTGAGTGCATAATAATTTCTCCGCTGATAAACTCAGCCTTCGTATCGGGTTTCAGCCATTCCCGGAAGGCGGCACGCGCCGTTTTTTCAGCCTCCAGCGTTGCGACTACTTCCTTCCAGATACGCTCCGGAGTGGGGTGCTCGAGAATTTTGGTGACGAGATCGTACTGCATGACGGGAGAATATACGGGAATAACCCGATGAATACATCCGGGGTTGCTCACACCTGCGCCCCGCCGCCCTAAACCGCAATCTCCCATGATTCGCTACCTGCTCCTCCTTTTCTGCCTCGTTCCGGCCCTGACCTCCGCCCAAACCGCTCGCATTTTCCCGCTAGGATTCAAGGCCGAAAACGTCCACCACACCGGCGATATCTGACTCTACGTCCCCACCGACACCACGGATTGCTACGATTACCACCTCGCGGTAGCCACCTCCGCCCCCGGCGCGAAGCTCGACTGGCACCTCCACCCCGCGGGCCAGCAGCTCATCATCACCGATGGCGTGGGCTACTACCAGGAGCGGGACCGCCCCGTGCGGGTAGTGCGTAAAGGGGATATCGTGCGCTGCACCCCCGGCGTGGAACACTGGCACGGCGCTACGCCCGACGAGGGAGTCGTATACCTGGCCATCAGCGGCAATGCCCCGACCGAATGGAAGGAGACGGAACCCCAGGAAAAGTATGACGCCATCGACGCCCGGGCATCCGTAGGCAGCGAATTGCTGCGACTCTCCCGCGACAAGTGGCAACGGATGGCCGATCAGGACGCCGACCGCCCCGCCGAGCTGTTCCCAACCAAGCCAAGTTCGTGTACATGGGCGGGAGCTGGGGCAAGGCGCGGGAGGTGGATGTCATCCGTATCGCCGTCCCTTACCAGACTGTTAGCGCGTTAGGTGGGGGGGGCGGCGGCGCGGGGGGCCGGCCAGGGACAACCATGGGGTATCGTAGGTAGACTTTTTAAAATGTGGAAATATAACCTTACAATATGCTGGGTGTATTCTGCAATTTGTAAGAGTTCGTTATTTTACCGTATGATCCCCCGCAACATCGAGCCCGCCATCCTGAACCTCGTTGGTAAGTTCCCGGTGCTTACCATTACCGGTCCCCGGCAAAGTGGCAAGATGACGCTGATTAAAAAACTTTTCCCCACGCTGCCCTACTTCTCGCTGGAAAATCCGGACGTGTTCGATCGGATTTCCAGCGATCCGAGGGGACTGTTCCGGGACTACGGGCACAAGATGGTCCTGGACGAGGTACAGCGCAGACCGCAGCTCCTATCCTACATCCAGGACATTGTGGACGACGATCGGCAAGCCTGTTTTATTCTGAGCGGTTCGCACAACATGCTTATGATGGAAAGCGTGAGCCAGACACTCGCCGGTCGTACCGCCATATTCTATACTTCGCGCGGTCATCAGATGTGAAAATTTGACGCCGCTATTTTTTCGTCCGGGTAGGCGCAAAACGTAGGCGACGCCGTAGCGTCGGCGAGGCTTTGCAACGCCGCCGGGCGGGAAAAGAGCAAGTCAAAAATCACTTAAGGTGACCGTGCGAAGTATATCTTCACCCCCTTAGTTACCGGGAGCTACGCGACCATTTGCCCGATAACGTGACGCAAAACACCCTGATCTTTCAGGGTGGGTACCCCCGAATTTACGATCGCGACGTACCCCCCCTCTTCTACTGGCGCGATAACGCCCGGCACGAAATTAATATGCTACTCGCCCACCGGGGTCTACTGCGAGCCGTAGAGATAAAGAGTAGCGCTACTTTCTGTAAGTCGTTTTTCAAACAACTGGACTGGTTCGGCCGGATAGCGGACGTTCCCCTCGACCG
>CAZKPE010000011.1:0-22359 GCA_964554545.1 uncultured Lewinella sp.
TCATCTCGTCGACGAAGACGGCGTTGGCTAGCCCGATTCCGAAAATGCCGCCGATCACGACCACCACGGCGAAGTAGAAACGCGTCATCCCGGTCGTCAGGGCGCTATCACTGCCGCGCGTAATAGCCGCCGGAATGTCATTCCACCCCTCCAGCGTAAAGAGTTGGAAAATACTATAGATCGAGATGAGCGGATCGCCGAAATACTGGGGGGCGGAGTCGGCGAAAAAATGGCAGGTGACCAACGCCAGCAGCACGTTCAAAAAAATGAGCGCCCCCAAAATGAGTACGGATGACTTGAGTGCCCGGCCCAGCCCGTTCACCACCTGATCGATATTGGGCACGAAGCGCAGGAAACGGACCAACCGCACCAGGCGAAACAACCGCAGCAGTACCAAAAGCGTCGTATCCGGCACATCGAATACCGCGAGGAAGAGCACCGGCAGGCTACCGATCACAATGAAGAAATCGAAGCGGTTCCAGCCGTTGCGGAAGTAGGGGCGCGGTTTGAGCACGGCCAACTTCACAATCATCTCCACGAGGAAAAAGAGGATGAAGGCATGATCGAGTGTCAGCAGCCACGGGTCGTCGCGCAGACTGGGGAAATAGAGGGCGAAGATGACGGCCGCGTTGAGCACGACGGTGGTCAGCATGGCCCGTTCGCTCAGGAAAAGTCGCTTCACGGCACCGGGGGCTTGTGTCCGCCAAGTTACCCCGCGGAATAGGATCGGCCGTGTATCTTCGGGGGATGGAAGCGATCATTCAGTACTTCGAGACCATACCCAGTAGCCACCGCACCCTGATCCTGGTGGGTGGACTGACCATCTTCTGGCTCCTAGAGAGCGCCGTCCCCCTCTTCACGGCCGAGTACCGGAAATGGAAGCACGCCGGCATCAATTTCTTCTTCACCTTCACGACCATCGTGGTCAACTTCGTGCTGGCCTTCATCCTGGTGCGGGGCAGCCAGTGGGCGGTGGCGGCTGACTTTGGCATCCTGCAGTGGATCGAGTTTCCCCTCTGGGCCATGGCGATCGTCGGCCTGCTCTTGCTTGACTTCTTCGGGGCCTACCTCGCGCACTGGACCGAGCACCGCGTCCCCCTCTTCTGGCGTTTCCACCTCGTCCACCACACCGACCAGAACGTGGACACCACCACCGCCAACCGCCACCACCCGGGGGAAAGCGTCATCCGCTTCGCCTTCACTACCCTGGCGGTTGTACTACTCGGTGCTCCCATCTGGCTCGTCTTCCTCTACCAAAGCATGAGCGTCGTACTGAGTCAGTTCAATCACGCCAACATCACCGTCCCCCGCTGGATTGATCGGTCGCTGGGCTTGATTTTCGTCACTCCCGACATGCATCGCGTTCACCACCACTTCGAGCTCCCCTACACGGACACGAATTACGGCAACATCTTCAGCTTTTGGGACAGACTCTTCGGCACCTATTCCGAACTCGATAACTCCCAACTCCGCTACGGCGTCGATACGCATATGGAGGAGGGTCATCATCAGCATATTGGGACGATGTTGAGAATTCCGTTTAAGAAGCGTTAGTGCGCTCGCTTCGCTTGCTTGTAGTCGGCTTCGCCGGAGGAGTGCGGGCTTCGCCCTTTTAGTCGCTGTTCGTACCGCCCGTCTAACTCAGCACCACATCCACCCCAGCAAAGCATCTAAAAGCGAGCGTGCGAGCGCACTACCCGGCAGAGCCGACTACAAGCGAGCAAAGCGAGCGCACTACCTCACCACCTTCCCACTCTCCAGACTCACCATCTTGCCTCCTTTCTCCGATACATACCGCTGAATGATCCTCGCCGTATCCGGATACGTGACTGACCGCTTCACGCTATCGATCGCCACGGATAGGTCATCGCAGAACTCCTTCTCGACAAAGCCGTATCCCTGGTACTTTCCGTCTTCTACTAGGATCACACTCATTTCGTCGTGGGTGCGTCCGGTATCGAAGAGGAGGAAGTCGTCGTCGAAGACGTTACGCAGGTGCAAGCGGGCGTCTTCCGCGCGCAGATTATAGTGTTCGGGTTCTTCCTGACCGGCACAGCCGCCCCGGCACTGCTTGAGGTGATAGTGGAAGCAGGCCCCGCGGCTTGGGTAGATGTTCGTGAAGGCGCTACAGAGTTCGAGGTGCTTGCGGACGAAATTCAGTCGCCCCTTCGCCCGGCTCAGACTGGGGTATTCGCTGATGATGTCGAGCTCCTTGCGGGCCTGGGCGGAGTTGCGGACGACGTCAAAGCAGCGGAAGCCCCGCTCGTTCAGGTAGCTGTGAATCGCGTAGTTGAAGCGCTTGCCGCGACTGGCCCGGTTGATGCGGGGTTGCAGTCGTTTGATTTCCTCGCTTTCCAGCAGGAGGGCGACGAGTTCACTGCCGGTAATTTCGTAGGTGATGTCGGCCACCTTTTCGGCGATGCGGCTGCCCTTCGTAGTGTGGTCGCTGAAGTGCTGAGCGATCCGTTTGCGGATGTTGTTGCTCTTGCCAACGTAAACGACATCCCCGTTCGCATCGTGGAAGTAGTAGACCCCCGTCTCTTCCGGCAGTTCGGTGATCTGCTCCAGTTTGATCTGCTTCGGCAGGCGGGTTTCCTTGATGCCGTAGTTGATGAGCTTCTTGGCTTCTTTGGCGCAGTCCTCCCCGGCCAGACAGAGCGCCAGCAGGTCGGTGGTCGCCTTGGCATCCGCGAGGGCACGGTGGCGGGCGTCGACCTCGAAGCCGAAGTGTTTGATGAGATTGCCGAGGCTATAGCTCCGCAATCCGGGGAAGCACTTGCGGGTCAGCCGTACCGTACAGAGTTGGCGCCGCGAATAGGTGTAACCCAGTCGGCCGAACTCGGCCCGAATAAAACCGTAGTCGAACTTCGCGTTATGGGCCACGAAGATGCGCCCCTCGGTCAGTTCCACGATCTGCCTGGCGACCTCGTAGAACTTCGGCTGCCCCTGCACCATCTCCTGGGTGATGCCCGTCAGTTCCACGATCCCGGCCGGGATATACTGCTCGGGGTCCAATAGCGTCTCGAAGGTTTCCGTTACCTTTTCGCCGTCGAAGATCACAATGCCGATCTCGGTGATCCGCGACCGGGAGGCACGTCCTCCGGTGGTTTCGATGTCGACGATCGCGTATTCTCGCTTACTCATATCAGGCTCCGTCTCGGGCGGCAGTCCCCCAAATTTCCCGGAATGGCCAAGGTAGCCCTAAGTTTTTGTTTTTGCTTAGCACTTACCGCAAATTGTTTTAATCCGGGCGCGGGCGCAGGTGCAAGCCCAAGCGTAAACTTACCGGCCGCCGACACCAGTGAATCCGCTACGATCAGCCCCACCCCGGCGGCCTTCGAACCGGAAAGCTACCTCCCCAAGCTGGCCGGCAAGAAGTTGGGTCTGGTCGTCAATCAGACATCCGTGCTCGCCGACGGCACCCACCTCGTCGATACGCTACTGGCGCTCGGGCAGAACGTCCGCCGCATCTTCGCTCCCGAACATGGCTTTCGCGGAGACGCCGACGCCGGGGCCCAGATCAAAGATGGCGTAGATACCCGCACGGGGCTGCCCATCCGTTCCCTCTACGGCCGTAGCAAGAAGCCGACGCTCGACGACCTGGCCGATATTGACCTCATCGTCTTCGACATTCAGGACGTGGGGGCCCGCTTTTATACCTACATCTCCACGCTGCACTACGTGATGGAGTCCGCCGCCCGCTACGGCAAGCCGGTGCTGATCCTGGACCGCCCCAACCCAAACGGTCACTACGTCGACGGACCATTGCGCCAGCCCGGCTTCAAGAGCTTCGTCGGGCTCGATCCCATCCCGGTAGTTCACGGACTGACGGTCGGTGAATACGCCCGTATGGTGAATGGAGAGGGCTGGCTGGAGGATAATTTGGTCTGCGAACTGGAGGTGCAACTCTGTCCCGACTATACCCACGCGAGTAGCTACGAACTTCCCGTCCCCCCCTCCCCCAACCTGCCCAATCAACGCAGCATCTACCTCTACCCCCACCTCTGTTTCTTCGAGGGCACGGCGCTGAGCGTCGGCCGCGGCACCGACCGGCAGTTCCAGCTCTACGGCCATCCCCGACTGACCTCCGGGCCGGCCACCTTCACCCCCCGCCCCGGCCCCGGCTCGGCTGACCCCAAGCTGAACGGAGAGGAATGCCACGGCTACGACCTGAGTACGGAGCCGGCCGCCGCTTACCGCATCGACTCCCTGAATTTGGGTCCGCTGCTACAGTCGTACGATGAGCTATCCGGGAAAGGCGTCACCTTCTTCACCCGCCCCGACTTCTTCGATCTGCTGGCCGGCTCGGACGAGCTCCGAAAGATGATCGAAGCGGGGGCAACGGAGGAGGACATACGGAAGAGCTGGGCTAAAGAGCTGGAAGCGTATACCGAAATGCGTAAACGGTATATGCTGTACCCTTGAGCTCGAGCAGTAGTCAGCTAGGGTGAGTACCTTGAACTAGTAAAAGGGACCGTTAAATTGTGGTCGCCACGTATGACACGAGAGTGTGTCTAATTTATATTACTACATGCCTACTTTCCCCCTTTCTGCCCCATTCCGGTCTGCCGTAACTATTCTGATGCCGTTGGTACTCGCCCTACTTACCCAACGGGCCTCAGCCCAGATCACCTACGTAGAGGGGTACATGGTTACCCGGAACGGGGAACGCCGGGACGTCCTGATCAAGGACCTGGACTGGAAAAAGACGCCATCCTCCATTCGCGTCAAAGACGACGAAAATGCCTCCCCCGTGGTGAAATGGGTGGACGAGCTTCGGGAGTTCGGCAGTGGCGGGATGTTTCGCTTTATCCGTTCAGGAGTGAGGGTAGACCAATCTTCCGGGCGGGCGGATCAGTTGACTTCGAATCCTAATCCCGATTGGTCGACGGATACCCTCCTGCTCCGACAACTGGTAGATGGAACCATCTCCCTGTATGTTTACCGGGCCGGCGGGATGGTTCGCTACTTCTACCAGGAAGGTAGTGATTCGCTTCGCCAATTCGTCCAGCGGTCGTACCTCACCGGCAGGAAACGAATTGCCGAGAATAACGCCTACCAGGAGCAGTTGCTCACCCTACTAGGCTGTTCCGAACTATCGGCGAAGCAGGTCCTGAACACCGATTATCTGGAGCGTGAACTCATTACACTTTTCGCGGCCTACCACGAATGCGCAAACCTCCCCTACCGGGTGCTACAGCCGGACCGTTCCGCTTCGTTCCGCCTCAGTCTCCGGCCACGGGTGGAGCGTCAATCACTGGAAGTAACCGGAAATTTATACCCAGCGGCTTCCGCCGACTTCAGTGCCGTCGTGAGCCCGGCGATCGGGGTGCAGCTTGGGTACGTTCTGCCGTTTAACCGCGGTAAATGGATGGTTTTTGCGGAGCCCACCCTCCGCAGATTCAGCGGCAGTAAGTCGACCAGATACGATGCGGGGGGAGGTGAGCCCCTGGCCGCCGAGGTGTCCTACACTGCTTTAGAGCTCGCGGCCGGGATTCAGCATCAATTCTTTCTCTCCGATAAACTACAGCTCCACCTCAACTTGCTTGCGGCGATCAACCTCCCTCTCGGTTCGTCTTTTGAGTACAGGAAGTCGAACGGGGAGGTAGGAGACCGGCTTCATTTACCGGGCCGAATGTCCTTCGGCGGCAGCGCAGGTCTTGCGGTTGGCAAGCGGTGGTCCCTGGAACTCCGTCATTACCTGAGTCGGGAAATCCTGCAAACTTACCTGTTTTGGGATTCAGAATATGAGCTTAGCTCGCTGATTGTGGGGTATCGGTTGCGTTAGCCCCGGCCGATGGCTGGCGCTGGCCCCGTCCGCCGGGCCTTACGCAGCGCGAGCGGAGGTTGGCCCGTCGGCCGGGGTGGGTAGCAAGGGCTAACGTTTTCGCCACTGCCAGTATTCCATCGCCGCCAACAACACAAAGCCTAAAAGGACATTCACCCCTTCCTCCGCGAAGGGCCGGTAAGCAAATAAAAAGAGGATTAACAAGCCGAATAGCTGAATAATCCAAAAGCGCTTAGTCAGTCGAAACATAGTTATAGCGTATAGGAAGGTAAACGGAAACCATCCCCAAAGTTGTACGGTAGCCAGATTTTCCGTACCTTAGTTTTAAAACTAAACTAAGTGTCCCTTTCCGCACTTCCTCGTATCTACCGGCCCGACTTCGGGATGCTCACCGATCTCTATCAACTGACTATGGCGGCCGGCTACCACCAACAGCGAATCCACGAGCGGCGGGCCATCTTTCATCTTTTTTACCGAAAGGCGCCCTTCGGTGGGGGCTTCGCGCTAGCTGCCGGACTGCCCCTGGCCATCGACCTGATCCGGAATTTCCGCTTTAGTGCAGATGATGTGCAGTACCTCGGCCGGTTGAAGGGGGCCGGCGGCCGGACTCTCTTTCGGGAGTCGTTCCTGAATTACCTACAGCGATTGCGGTTTACCGGCGACGTATACGCCGTTTCCGAAGGTGAGATCGTACTGCCCCACGAACCGCTAGTACGCATTGAAGCCCCTCTCGCCCAGGCCCAGCTCCTGGAAACGGCCCTGCTCACCGTGATGAACTTCTCCACCCTCATCGCCACCAAGGCCGCCCGCATAAAGGCTGCCGCCGGCGAAGACCCGGTACTGGAATTCGGGCTACGCCGCGCCCAGGGCATCGACGGCGGGCTCACCGCTTCCCGTTCGGCTTATCTCGGAGGATGCGATGGAACGAGCAACGTCTGGGCGGGGCGCTACTACGGCATCCCCGTCCGGGGTACCCACGCCCACAGCTGGGTCATGGTTTTCCCCGATGAGGTAACTGCCTTCGAGGCCTACGCCGAAGCGATGCCCGACAACTGCACCTTCCTGGTCGATACCTACGATACCCTGGAGGGGGTGAGGAATGCCATTCAGGTAGGCCGGGCGATGCGGCAGCACGGGCACGAACTCCGCGGTATCCGGTTGGATAGTGGTGATCTGGCCGACCTATCCGTACAGGCACGTGAGCTGCTGGACGAAGCGGGCTTCCCGGAAGCCGCCATCGTAGCCAGTGACCGCCTGGATGAATACGCCATCAGAGAACTGAAGGAGCGGGGCGCCCGCATCAACGTCTGGGGCATCGGCACCCGACTGGCGACGGCCCACGACCAGCCGGCCCTCGGCGGGGTGTACAAACTCGCGGCCGTACAGGATAAAGCAGGAACCTGGCAGGGAAAAGTCAAGCGCTCGGAGACGGCGGCCAAGTCCAGCTTCCCCGGGCGGCTGGGGGTACTGCGCTACTACGACGAAAAAGACACCCCCCATGGGGCGGCGATCTACGATCAGTTCGGCCCACCCCCTCCCCCACCTCCGGGAAGCGTTCGGACCGAGGAACTGCTGCGGCCCATAATGAGCTCAGGGGAGCTGGTGACGGACTTTTCCGATTTACCCCGCACCCGCGTCCGCGCCCTACGCAACTGGCGGCGGTGGAATGCGGTAGATATGGCTAACTTCCCCCACGGCCCCAGCCCCGAACTGCGGCGGCAACAACTTGACCTCTTCAATACCTGACCCGTGCCCAGCTATAAATACCCCCGCCCCGCCGTCACCGTAGACGTGGTGGTGTTCGGCTACGACGGCGGCCCTGACCTACGCCTGTTACTTATTCAACGGGGCAGCGACCCCTTCAGGGGGCAGTGGGCACTACCGGGCGGATTCGTGGAGATGGAGGAGGACCTGGAAACCAGCGCCTTGCGCGAACTGGAGGAAGAAACCGGGGTGAAGGACCTTTTCGTAGAGCAGTTGTACACCTTCGGCACACCGGGTCGCGACCCCCGCGGACGGGTCATCAGCGTAGCCTACTTCGCCCTGGTGAACCTGACCGACCACCCGGCCGTGGCCTCCTCCGATGCCGCCGAAGCGGAATGGTATCCGCTGAACGAGCTACCGGAACTGGCCTTCGACCACGCCGATATCATCGACAAAGCCACGAGCCGGTTGCGGGCCAAGGTGCGTTACGAGCCCATCGGTTTCGAGCTACTGCCGCAGGAGTTTACGCTGGCCCAGCTGCAGGCGCTTTACGAGACGGTACTGGGCGTGCCCGGCTTCAACAAGCGGAATTTCCGCACCCGTATCATGCGTACCGGCATCCTCGAGGAAGTGGGCAGACAGGAGAACGTGCCCCACCGGCCGGCGACGCTGTACCGCTTTAATGAAGAACAATACCGGGAGCTGGTGCAGCAGCGGGATTCGGGGGAGCTGCGGCGGGCGTTGGATTTCGAAATATAATCTACTACCCACCGGGCGTCCTGCGGACGAGCACAAAGGGATGCACGGAGGTGAACACAGAGAGGCGTGCGGCCTCCGTGCTTCCTCCGTGCATTCCTCTATGCGAGCCGCAGGCACTCCGTGGGCCAACTTGTACGACATGACCCTTTCCAAAAGAGGCCAACGAAAAGCCAATCAGCCCCTCCGTTCCGATCTCGATCTGTTTCAGGAAGCGCAGGAAAATACCTACTCGGCGAAGAATACCGGGGGAGCCATCACGCTCTGTATCGCCGAAAATTTGCTGCAGTGGGAGGAGATGCGGGAGAAGTTGCGCGCCATTGCCACGAAACAAGAATGGCCGGACTGGCTGGCGGCCTACTCTCCCCTGGCGGGGCAGCCCGTTTTCCGGGAGGCGGTGGCGGCTTTCGTGGGTAAGCATATTGCGGGTTGCGCGTTGCGGGCGGAGGGTTTTTGCGCGAGCGCAGGTGCAACGGCGGTGGTGGAACTTTCGGCGTTCTGCCTCGGCGATCCCGGTGACGTTGCCGTGTTTCCGGCTCCGGCCTACCAGGCCTATACCCCCGATATAGAGGGGAAGGCGAAACTGGAGCGGTACGATATTCAACGGTATGCGGACGACTGGGACGGAGAGTTTCATCCGTTATCCACCAGGGAGTTGGAAGCGGCCTACGGGGAAATCGGGGATCGCTTCCGGATGCTGGTGCTGACCCAACCGGATAACCCGACGGGGGCGGTGTATTCGGAGGAGCAGCTGGTGAGCTTTGCGGACTGGTGTGAGGAGCGTACGATTCATTTGATTGTGAACGAGATCTATGCGCTGAGCCAATTCGACCGGGACCGGGTACCGAATAATGCTCCGTTCACTTCGGTGTTACCGCTTCTGGTCCGTCGCGACAGTCCCTACCTGCACTGGTGGTATTCCTTCAGTAAGGATTTCGGGATCTCGGGGATGCGGGTCGGGCTGCTGTATACCCATAACGAGACCTTCCGTACCGCCTACGCCAATTACAATGCGCCCCACCAGGTCAGTAATATGCTGCAATGGCTGCTTAGCGAACTGCTGGTGAATAGCGAATGGATCACCGCATACCAAAGCCGCAATCAGGAATTATTGACCGAGGCATACCTTACGGTAACGACCGCCTTGGACCGGATCGGCGTACCCTACCGCCACGCCCGGGGGAGTTTATTTGTTTGGGCTGACTTCGGCGGCTTCCTCGGAGGGCAGACCGCGGATGACTTTTGGGAAGGGCTGTTCCGGGATACCGGCGTGCTATTGACCGCGCCCGGAGGACTGGGGCAACCGGAGGAAGGCTGGCTACGGATCGTGTATAGCTGCGTCAATAGCGATGCTTTGGCGGAAGCAATGCGACGTCTGGAAGAGCGATACCTGTAAACTAATCGTACATGCACACGCAGGGATTCACTTCCCGATGCAGAAATTCGAGAAAATATTCCCGAGTAGATCGTCGGTCGTGATCTCGCCGGTGATCTCACCGAGGTCGCGGAGACTCTGTCGGATATCCATGGCTACCAAGTCAGGGGACAGGCCGGATTCCAGCCCGTCGAGCACCCGGGCCAGGGCCTCGTCGGCGCGGGTCAGGGAGGCGTAGTGGCGGGCATTGCTGAGGATGAGCTCCTGGGCATCGTAGCCCTTGCCCTGGGTGACGACGTTCAGTAGCGTTTCGCGCAGGTAGGACAGGTTACTGCCCTCACTAGCGATCATGGGTACGAAGCGTTCGGGGGGGACGGCGAACTTGCCGGAGTAGTCCGGCCCGAAGTAGTGAACGTACTTCGTGTAGGGGTTCAGGTCCATCTTGTTGGCTACCACTACCAGCTCGAGTTCGGGGCGGTAGAGGCGGTCGAGGTCGGCGGTCAGGCTGGCCGGGTCGGTGTCGATGATGTCGAAGACGTAGATCAACAGTTGGCCTACCGCGACCTCCCGCAGAGTGCGCTCCACGCCCATTGCCTCTACGGTATCGGTAGCGTCGCGGATGCCGGCCGTGTCGATGAGGCGGAAGGTGATGCCGCCGATGTTGACGGCCTCTTCGATGGTATCGCGAGTCGTACCGGGGATGTCGGAGACGATGGCCCGATCTTCGTTGAGCAGGGCATTGAGGAGGGTCGACTTACCGGCATTGGGGCGGCCGGCAATGACCGTGGCTACGCCCTCCTTGATGGCGTTTCCGAGGCGGAAGGAGGTCGTAAGCTGCTCGATCCGCTGGCGGATGCCCGAAACCAGTTGTCGCAGTTGCTCGCGGTCCGCGAATTCGACGTCGTCCTCGCCGAAGTCCAATTCTAACTCGATCAGGCTGGCGAAGTCGATCAGTTTAGCCCGCAGTTCGGTGATCTCGTTGCTGACTCCCCCCCGCAGTTGACCCAGGGCCAATCGGTGGGCCGCAGCCGAGCGGGAAGCGATCAGATCGGCCACGGCTTCGGCCTGACTCAGGTCGAGTTTTCCGTTCAGGAAGGCACGTTGGGAGAACTCTCCCGGTCCGGCCAGCCTTGCACCTGCGTCCGCGCCCAACTCCAACACCCGCTGGAGAATGTAGGGGCTGGCGTGGCAGCTGATCTCCACCGCGTCTTCTCCCGTGTAGGAATGGGGAGCCCGGTAGAGGGTAAGGAGAACCTCGTCGATCGGCTCTTCCCCGGCATCCTGCAGCACCCCAAAATGAGCGTAGCGGGCTGGCGCGTCTAGCAAATCGCGACCATCGAAGAAGGGATTTATCAAGTCGATGCATCCCGCTCCGCTCAGGCGAACGATGCCGATGGCACCCGCCCCCGGTGGCGTAGCGATGGCGATGATGATGTCGGAACTCATGTTAGCGTAGTGGCGCGGGGAAGGGTGATGCGGAAGGTCGTTCCCTTATCGACCTCGGAGTGGGCCACGACGATACGGCCTCGGTGGTACTCCTCGATGATGCGTTTGACCAGACTGAGGCCCAGTCCCCAGCCCCGCTTCTTAGTGGTAAAGCCCGGGTTGAAAACGCGGCGGATGTTACGGGATTCGATGCCCTTGCCGGTGTCGCTGATGTCGATAACGACCTTGCCGTCGCGCTCCTGCACGGAACTGCTGATTTGGCCCTGCCCGTCCATGGCATCGAGGGCGTTGCGGAGGAGGTTCTCGATGACCCAGTCGAAGAGTAAGGGGTTGATGGCGACGGGCAGGTCACCGGATTCGGCATCGGGGAAGTCGAAGGTGACCCGGCGGGGGGCCCGCTTTTCCATGTAGGCGCGGCACTTGGCGAGTTCGGCGTAGATGTTGACGGGGTCGAGTTCGGGTTTGGCGCCGATCTTGCTGAAGCGGTTGGCGACCATTTCGAGCCGCTGCACGTCCTTCTCGAGTTCGTTGGACACCTCGTTGATGTCCGCGTCTTCGGCGTACATCGCGCGCAGGTGCTCCACCCAGCCCAGGAGGGCGCTGATGGGGGTGCCGAGCTGGTGGGCGGTTTCCTTGGCCAGGCCGACCCATACGCGGTTCTGCTCGGCGCGGCGGGCCTGGTTGATGCCGAAGATACCAATGACGACGAAGGTACCGATGAGGGCTAGCTGGACGTAGGGGAAGAGGCGGAGTTTCTGGATGAGGCTGGAGGTGCCGAAGTACATCAGCCCGCCGTAGGGCATCTCGATAGGCGGCTTACCGCTGGCCTTCAGTTCCTCGAGTTGCTCTAGGATGTAGGCGGTGTCGGACTCCCGCCCGCCCCAGTTCATGGCATCGTCGTAGCCGCCGTTGCGCCGGGCCAGGATGGCGGGGATGGTGGTGTTGCTGCCGATGATCTCGTACTGGATGGTGAAGTCGGCCTGGGCGTCGGGGTCGGCGAAGTCATTGATATCCCGCACCGAGGTTTCGAAGAAGTGAACGTAGTTTTCCTCGATTTTCGCCAATTGATTGGCCAGCCGGTTCGTGTACCAGACGGAAGCCACCACGATCGCCAGTCCGACGACGGCGAGGTAAAGGGGCCAGCGGGAGGTGGAAGGTAACTGCATGAGCGAAGGGGCCGAGCGGGTCGGTCACTAGCATAACGCACGGCGGGGGAAAAGGTATGTCCGACCTAGGGGGAGGGTACGTTCATCCCCAGGTCCTTCAGGGCGCGGCGACTGGCCTGCTGTTCGGCGCTTTTCTTGTTGTAATCCTCTCCGACGGCCATGCGCTGCCCGTTGATCTTGACGGCCACGCGGAAGCGGTCGCGTTTGTCCTGCTTGAAGCGCTTGAGGATCTCGTAGTCGACCCGCTGCCCGCTTTTCTGGCAATGTTCGAGAAGCTGGCTCTTGTAGTTATCGTCGTAGGTCTCCAGGGTGTCGATATCCACGTAGTCGCGGAGCATACGCTGCACGACGAAATCAGTGGTACCGACGTAGCCGCGGTCCACGTAGACCGCGCCGACGAGGGCCTCTACCGCATTACCCAGCATGGAGCGGGCGATGCGGGTGTTGTTGTAGGTACTGAGCAGTTCGTCCAGGCCCATGTCGTAGCCGATGGCATTGAGCGACTTACGCTTGACGATCTTGGAGCGCATCTTGGTCAGGAAGCCCTCGTCGGCGGTGGGGTACTTCTTGTAGAGGTATTCGGCGACGATGGTGCCTAGTACGGCATCGCCCAGGAACTCCAGGCGCTCGTTGTTCTGCCCGCCGTAGGGGTTCTTCTTTTTGTTTTGCTGCTGGTCGTTGGAGCTTTTGTGGGCGAAGGCCAGCTTGAACACGTTCAGGTAGGCGGGGGTGAAGCCCAGCAGGCGACGTAAGCGGTGTACGAATTCTTTCTCGGGGGAGAAGAAGCGGTTATACAGCCTGCGTATCGCCTTTATCACGGTAATCGACTATCCATTAAAACGCCTAAAGATAGTAGCGGAATTATGACCGCCAAAGCCGAAGGTATTGCTGAGGGCCACCTCCACCGGCTTTTCGACCGCCTCGTTGAAGGTAAGCTCCAAACGGGGGTCGATCTCGGGATCGGCGTTGACGTGGTTAATGGTGGGGGGCACGAAGCCGTGGCGAATGGCGAGGATGCAGGCGATGGATTCGATGGCCGCCGCCGCACCCAGCAGATGACCGGTCATCGACTTCGTGCTGCTGATGTGGAGATCGTAAGCCGCCTCCCCGAAGGCCAGCTTGATGGCACGCAATTCGGCGGTATCGCCGAGGGGGGTGGAGGTGCCGTGGGTGTTGATGTAGTCCACCTCTTCGGCGGTGAGGCCGGCGTACCGCAGGGCACTTTCCATGGCCGCTTTGGCGCCCAACCCCTCCGGGTGGGGGGCGGAGATGTGGTGGGCATCCGAGGTTGCCGCGTAACCGGCCACCTCGGCCAGGATGGTGGCTCCCCGGGACTGGGCGTGCTCCAGGCTTTCGAGAACGATGGCACCCGCGCCCTCGCCCAGTACGAAACCATCGCGCTCGGCATCGTAGGGCCGGCTGGCGGTGGCCGGATCGTCGTTGCGGGTGCTGAGGGCCTTCATGGAATTGAAGCCGCCGATGGCTACTTTGGTGATGACGGCCTCCGACCCGCCCGTGATCATCACGTCGGCCCGGCCCAGTCGAATGTCGTCGGCCGCCGCGGCCAGGGCGTGCCCCCCCGAGGCGCAAGCGCTGACGGTGGCGTAGCTCGGTCCGCGTAGGTTATAGCGCATACTGATGTGGCCGGCCCCCATATTGGCGATCATGCGGGGGATCATAAAAGGGTTGTAGCGGGGGGTGCCGTTGCCCTGCTCGAAGATCTCGATTTGCTCTTCCAGGGAACGCAGACCGCCAATGCCGCTGGCCCAGATGCAGCCGGAACGGTCGGGGTCGACGCCGGTGATGGTATTGCCCTCTCCGTCGAGTAGGCCGGCCATCTCCAGGGCCTCGTCGGCGGTGTAGAGGGCCATAAGGGTGTAGCGGTCCTGTCGGCGGGCTTCCCGCTTATCGACACGGGTGGTGGGGTCCCAGTCGCGCACCTCGCAGGCGAACTGGGTCTTGAACTGTTCGGCGTCGAACTGGGTGATGGGCCCGGCCCCGCTGCGCCCCTGGCGGAGGCCTTCGAGGTACGCGGGGACGGAATTGCCGATGGCGGTCAGGGCGCCGATGCCGGTGACGACTACTCTTTTCATGCGGAAGGGCTCTAAGCTAAAAAACAACCGCCGCCCGCTACCTGTGAGGGTATACCGGGCGGCGGAGGGGAAAGTGGGCGTGGCGGTTTACTTGTCCACGCTACCTTCCAGGTAAGTAACGGCCTGGCCGACGGTCTGGATATTCTCCGCCTGCTCGTCCGGGATGCTGATGTCGAATTCCTTTTCGAACTCCATGATGAGCTCGACGGTGTCAAGCGAATCAGCGCCGAGGTCGTTCTGAAAACTGGCGTCGCGGGTCACTTCTGACTCATCCACGCCGAGCTTGTCAACGATGATCTGCTTAACTTTTTCTTCAATACTGGCCATAATCTGAGGTGGCTTTGGTGAATAATTGCGGTGGCAAAGAAAGCCCGAAAGCCTAACTTGCGCAAGTGGGGCGACAAATCATACCCCTACCCGGGCGGCAAGGTACTACGCTATAAGCGGAAACCCACCACGAGGGCCCATAGTCCGCTGCGCGATTCCGCCCCGACATCGGTGAAGCGGTAGCGGTACTGCAGGCCGACGGTGGCCCAGTCGATGTACACGGACACCCCGGTACGCAGGCCCCAGCCCAGTCCGGAAGTTGCCGACCCCCGGTCGAAGGTCTCCCAGGTATAAGTCGGGTGGAGGGCCAGGTGGGGGACGAGGTTGAGGTCCAGATCGGCGGGGAACAGGCGGTAAACCATTCCGATCGGGAGGCTGAGAACGTGATAGCTTCGGTCGCCGTCCGGATCGCCGCCCTCGACTTCGTAATTCAACAACCGATACCCAACTCCTACCAGCGGAGTGAGCGAGCGTCGCCCGAAGTGGGCATCGATACCGGCCAGTAGGCGGTCGGAGGGATAAGCGGTGGCTACCCCAGATTCATCGGTCCGGATCAGATCGACATCGGTAGACAACAGACCGAAGTAAGGGTGAACTTCGACCTGGCTACATAGATGTAGCGGACCAAGGGCACACAGGCCGAACAGGATTAGAAGGCGGAGTCGGATCATGGTGATTATAGAAAGCAGAATGTTAAACTTAGTTTTGTGGCCCCAACCCATGACACCGGCCTATAATATGTACCCACCCTATTTCGTTAGCGGAGCCTATTCCCCCAGTTAGCCCACATTCCATCCCGCGGGCTCACTCACGAATTGAGATTGAGATCAACTATGCAACAACTACTTCTCCGGACGCTGTTTGCCGTCTGTTCCTTTTCCCTTGCCTTTCCTGTCAGCGCTCAGATCGGAGCCTGCGTGATCGGCCCCGACGGAACCAGCATCCAACCCGGCACCGGCGGACCCTGCGTGAATACCGTCGTCTCCGCCGTTCCTTTTTTGCGCATCAACCCCGATGCCCGCGGGGGCGCGATGGGCGATGCCGGCGTAGCGTTAAGCGCCGACGCGAATGCGATGCACTACAACGCCAGCCGCCTGGCTTTCTCGGAAGAAGACATGGCCCTCGGGGCTACCTATACCCCCTGGCTACAGGCACTGGGACTGAACGACGTCTACCTGGCCTACGTCAGCGGCTTCAAGAAACTGAGCGACAATGAGGCCATCGGTGCCAGTCTGCGCTACTTCAGTCTGGGCGAGATCCGCTACACCGACGAAAATAACGCGGACCTCGGAACCGGACAGCCCAACGAGTTCGAGGTCTCCCTGGCCTACGCCCGCAAATTGACCGACAACTTCGGCCTTTCGATCGGCGGAAAGTACATCAACTCCAATCTGGCGGCCGGGCAGCAGATACAGGGGCAAACCCTGCAGGCCGGACAGGCTTTCGCCGCTGACATCGGCTTTACTTACCGTAGCAATCCCATTGGCCCGAACCGCAATATCCTCGCCATCGGCGGAGCGATCACGAACGTCGGTAACAAGATTTCCTACACCCTGGATACCATCCGCGATTTCCTGCCGGCCAACCTCGCTCTGGGAGCCGCCTACACCTTCAACCTGGACGAGTACAACCAGATCACCGTGACCGGTGAGTTGGGCAAACTGCTGGTGCCCACCCCCTGCGATGGAACGTCGAATTGCACCCGTACCCAGGAAGAGATCAACGACCTCAGCCCCATCAGTGGTCTGCTGACCAGTTTCGGAGACGCTCCGAATGGCTTCAGCGAGGAACTACGGGAGTTCACCCTGAGTGCTGGTCTGGAGTACTGGTACGCCCAGCAGTTCGCCGTACGGGCGGGCTACTTTTACGAGGACAATACCAAGGGTGGCCGCCGCTACGCTACCCTGGGCCTGGGGCTGAAGTACAATATTTTCGGCATCAACCTTTCCTACCTCGTTCCTACCAGCAACCAGCGAAACCCGCTAGACAATACCCTCCGCTTCAGTCTGCTCTTCGACTTTGGCGAACAGACGGGGAGCTAGTGGACCAAGCCGCTAACCCATGGGGTGCAAATGTTAAATCATGGGGTTGTAGCCCACATTTTTGTACCAGTTGGCAATTTTGTGCTCCCATTGACCGTATATTGCAGCAGAATTCGACGGCAGTCTGCCGTCAACGACTAATTTTTTTATAACTGGGGTTTAGTTCAGGAAAGGTGTGGCACTTGTGCCATGCCTTTCTTTTTTTCGGCGGCCGGCCGGTGTACCTTTCCGCCCCCATGCCCCGATTACTTCCTTTTCCTCACTTCGACCGCCCGCCGGGGCAGCTCGTCGAACAACTGCCCGTAACGCGCGGCGGCGTGCGCATCCTTCCGGCCGGGGCGTTACGGCGGCAGGCTGGCCCCGTCCATGCCTTGCTCTCCATCCGAAATGGACTGAACGGGCGCCGGCTGACCGGCGTTTGCGGGCTGCTACCCGCCACCAACTTCCTGAACGGTACCGTCCTTCCCCATGAGCGGACGCTGGAGGCCCGCCTGGATCGCCAGCGTAGGCAGGTACACGCGGATCGGGGTGCGCTGGGCAAACCGGTCCTGCTCACCTTACCTACTCTCTCTCCCCTACTCGGCACCCTTCCCGAGCCGGACGATCAGGAATCCGCGGGCCTGACCTTCTATGGTAACGACCATATTTATCGCCTGCATCCCCTGACCGTACGATACCCGGTGGAGCTGGGCGATACCCCACTCGTCATTGCCGACGGCCACCACCGGGCGGCTACCCACGCCGAATTGGCGACTGAGGGATTAGCGGCATGTGATACTGTCCCCGTGGTCGTCATCGGTGCCGACGAACTTTCCATCGGCAGCTTCCTGCGGGTGATCGACGGTCGCGGCATCACCCTGGAGCAACTGCTGGAACGACTGCAGGCATTCTTTACCATCGAGCCGCTCCCCGCCCCCTACCAGCCCCGGGAGAACGGCTACTGGCTACTGCATTATTGCGGCCGCTCCTTTCACCTGCGGCGACGGGACCAGGGCGTCACGGACACCGATCCCGGCTGGCTCAATGAATGCGTGCTCCCCCCCGTCTTCGATATTTTGGATACCCGTACCGACCCCCGCATCGAATCCGTCGATCCCCCTCCCTGCCAGGATGGGGCTTACCGCTTAGACCCGGCCTACCGCGACCGTATTCAGTTGATCGGCCATCCGGTTTCCCGCGAGCAATTTTTCGGGGAGGTACTGGCCGGTCGCGTACTTCCGCCGAAGAGTACCCGTTTCGAGCCGCGGGTTCCCAGCGGGCTGCTCGTCTGGCAACCTTAACCGTTGGACGGTTACTTAAACCGGATGGCCCGCACGGGATCGATCTTCGTGACCAGGTAGGAAGGGATCACCAGGAAGAGTAGCGTCACGCAGAAGGTCACCACGTTCAGCCCGATCAGCGTCAGCCATTCCAGGCGAATGGGGGCGACGGCCAGGTAGTAGCTCTCCTCGTCGAGGGTCACGATCCCGAAGGTCTTTTGTATCCAGGCCAGGCCCAGCCCGATCAGGTTGCCCAATCCCAGCCCCACAACAACGATGAAGGCGGCGTAGTAGAGGAAGATCTTCCGAATGCCCCAGTTATCCTGCCCCAGCGCCTTGAGCGTACCGATCATGTTGGTGCGTTCCAGGATCAGGATCAGCAGGGCCGTCATCATATTGATGATCGCCACCAGCACGACCAGGATAAGGATGATGATGCCGTTATAGTCCTGGATCTCCAGCCAGTTAAAGAGCTCGCGCAGCTTTTCGCGGATGCTGTCGGCGTAGAGATCCTGCGTCAGTACGTCGTAGTGGATGTAGTTGGAAAAGGCGTCCAGGTCGTCGATATCGTCCAGCACGACCTCGAATCCGCCGACCTGGTCCTCCCGCCAGTTCAGGAGTCGCTGCAGCTGCTTGATGTCGACGATGGCGAAGCGGCTGTCGTACTCTTCCAGTCCGGTTTTATAGATACCCCGGACGGTGAAAGCCCGCGTTTTCTCCTCCCGCAGCCCGCTGAAGTAGACGAAGTCCATCCGGTCGCCAACCCCCAGCCGCAGCCGTTTGGCCATGCTGTTCGAGACCAGGATGCCCCGCGAGGTGCTATCGGGGGTGATCCGCAGCTCCTCCCCCTCGATGAGGTACTGCCCGAAGTCATCCCAGGCAAAGTCCTCCGCGATCCCCTTCAGAATGAGCGGCTCGGTATCGGCCAGCCGTTCCCCCTCCTGGAAGACGGACACGATGCCGGGCAGCAACACGAACTGCTGAATGTGCTTCACCCCCCCTTCCGTCGTCCGCTCCACCGCCGACTGCTCACCGAAAGGATCGTCGAAGTCCCGGTAGGTGATCGGCCCCGTCTCCGCCAGCTCCGGGTAGAAGTCCTGTTCCGTACTGATGGGATAGTCCGAGGTCAGCATCAGGTCGTTCGCCGCCCGCTCCTCGGTGATGTGGATGTGCCCCCAGAACCCGAATATTTTAACGGAAATTTCCGTCTTGAAACCCGCGATCAACGCACTGGCCAGCACCATCACCGCCGTCGAGATCGCAACGGCCGCCACCGCAATGGCGATGATCGTCCGGCTAATGGAGCGCCCCCCGCCCCGCGCCACGCCCCGTGCCAGAAACAAGGGAAGGTTCATGCCCGCAAGGTACACCTACTATCTTACGAATTACCTTTGCACCCGCGTCCGCGCCCACTACAACGTCCACTATCCTGCCTACAACGCCCGTCCATCCGCGCAGCGGCCTATCCATTCCAAATCCTTAATTCCCCCTTCCTTGACGCCCAACTTCATCGCCGACCTCGAATGGCGCGGCATGCTCCACCAATTCACCCCCGGCATCCGCGAGCACCTCAGTGAGCCCCGCAGAGCTTACATCGGTTTCGACCCCACCGCCCCCTCCCTGACCATCGGCAATTACGTACAGGTCATGCTCCTCCTGCACTGGATGCGGGCGGGCCACGAAGCAGTTGTACTTTTCGGTGGAGCTACCGGACGCATCGGCGACCCCAGCGGAAAGGACAAGGAGCGCGAGCTCAAATCCTACGCCGAACTGGATGAGAACCTGGCAAGGCAACGGGAACAGATGGAACGGCTCTTGGGCGGGGACGCAGGTGCAAGCGGAGCCCGTTACCGAATAGTCAACAACCTCGACTTCTACCAGGAAATGAACGTGCTTACCTTCCTCCGCGATGTGGGTAAGACCCTGACGGTCAGCTATATGATGAGCAAGGACAGCGTGCAAAACCGGCTGGAAAGCGGCATGTCCTTCACCGAATTCAGCTACCAACTCCTGCAGGGCTACGACTTCCAGAAACTTTACGCCGAGCATGACGTGACGGTGCAGATGGGCGGCTCCGACCAGTGGGGAAACATCACCAGCGGAACGGAATTCGTGCGTCGCAATCTGGAGGGCAAAGCTTTCGCCGTCACCACCCCTCTGCTGACCAAGGCCGACGGCAGCAAGTTCGGCAAGAGCGCCGAGGGCAACATCTGGCTCGACCCCGAACGCACCAGCCCCTACGACTTCTACCAGTTCTGGTTGCGCGCCGATGACGCCGACCTGGCCACCTACCTAAAGTACTTCAGCCTGCGCGAAAAGGGGGACATCCTGGCCGATTGCGCCGTAGTCGAGGCCCACCTGGCCGGCGAAGACCGCTACCGGGAAGTGACCGCCATCAAGACCGCCCTGGCCGAAGAGCTCACCGCCCGCATCCACGGCATTGCCGCCCTGGATACCGCCCGCCGGGTCACCAACCTACTCTGGGGCCGCGGCGCTACGGCCGATGACCTCCGCGCACTAGACGCCAAGGCCTTCCACACCCTGGCCGGCAACATCCCCACCTACGATCTGGACAAATCCACCCTCCCCGCCGGGCTAATGGACGTACTCGCCGACCATACCGACATCGTGAACAGCAAAAGCGAGGCCAAACGCGCCATCCAGGGCAACGCCATCGCGATCAACAAGGAAAAGACGACCGACGTAGACGCCGAACTCAGTGCCGGCGACCTGCTCCACGACCGCTACGTCCTGATCGAGAACGGCAAGAAGAACCGCTACCTCCTCACGCTTAGCTGATGGCCACCCCAAAAGAACGGATCGCGGCGGCCATCGCCGTCAAGCAGCGCATCCTGGATGACGAAGGCTTACTGGATCGCCTGGAAGCGGCTACCGCCGCCTGCGTGACGACCTTTCGCTCCGGCGGCAAAGCCCTTTTTTGCGGCAACGGAGGCTCGGCCGCTGACGCCCAACACCTCGCCGCCGAGTTGAGTGGCCGCTTCTACCTCGACCGCCCGCCGCTCTTCGCCGAAGCCATGCACGTCAACACCAGTTTTCTGACGGCGGTGGCCAACGACTACGGCTACGACCACGCCTTTTCCCGCCTCACCACCGCCATGGCCCGCCCCGGCGACGTCCTCTTCCTGCTCAGCACCAGCGGCAACAGCCGCAACGTCCTGGCCGCCGCCGTAGCGGGCAAGAAAGCCGGTTGCACCCTAATTGGCTTCACCGGGGAAAGCGGCGGCGAACTCGGCCCCCTGGTCGACATCCTCATTAACGTCCCCAGCCGCGACACCCCCCGCATCCAGGAAGGCCACCTCCTGCTCGGCCACATCCTCTGCGAAGACGTCGAGGCCCGCATGTTCACCTGACCCGACAAACGAGCGCAGCGAGCATCCCCCTGCGGAAGCCCATTCAATAATTCAATCATTCAATCATTCAATAATTGAATCCCTTCCCCTTCCAGCTCATCCTCGCCTCCAGGTCCCCCCGCCGCAGCTACCTCCTCGAACAGGCCGGCATCGACTTCGAGGTCCGTACCGCCGACGTGGAGGAAGTCTACCCCCCCGACACCCCGCCGCTGGAAATCGCTCCTTACCTGGCCCGACTGAAAGCCCGGGGAGCCACCCACCTGCTACAGAATGAAAGGGAAGTCCTCCTCACCGCCGACAGCGTCGTGCTCATCGACGGCATCAAACACGGGAAGCCGAAAAGCCGCGATCACGCCCTGGAGACGATCGCCAAGCTCTCCGGTCGCCGCCATACGGTCGTGACGGGCTGCTGCCTGAAGTCACGCCAAAAGGAGGAAGTTTTCGCCAGTGCCGCCTACGTCGACATGCACGTCATTAGCCCGGAAGAAGCCGCCGCCTACGTCGATCGCTACCAGCCCTACGACAAGGCCGGCGCCTACGCCATCCAGGAGTGGATCGGATTGGCCAAGATCAAACGCATCGAAGGCACCTACCCCACCATCATGGGTCTGCCGGTGGATATGGTGTATGCCCGCCTCAGCGCGTTCTGATCGCGTCGATTTCCGCCGCCGACACCCCCTTCACGATGGTCCGATTGATCATGGGGTGGTCCTCGTCCTGCGGTCCGAAGTCGCTGTCGGGGTGGTAGGCCACCACCGTCATTTTGGCCCCCGGCCCGGTGCGGAAGCGGTGGTTTCCGTCCTCGTGGATGATGAAGATTTTACCCGGCAGCAGGGCGTATTCCCGCTCCGGCGTCACGCAGCTTCCGCGCCCTTCAATGACCATCCCGACCCGCATACTGGGGTGGGTGTGGGCCGTCTGGTCGATGTTTTCGGGAAAGAATAGGGCGTTCAGGCAGGGGTCGCCCAGCCGCACCGGGGGCACCAGTAGGGAGTCGGTACAGCCGTCAATGTAGCGCAGCCGCCCCCAGTC
>CAZKPE010000011.1:22459-39886 GCA_964554545.1 uncultured Lewinella sp.
GCGAAGTCGAATTCGGAGTAGGCGGTCATTCGGAGATCGTTTGGTTGCGGAATTGTTTGTGGAAGGTCTCGATGACCGGCCGGTAATCGGCCCCCATGTGAACGCGGTAGCGCTCGTTGCCCTGGGCACTGCGGTCGACGATGACGTGCTTCAGGGAAGGCTGTTTGAGCTTATCGTTCCGGTAGGCTTCGTCGCCCGTTAAGGCGTAGATGACTTCCTTGGCGGCCCATTTGTAGTGGGCCAGGCCGGTAGCGGCACGGTGGGGATGGTTCACCAGCGACCACTCCTGAAAGCGGGCGTCGCGGAAGAAGTGGCGGAAGCGATCGACCAGACCGCCGACGTCCTCCTTGAAGGTAAAAACGGGTAATCGCAGGGTGACCTGCTGCCACTTGATGCTGAAATTCAGCCACCAGAACAGGTCGAAGGTGGTATGCAGGGGCACCGGGCAGGCGGCCAGGAGGGGTTGGAGGTAGTCGAGCAGCAAATCGACCCGGGCCGGTTTGCCAAACTTATGGGCGAGCAAAAGCGGCAGTACGTCGACGTACTTTTCGTAAGCCAGCCCGTTGCGGATGAGCGGAAGCAGCTTGTCGCTACCGAAAAGCTGGTCGCCGTGCTCGCCGGTCACGATGAGGTCGTCCTTTCCGAAGTACTTCGTCACCGGCGGCCGCACCAGGCGGAATGGAACCTTATTCAGGATGTGGCGACGAAAGAATAGCGGATACTCGTCGATACTGACCATCGATAGGATGATCCGCAGCCGGTCGTATTCCGATTCCGGCAGTACCTGTAATAGGGAGACCAGAGCTACCGTACTGTCGATCCCCCCCGACCAAAGTAGTCGGATGCGGCGGTCCGTACGGCGAGCTTCCTCTACCAGATCACCGGCCACCGCCCGGCAGATTTCCCCGAAAGAAGCCGTGGCCCCGGTAGGTACCGGCGGGATTTCGTCGAGCACCCGGTGATCGAAGCCGAGATCGAGGGAGTGGCTCCGGTCGATGATCCCGCAGTCGAAAAACTTGCAGGCCAACACGTAGCCGGGGGGCAAGCGCCTACCGAGAAGGGTGCCGGACTTGGCCCGGTGGGAGTTCAGGAAGATGATAGGCACTTCGGTCATTGGGCGGATGGCGGTCGGTCGGTAGAGAGAAGTCGGTGCAGGATGTGGTCGGGCCGGGGTGACTCCCGATTAGCCTCATCTAGTAACAGCTGGAGCTCGGGATATGGCAAGGGTAGATGCTCGTTGACGTGGCGCAACCGCTTCCGGCTCACTGGGGCCAACTCAGCTAACTGATTCAGGATGGCTACCATCCACTCCCGGCCCTGGGCGGCCGTCACCACCTTCTGCCGAAGCAGAAAAGTGCTCTCCGCGAGCAATTCGAGGTAGGCTACGCTCACGAGCTGGCGACGCGTATCGATACCCCGCCCCTCCTTAGGTAGTGCATCCAGCCGCTGGAGCTTGGACGCTAAATTTCGTCGCCGTCGCGCCTGCCTGGTGAACAGGTCATAGCTAACCTTATGCCGCGTCCACACGAACTGCTTAAAGCGGAAAAAACCGAAGTACAGACTAAGCCCCCAGCCGATCAGGCCGAAAAGCAGAAGCGCCGTGGTTGGTAAGTCCCCCAAGTAAAGTCAATTGATAAACGTGAAACTCGAAAGGTAAGGACGAGGGCTTTGGACAAGGGTTGCACCCGCGCCCCGCCGCCCTTTTTTCAGTCTGGTAGTAGGAAGTCTGATAGTCTGGCAGTCCGCCGTCTTCTGACTACCAACTTCATACTCCCGACTCCTAGACTCCCCAACCGACACCCCGACACCTTCACCCCGCACCCCGCACCCCGACACCCCGACACCCCGACACCCCGCACCGCGCACCCCAACACCCCAACAACCCAACAACCCAACAACCCAACAACCCAATAAATCGTATCTTCGCGCCCCCTACCGACACCCCGGCGGGAAAAGCTAACAGAATCACCGTATGGCACTGATCGGCAAAATCAGAAATAACCCCTTACTCGTCCTTCTTTTTATTGGTGGCGGCATCGCGCTTTTCGTGCTTTCCGACATCATGAACAGCGGAAACAGCGGCCCCATCGGCCCGGCGGAAGCCATGATGGCCCGGGTCGGCGAAGTGGAGATCGAACGGAACGAATTCGAGCGCACGCTGAGCGTGGCCGGAAACCAGGGCGACGTGTACCAAAGTCGCGACGCCCTCTGGCGCTACTACCTCAGTGAAAGCCTCATCCGGAATGAAACCGACCGGCTCGGACTGGCCGTCACCCAACCCGAGCTCGAGGAACTGACCTACGGCCCCCGCTACAGCCCCGTCATCCGGCAGAACTACAGCAACCGGCAGACCGGGCAGATGAATCAGGAGCAGTTGAACTACTTCCGGCAGCGGATCGAGGACAATACCATCCAGGAGGGTATTCAGGCCGGCGAACTGCCCCCAAACTTCGTGGACATCTGGAAATTCCAGAACCGTCAGGTCACCACCAACCGGCTGCAGCAGAAGCTGACCGCTCTGGTGTCTAAAGCCATGTATGCCCCCAGCTGGCAGGCCCAGGCCTACGCTGATGCCCAGGGGGCGAACCGCTCGGCCGCCGTGGTCCGCGTACCCTTCGACGAACTGGACAACGATGCCATCGAGGTGACCGAGGCCGATCTGGAGGAGTACCTGGAGCGGAACCGCTCTACCTACACCAACGTAGAAGAAACCCGGCAGGTCGCTTACGTGACCTTCCCCGTGGAGCCGACCCCGACCGATTCCGCCGCCGTACTGGAACTGATGAACGAACTGGCCGCGGAGTGGCGGCAAGTACAGCCGGGAGGCGACAGTCTTTTCGCACTGACCGCCGGCGGCTCCTATGCAGGGAATTACGTGACCGAAGATCAATTGGTACCCGCCGCCGCCGAAGAGCTGCTCAACGAAGTAGGGATCGGGCAAGTGTACGGCCCTTTTCAGGAAGGACAACTTTCGGTACTGGCCAAGGTCATCGATCGCCGGGAAATGCCGAACACCGTAACCCTGCGGCGCATCGTGCAACCGATCAGCAACGCCCTGCAACAGGCCGAAACGGGCAGCCTGCTGGACAGCCTGCAGACCGTCCTGGAAGCGGATGACAGCGACTTCAGCGAATTGGCCTCCACCTATAATCGCGACCCGCGTAGTCTGGCTACCGACGGACTGATGGAAGATGTAGAACCCGGTCAGCTCGCACCCGCCGTAGAGCGTATTGCGTTTCTGGATGGGGAGATCGGCGAGTGGTACCGGTTGACCACCCCGGCCGGAATGCAACTGCTGCAAGTCGTCAGCCGCAGCGACGAAACGACGACCCGGGTGAAAGTGGCCTACGCGACCGAGCCGATGATCCCGAGCAGTGAAACGGAAGATGCCGTGCGGGCCGAGGCCGAAGAGTTCCTCAGCGGTAAAACCGAGCTGGAAGTATTGAAAACGGCTGCTCAGGATGCGGGGCTGAACGTATCGATCAGCGAACCGCTGACCGTTGGGGCGTTCCGCATCGGTGAATTAGGCTCCGGACAGGACATTCGGGACATCGTTTGCTGGGCCTTCGGGAGCGAGGTGGGTGAGGTCAGTGGCTTTGTGTACACCTCTACCGACCCCAACTTCTACTACGAAAGCCACTACGTGCTGGTCGGCGTAGAAAACGTGCTGCCGGAAGGCCGTGCTCCGGTAGAGGCAGTGCGGGAGCAGATCACTCCCCTGGTCCGTAACGAACTCAAGGGGCGGAAACTGGCCGAATCGATGAGCGGTATGGAATTGACCGCTGCGGCCGATCAGTATGACGTACCGGTGGACACGCTTTCTTCGGTCAACCTGACGCTGCGCAGTTTGCCGCAGGGCATCGGTGCCGAGCCGGCCGTCGTAGCCGCCGCCAGCACCGGAACTACCGGGCAGGTCAGCCGACCGATCGTCGGCAACCGGGGCGTGTACCTGGTGAAGCCCCTGCTCGATGCACCGAGCGGAATGAGTGGCAATTTACCCGCGGCGCGGAACAGCATCAACACCGGTAGCCGCAACCGCGTTAACCAGGAGTTACTGGATGGTTTGCGGGCCGCGGTGGAAGTGGAAGACCAGCGCGTCAGTACCGAATGCAGTAATCGCCGTTAATTAGCCGGCCGTAACGCACACAAACCGAAGCAGACCATGTCAGAGATCAAACACGCGGGAACGAAGGGATACGTCATCATGGGAGGAGTGATCGCCCTGTTGCTCTTCGTCATTCTGTGCATCTACATCTACAAAGCCAATCAGGCCTTCGTGCCCGAAGAACCCGAATACTGGGGGGCGCTACGCACTTCCCTGCCATTGCGGTGGGCCTGAGGATAGCTGCCCTATTGCTGACGCCGCTCCTGTTCTGCGGCTGTCTGAACGACCCCGCCGAGGTCGCCCGTCTCGAGGAGCTCTTGCTGGACGATCAGGTGGAAGAGGCGCGCGGTGTGCAGATCATCTACAGCGACTCAGCTCGTATCCGGCTGATCCTGGAAGCCCCCAGGATGTTGAACTACGTCAATAATGCCGATCCGCGCCAGGAGTTCCCCGATGGGCTCACGGCATTTTTTCTGGATGAAGCACAGGATACGACTAGCGTATTACGTGCCCGGGATGGTGCCTACCGTCGCCGTAATAACCTGATCACCGTGCGGGACAGCGTGGTGTGGGAGTCTGCCGATCAGCAACGACTGGAGACGGAGGAACTGAACTGGGACGAGCAGCGGGAACTGATTTACACCAACAAGTTCGTCGTGCTCACCCAGCCCGATTACATCATCACCGGCTACGGATTAGAGAGCGATCCCGGCTTCACGAGCGCCCGCGTGCTGCAGGTGGACGGACGGATTCCCGTAAGCCGGCCGGTGGAATGAGCAAATCGCCGGCTCTTTTTCCTTAGTTTTGGCACCAGCTAAATCAGAGCGCATGGAATTGACCGCGGTAATCGTGGAGGATGAGCGAATGGGCCTCATCAACTTGCGGAATATGTTGGGGGCGCACTGCCCGCAGGTAGCAATTATCGGGGAAGCGGACGGGGTGGAATCCGGCTTTGCGCTATTGCGCCGGGAAGACATTCAACCGGATGTGGTCCTTCTGGACATTAACCTCAGCGACGGAAAAGCCTTCCAGTTGCTCGAGCGATTGCGCCCCGCCGACTTCGACATCATCTTCGTGACGGCCTACGATCAATTTGCCATGAAAGCCTGTGCGTACTCCAGCATCGGGTACATCCTCAAGCCCATCGATCCGGATTTACTGGTCGAAGCGGTAAGCCGGGTGCACTCGCGGGAAAAGGCCCGCACTGACGAGCGACTCGCGCTGCTGGAACAGTACCGACAGCATCCGAATCGCATGGAACTGATGAGCATCGCCGGCGTGGACAGCATCCACTTCGTGAAGGCCCGCAATATTGTGCGGCTGGAAGCGGAAGACAATTACACTCACATCTACCTGACGAGCGGGCAGCGGGTAACGGCCTCCAAGACCATCAAGCTATACGAAACGCTACTGGCCCCCTTTAACTTCTACCGCGTCCATAAGCGGCACCTGATAAATATGAACTTCATGGCCAAATTCGTGAAGGGGGAAGGTGGCTATCTGGTCATGCAGGACGGCACGCGCATCGAGGTCAGCCGGCGGCGGCGGCCCGCTTTTTTAGACCGATTACGGGGGCTGCAGTAAACATCCGGAATTTTTCCCTATTTTGGTCGTTACCAAAATGTTCCCTTGTGCGAACATCGCGGCACTTTACTGAAACCAACTAACGACACTACCCAATGGCACAGCCTGGGAAAAAAACAATCGAGGAACTGAAGCGTGACCAGCGTACCCAAGCCATGGACCCCAAAGACATGGACCGGGTGACCGGCGGCCGGCGTCGGGGGCACTGGTTCCGGCAGGTATGCGGTGGCATCATGCCCCAGTAGCCTTGATCTCCGCATGGCGGTACTCAATGAGACTTCCCTTCCGGAAGATTGGCGGGACATCCACGTACTGCACCAGCGACTGACGGACCTGGTCTACACCGCCCCCTCCCGGGCCCGTGGGCTATTGCACCGACAGGAAGAACTCCTAGGTACGCATCCGCGCATCGCAGAATTGAGCGCCCGCACGGGAATCGACTACCGACTGAGCAACCTGTTGTTCCGGGCCGATCTGGAATCTCAGGAATACAACCACACCGCCGCGGGAGGCCCGCTGCGGGCAGCCTTGCGGCTGGTGGAGCATGAGCGTGACCCCGCCCAGCGCCTGGAGACCTACCTGGCCTATGTCGGCTACCTCTCCAATATTGGGCAAACGGAAGAAGCCAGCACCTACCTGGACCGAACCTACCGACTCCTCGAAGACCACCCGAACCCCCGGTACCGTGCACGCGCCGCCTGCCGCCACGGGTATTTGTACCTCCTGTACTACAGCTACCCGAAGGCCACCCGCAAATTTCTGGAGGCTACGCGGATTCTGGATAGCAACGAATTCGAACTGCGGCCCAAGGATCATTACTTCTTCGCTCTCGCTCAGTCAGGAATAGGCACCGTATACCAGAATAGTGGAGATAGCGAGCAGGCGGTTGAGGCCTTCCGACGAGCCATTGAACGCTGCGAACGCTTCGGTCTGCGGGCCCGCCTGCCCTGGCATCAATTAAATCTGGGAAAGCAACTCATTGCGCAGGGCCAGTACGAAGGGGCGTTGACCTACTTCGAATCAGTCGTGGACAGCCAGGCGAACGGCTCGGCACCAGCCCTGGCCGCGGCCTACGCCAATCTGGGATTTTGTTACCACCACCTGGACAGCTCGGAACGGGCAACTGCCTACCTCGACCGGGCCGAGGCGATATACCGTGGCCGGGCGGGCGAGGACACCGTGGAGCTAGCCAGTATCGGGTTCATGCGGGCAACTCTTTTGATGGACGCGGGTAACTGGACGGCCGCCATCCGTCAGTTGGAGTCGACGCTGCCGACGGTAGAGGTGAATAACCGCACCAGCGACCCCCGCCTGCTGAGCATGGTTGCCGATGCCTACCTCTACCTTGCGCTCTGTTATGAGAAGGTGAGCGACTACCAGTCCGCCTACCACCACCACCGTACCTACGACCACTACAACCGGCGCTTCCACGGACAGATCGACCTCCTTCGCCAGCAGCAGGTGACCGCCCAGTTCCGAGCCGAGGAGCGGGAGCAGGAAAATCGTCGACTCAAGCTGCTGGCTAGTCAACTCCAACTTCGTGCCCTCCGGGCGCAGATGAACCCCCATTTTCTCTATAACGCCCTCAACAGTATCCAGTCTTTCGTGTCGACCAACGCCGAAGCGAGTCGCTACCTGGCGAAATTCGCGATGCTAATGCGGCAGAGCCTGGAGTACTCCAAGCGGGAGTCAATCAGTCTGGAGGCCGAGCTGAAGTTCCTGAGCGACTACCTCGAGATCAACCGCCACCTGCGCTTCGAGGGGCAGCTAAGCTATACGGTTACGGCTCACCCTGAACTGGAGGAAGACATCATCGGTATACCCACCATGATCCTGCAGCCCTACGTCGAGAACGCCATTGAGCACGGGCTGCGGGGGCTGCCATCGGGCCACATCGACGTCGTGTTCGTCCCGGATGGTGCGGATTACCTACTAGCCACGGTGACGGACAATGGAATCGGTCGCGCCGCCGTCCGGGAAATTCAGGCGAAGGACGATCTGCGAGCGTACCACCAATCACGGGGAACGGAAATCACCGAGAGTCGGCTTCAGCTGCTATCGAGGGATCCAAACTACCGGGTTGAGATCGAAGATCTCGTAACCGAGGAGGGAAAAGCTGCTGGCACACGGGTACACGTCCGCATTCCCACGGGGGAGCTATCGACCCAGCGGCATGCAAACAGCGGAAGTCTCCCTTTGTCCTAACTTGCCCCCATGGCGAACCGCCGCTTACGCAACCGTACCCACGAAATTATCTTTGAGGCCGACACGCCGGCGGGGAAGGCGTTTGACATCATTTTGCTGGGACTGATCATCTTTTCGATCATCGTGGTGATGCTGGAAAGCTCCGAGGAGTTTAGTGCGCAATATGGTACGCTCTTCCTGGTCATCGAATGGATCCTGACGATTGTATTTACGGTTGAGTATGTTCTGCGATTGTGGGTGACGGTCTATCCGTTACGCTACGCAACCAGCTTTTACGGGATCGTGGACATCCTGGCTATCCTGCCGACTTACCTGAGTATACTCCTCCCCAACGCTCAGTATTTTCTCATCATTCGCATCCTGCGGCTGATGCGGATCTTCCGGATCTTCAAGCTGGGCCAGTACCTGGATGAGGGCGATCAACTGGGGAAAGCGCTAATTGCCAGCCGGAACAAGATTGGCATTTTCCTCTTCGTCGTGACCATTTTGGTCATTATCATCGGGTCGATCATGTACCTTATTGAAGGTGGAGTCAATGACGGTTTTTCCTCCATCCCACGGGCGGTGTACTGGGCCATCGTTACCATCACGACGGTAGGCTACGGCGACATTACCCCCATCACCCGGATCGGGCAGTTCTTATCGGCAGTGGTCATGATCCTGGGGTACGCCATTATTGCCGTTCCGACCGGCATCGTGACCAGTGAAATGATTGGTAGCCACCGGAGGAAGTTCAACAATACTCAGGTCTGTCGCTTCTGCTCGCGGGAGGGGCATGCGGACGACGCGGTGTATTGTAAGTACTGTGGGGGGCGGCTAAATCCCTAGCGCATCGTTCGGTTCGGCTTCGCTCAGGATCATCGGTATTATTTTGCGTACTTCCCGTTGCTGGTCTTCGGTAAGCCGGTCGTAGGCCGTACCGTAGCGACGGTCGGCCTGCTCGTCCCAAAGCTGGCGGTAGCCGGATAGGACGGCGTCGTACACTTCCAGGTAGCGGTTGTAGGAGGTACTCCGATCGTGTACTAAGCTAACTACTGCCTGCGTCGGCTTTCTTTGGGGAGAGAGGATGTATTCCCGTAAATAGCGCGGCAGGTCTTCGGGAATGGCTTCTTCTTCCTCTACCATCAACCGGTCCTTCGCGTCCACAATAACCGTAAGCACCTGACTGGTCGGTGTAACGGGCTGATTAATCTCGTAGGGCGGCAAGCGGACCAGTACTCCCTGTTCTTCGGCGATGTTGGTAGTAACCAGGAAGAAAATCAATAACAAAAAGGCGATATCGGCCATGGAGCCGGCATTCACGGCGGGGCTCTCCCGGCGCGTAGTGCGAGTAGGCATGGGGGGACGGGTTGGTTATCCGGGAGATGCGATGGGGTAGCTAATTGGTGGACGGGGGGCAGAGGCGTTGTTAATAACATTGTGCCACCACCTCCCGCGCCAGCATCCGATACCCCTCCGCGTTAAAGTGTATTCCATCCCGGGAGTGGACCAGCACCCGATCCCCCGGCTGTTCCTGCCAGTCGACCAGGCAATAGCCGCGGGCGGCGGCCAGTCTGCGCAGTTCGGCGGAATAGGCGGCCGTACACGCCCGGGCCTCCTGAAATTCTTCGTTGAGTTGCTCCCTGGGGCCGACCGGCGGGGGCGTCAGTAGAACGATGCGGGGTAGCTCCTGCCCGCGGCTATCGAAGAAGGCCTGGGTACGACTCAGCAGGGTATCCAGATTGACAATGATCTCGTCGTGGCGGTCCGCGAATTTGACCTTGCAGTCATTCGTGCCCAGGCCGATGAGGATCTCGTCGATGCCGCCCATCTCCGCGTAACCCCGGCGCAGGTAGGGGGTCAGATTCTCCAGGGTGTTGCGTTCCATGCGACCGGCATCGGTGAAGCCCAGGGTGTTGCCAGACAGGGAGGTATTCACCAGGGGCCCGCCGCCCCGGATCTGCTGCAACTGCACCACCCAGCCCTGTTCCGCCGCCCCGTTGCTATCCCCGATCACCAGCAGGTTCCGCTTCTTCAGGGGGAGTGCGCAAGTCGTCAGGATCGACAGCAAAAACACGGCAAGGAAGAGGCGAAGCATCATTTAAATTTCCTATTTAGATGGCACCTGCGTCCCCGCCCAAAAAGGTCGTCCGCAACCAGCGGCGCTCGAGGAACAGGAAGGCCAAGAACAAAAGAGCCAGCAACAAGATACGGTAGCCGAGCACGGCGGAAAGCTCGCCCAACCAAACGGTAGCGGCGGCCACCAGTGCGTACAAAAGCAGTCGGCCCAGGGGGTAATCTACTGGAAAGTAGCGCCGGGAAACCCGGTAGGCCAGTCCGCACATCAGCGTAAAGCAGGCCAGCATCCCGAAGGCCGGCGCGTAGATCCCGTAGCGGGCCGTGAAGAACAGCGGGCCACCCACCGCACAGACGGAGCCGGCCAGGGCGATCGCCCCCCCCAGGAAGGTCTGGTCGGTGAGCTTGTAGGCGATGCTGAGGTTGCTGTAGATGCCGAACAGAAAATTGGCGGCCAGCACGATCGGCAGTACGACCAGCCCGGCCCGCACGTCCTCCCCGATGAAGAGTTGCAGCCACGGTAGCAGCAGCAGGATGCCCGCGCAGGCCAGCGTCCCCACCAGCCCGTAGGCCCGCAACGCATCGGCGTAGATGCCGCGGTCGGCGGTTGCCAGGTCGCTGCCCGTCTGCCGGAAGAAGAAGGGCTCGGCAGCGTACTGATAGGCCGTGACGAACAGATTCAGGAAGACCGCCATGCGCAGGGCCGCGGTGAAGTAGCCCGCCGCGGCCTCGTCGTGACTCAGGAGTACGGTCGGGCCCACGAGCGCATTCGCGATGCCGGCCACGGAAACGACGGTGAGGGGAAGGCTGTAGCGAAACAGTTTGCGCAGTGAGGGGGCGGCGTGGGGGGACGGTTGGCTCGGTGTATCGAGTACGTCCGGACTACGCCCGCCGTCAGACCGCAGGCCGTCGAAAAAGAGCAGTACCAACCGAAAGCCCGCCGCCACCGCCACCGCCAGCAGGATGTAGCCCACCCGGAAATCGGCCACGAAGCGCTCGGGGGAAGAGGCCGGCAGGAAGTACAGCAGGTAGTAGACCAAGCCGATGTTGACGGCCACGTTGCCCAGGTTTACGGCCACGAAGGTCCACGCCCGCCCCCGCAACCGCAGCCGCGCCAGGGGCACCGCCGCCAGGGCATCGCAGGCCACCGTGATCAGCACCAGCCGGACGTAGGTCGTAGCCCCCGGCACCTGTAGCAGGGTGGCCACTTCGTCGGCAAACAGCAACAGGGGCAGCAAGACCAGCCCGCAGAATACCCCCACCAGCTGCTGCGCCCGCCGGAAAACGGCCGCCGGCGCGTAGTCCCCCCGACTGGCAAAGCGGAACACGGCCGTATCCATGCGGAAGACGAGGAGGGCGATGAGCAGGGCCGTCCAGAACATCAGGTTACCAACCTGCCCGAACTCCTCCTCGGTCAGCACACGGGTGACGAAGGGGGTGAGGAGGGCGAAATTGAGGAGCCGCCCCAGGATGCTGCTGAGTCCGTAGACCAACGTTTCGCCGGAGAGCTTCTTCAGGGACACGCCGCAAGGTAACGGACCGACAATAAGCGGGCCCCGAAAATGGTTACTTTTGCGGCCCCGCCGACCCCGGTCTCGGCCGCATTTCGGACTGAATCGACACGAATGATCAAGCGTATTTCCGCTCTCGCCCTCTGCTACTGCTTTTCCCTCGCCCTGGCCGCCCAGGCGGACGAGGACGTCCTCTTCACGGTAAACGACCGCCCGGTCACGGTCGGCGAATTCCGCTACATCTACGGCAAGACCAACGGCGAGGAGGCCGACTACAGCCGCGAGAGCGTCATGGAGTACCTCGACCTCTACGAGCGCTTCAAGCTCAAGGTGGCCCGGGCCCGCGACATGGGCCTCGACACCGTGGTGGCCCTGCAGCGCGAATTGGCCGGCTACCGTAAACAGCTCGCGGATAACTACCTGGTGGACAACGAGGTCACCGACCGGCTGGTCCGGCAGCTGTACGAACGGCAGCAGCGGGACGTCGACTTCAGCCACATCCTCCTTAAATCGAGTGGCAGTGACACCACGGCCGCCTACCTCCGGGCGCGGGCACTCGGCGGTGAGCTGACCGCGGAAAACTTCGCCGACCTGGCGGCCGAACGCAGCGACGATACCTTCAGCAAGGAGCGGGGCGGGCGCATCGGTTACGTGGCCGCTCCCCTGCCCCGTGGCCTGCACCGACTGGAAGATGCGCTGTACGAAGCCGAGGCCGGAGAGGTGGTCGGGCCGGTCCGGAGTGCCGCGGGTTACCATTATCTGCTCAAGCACGGCAGCCGCCCGGCCTACGGGGAGGTGGAGATCGCCCATATTCTCGTACGGAAGGGGGAGGGCGCGGACGCAGGTGCGGAGGAAGCCCGGAAACGAATAGCAGCCGCGCAACGGGCCCTACAGTCCGGCACCCCCTTCGAAGAGGTGGCCGCCAACTACAGCGAGGATGGGGAGACGAAGCAGCGCGGCGGCTACATCGGCTTCTTCGGCATCAATCGTTACAATAAGGTCTTCGAGGACGCTGCCTTCGGGCTGGAGCGGGACGGGGCCGTGAGCGACATCATCGAGAGCCCGGCGGGCTACCACATCCTGAAGCGGATTTCGCGTCGCGGCAACCAACCCCTTGAGGGCCGCCGCCCTCTTTTGGAGGCCGCCGTGAAGCAGGACGCGCGCTACGAAGAGGCCACCGAGGCCCTCTTCGCGCGGCTGCGGCGGGAATACGGAACCGCACCCATGGCAGCTTACACTTCCTTCATCGATCGTCAGGATTCCACCTTCTTCGAAGTGGGGAATCGCTTCCCGGAAGCCCGGGAGCAGGCGGCGCCCATCCTCCGGATCGGGGAACGCCGGCTGACTACGGCCGACTTCGCCGACTACCTGAGCCGCAACGCCCGCCGCCGCGCCAGCCTGCAACGCCGCTACCCCCCGGGTGAGGCAGCCGCCGAACTCTTCGAACTGTGGACCCAGGAGCAGGTACGCACCTACGCCGAGGACCAGCTGGAAGAACAGTTCCCGGAATTCGCGGCCCTGATGCGGGAATACCGGGAAGGCATCCTCCTCTTCGAGGCCACTAAGCTGGAAGTCTGGGACCGGGCCGGGGAGGATACGACCGGGCTGCGGGCCTTCTTCGAGGCCAATCGCGGCCAGTACGCCTACGGGCCACGGGCGCGGGTGGTGACGGTCAGCTACCCGGAAAATATGAACCCCCCAACGGTCGAGTCCCTTCGCTCCGGTGACCCGGAAGCAATTCTGGCCGAGGAAGAATACGAAGCCGACCGGCTGCCCGAAGGGTTGTCGATGGAGGTGGGCAGTTTTATTCCCCAGGAGTCTTCCGAAGCAGGTAGACGGACCGTGCAGGTGGTCACCGAAATCCTGCCCCCCCGCCCCAAGGAACTCAACGAAGCCCGCGGCTACGTCATCGCCGACTACCAGGACGAGCTTGAACGCCGCTGGGTGGAAGAACTGCGCCGCGCCTACGAGGTGGAGGTGAACGAGCGGGTGCTGAAAAAACTGATCGCATCTTGAGCCGGTGGTTGCTGATCATCGCTTTAGTAACGGGCCTGCTCTCTGCCTGCGGGGAGGAAGTCGCCGAGGACCCCGCCGATCCGGTGCTCGCCCGCGTTCACCAGCGGGAGCTGCGTCTTTCGGAGATGGAGGGCATGTTTCCCGAGCGGGCCACCGCGACTGACAGCGCCCTGATCATCGAGTCCTTCGCCAAGCGCTGGGCCAAAGATGCCGTACTTCTCTGGGAAAGCGAACGCAACGCCCCCGGCGACCTGAACCTGGACCGGCTGGTCCGCGACTACCGGGCCAGCCTGGTGCGTAGCGCCTACGAGGAACAACTGGTCAGTACCCGGCTTGACAGCGTCGTCAGCCAGAAGGAACTGGAGGACTACTACGAACTTACCAAGGAGCAGTACCAACTGGAGAAGCCCATTATACGTTGTCTCTTTTTGCGGGTCCCTTACCCTACGCCGGAAGAGGAAAAATTGCAGTCTCTCTGGAATAATGGGAAGCCCCAGGACACCGCCGCCCTGGCCCGTTACGCCGAGCAGTACGCGGAGGTGGCCCTGCTCGCCGACTCGGCCTGGTACGGCCTGGAGGAAGTGGCCCTGCAACTGCCGGAGGGCACCCTGACGCCCGATAACGTGAACTCCAAACGGGAGTTCAGCCAGCAGGACGGGACCAACCGCTACTACTTCCGGCTCTTCGAACTGAAGCCGCGGATGGAGATCGCCCCGCTGAGCTACGTCGAGCAACAGGCCCGCCGCGCGATCCTCCACGGGCGCAAACGGGAGGTACTCGAACGCGCCCGGGAAGAGATCTTCGAGCGGGAGCTGCGGGAGAACAGTATTGAATTTTACACCAAGCGATGAACTACGCGATGTCAAGAATCCTATTTTTTCTGTGCCTCCTGAGCACCGGCCTGATGGCCCAGCAACGTGCCGTGATCGACGAGGTCATCGCCCGGGTGGGTAGTGAGTATATCCTGCTCTCCGACCTGGAAGAGCAGTACGCCCTGGCCCAGTCGCAGGCCGTCGGGGAAGAGATGCCCCCGGAGGCCCGCTGCGCCATGCTGGACCAATCGCTGGTCGCCAAACTGCTGCTGAACCAGTCGAAGTTGGACAGCGTGGAGGTCAACGACAGCGAGGTCGAGCAGCAACTCAACGCCCGTATCGACCGCATCCTGAGCTACATGGGCGGAGACGTGAACCAGTTCGAAGACTACTACGGGCAGAGTATTACGGCCACCAAAGAGCAATTCCGGGAAGACCTGCGCGAGCAAATTGCCATCGATCGGATGCGCTCCACGATCGTGCGGGAGGTGAAGGTGACCCCGGCGGAGGTGAAGAAATTCTTCGCCGACATCCCACAGGACAGCCTGCCCTACTTCAACTCGGAGGTAGAGGTAGCGGAGCTGGTGATCCGGCCGGATGCGAATGACTCCACCCGGGCGGCGCTGGTCGAGCGACTGGAGAACCTACGGGAACAGATCGTATCCGGGGCTATCACCTTCGAAGATGCCGCCCGTAAAAACAGTATGGACGGCAGCCGGCAGGGCGGCGGTGACCTGGGCTGGACGAAGCGGGGTAAATTCGTCGCCGAGTTCGAGGCGGCGGCCTATAACCTGGACCCCGACGAGATCAGCGGCGTGGTGGAAACCGAATTCGGCTATCACCTCATCCGGCTGGATGGCCGGCGGGGGAACTCGATCCGGGTCAGCCACATCCTGTTGCAGCCCCAGGTAACGGAGGAGGACATGGAGAAATCGCGGATCTTCCTGGATAGCATCGCTAATTTAATCCGAATCGATAGCGTAACCTTCAGCTACGCCGTGAAGCGCTTCGGCTACGATAAGGTGCAGAGCTACAACAACGACGGGCGGATGATGAACCCCGCTACCGGGAACACCTTCTTCGAGATCGCCGACCTGGACCCCGACGTATACTTCGCTATCGACGAACTGGAACTCGACAGCCTGAGTGAAGTGATGCAGTTCCGCGGCCCAACCGGTGACCCCCTGCTGCGGGTAGTCCAGCTGCGGTCGCGTACTTCCCCCCACCGGGCTACGCTGGCGCAGGACTACGCCAAGATTCAGGAAGCCACCAAGAACGCCAAACAGCAGACCTTCCTCAGTGACTGGATCGAGGGTAAGGTGAAGGCTACTTTCGTGAAGGTGGACGAGCGCTACGAGCAGTGCCCCCAGATTCAACCCTGGCTGGAGGATAGCCGCAAGATCACCGTCGGGGGAAGTGACGGCCGCATCATCACCGGGCGATAAGGGAGAGATATTTTATTTAACCCGGCACCACGTAGGCAGCTTCTGACGTTATACAATCAATGCAACTACCGCAATTCACCCTCCTGATCCTACTTTTCGCCTGCTCGTGGTCGGTGTCCGCCCAGTTGGATTCCCCCGTCGGCCGCTGGAAAACGTTGGACGAAGACACCGGGGAAGCGAAGAGCATCATCCAGATTTACGAGCGCAACGGTAAGTATTACGGCAAGATCGCCGAAATCCTGACCGGGAACACCGATGCGGTGTGCGAAGAATGTGAGGGTAACCTGAAGAACAAACCCATCCTGGGCATGGTCATCATACGCGATCTCGTTCCCGAGGAAGGAGAGATCGGCTCCTGGGAGGGCGGTCGTATCCTGGACCCCCAGAACGGCTCGGATTACCGCCTCTCAGTCTGGTACGAAGACCGCGACCCGAACACCCTTTATGTGAGGGGAAAACACTGGACCGGGCTTTACCGGACCCAGGAATGGAAGCGGGAATAAAAATTTTGTATATTCCCACAATTCTGCGTAGGCCACGTTTTTGCGGCCCGCCTCATCTCATGACTATCACTTTGAATAACCGAGCACACCACACCTATGAAGCAATCATTTACACAAGAAGATTTAGTCGCCTACGTCTACGGCGAAGCGGATAAAGAGCAGATCGAAGCTACCGAAGCCGCACTGGCCGCCGACCCCGCGCTGATCAGCGAACTGGTGCGTTTGGTCGAAGCCCAGGCCGCACTACCGCGCATGCAATTCCGGCCCCGCCGGGGCATCATCAATACGATACTACGCTACGCGCGGGGGGAACCCCGACCGCAACTCTGCTGCTGAGCCACCACGAAGAGCGCCAACCGGAAGGAAGGCGCTTTTTTATTTACCTTACTTCCTCAACAATCAACACACCAATCAGTATGCTGGACTCCATCATCGACGCCGTCAAGGGCGAAGTCGTATCTCACCTCACCCAAAAGACCGGACTGGGGGCTAACCAGGCCGAACAGGCCGTTCCACTAGCCAAAGACAGCATTTCGGAAGGGATCAGCAGCGCCATGTCGGGCGGCAACATCGGCGGCATCCTGGATATGATCAGGGGAGCCTCCGGCGGAGGCGGTGGCGATCTGGCCCAGAATATGGTCTATAAGGGGATCGCGGCCAACTTCATCAATAAACTCACCTCCAAGCTCGGCATCCCCGAGTCGATGGCCCAGACCGCCAGCTCGATCGCCCTCCCCTACATCATGAAGATGATCGCCGGCAAAACCTCCGACCACGGAGATACCGACGATATCGATCAGGGCAGCCTGATGAACGTCCTCGGCCTCGACGCCGGCTCTCTGCTGGGAAAGGCCGGTGGTATGCTCGGTGGCTTCCTGAAGTAACAAAAGGTCGAGGAGCTCCGCCCCGAGTTGCCGCCTCATCTCGGGCGATCTCCTCGGGGCGGAGCCCCTCGACCTTTAATAGCAAAAGGGCTTCTCTCACGAGAAGCCCCTTGCGGTCTGGACGGGACTCGAACCCGCGACCTCCGCCGTGACAGGGCGGCATTCTAACCAACTGAACTACCAAACCAAAGCTGCAGTATCGCGGCGTACCGCTCAATTGCGAGGGCAAATATACACGTAGCGGCCGCGATCCTGCAAGCATATGGATCAAAAATTTTCAGTTTGAGAGGATGAACTTCACCGGCAG
>CAZKPE010000012.1:0-39788 GCA_964554545.1 uncultured Lewinella sp.
AGAGAATAGTGGAAGGTGGCCAGGAAGTAGCGCCCCAGCCCGTTGCTGATCGTCTCGGAGGTCACGAAGGCCTGGGCCTGTCGGTTGATGACGGTGTTCTGGTTCAGCAGGTCCTCGCCGGCGATGATGAAGTAGTGGCCTTTTTTCTTGAAGGGGCGCAGCTCGATACTGGCGCGCAGGTCGGGGATGGGGTCGACGGGGGCAAAGGAGGTGGCGTCGAAGATGCGGTAAAGAAAGCGGGTCTCGAGCCGCCAGAAGTCGCTGACCTCGAGTTCGAACTGGGTGACCAGATCGTGGGTCGAAGTGGCGATGGTCTCGGTTTCCGCGTCGTCGAAGCTGTTCGCGTTGCGGGCGTAAGTGTAGCCGGCCTTGAGGAAGGTCTTTTCGTTGAACTCGGTGGTCAGGTCGACCGTACCGCTGTAGTTCGTGGTGCGGTTCGTGCGGGCCTCCCCGTCGACGAAGCCCTGTCCGACGCTGTTGCCCCCATTCGCATTCATGCGCAGCTCCCCCTTCATGAAGGCCATGCCGATGGTGGTGCCGAGGTAAACCTGGTTCGACCAGGCGTGGCTCACATTCACGGTACGGTAGATCTGCTGACCCGGGGTGAAGGTGAGCTCGTTGCCGAAGGCGTTGTCGGTGTAGCCGGCACTGACGTAGGCGTTGGCGCTGATGGCACGAAATTGGTCGTTGTACCACACGTTACCGCTAACGTTGTGCCGGATGGCGGGGGTTAGATCAGGGTTTCCCAGGTTGACCCGGCCGGTGACGTTCGGGCGGGCCACGGTCTGTAGGTTGACGATGGAGGGGGCCTGTACGTTGGCGTTATACCCGATGCGGTAGAAGCCCTTACCGGACCGCATACGGAAGGAGGCGCGGGGCAGGACGTAGGTCTGGGCGAAGGTGGAACTCGTGTCCCCGCTGAGGGTCAGGTTGCCGCGCACGACGTCGGCCCCGAACTGCAAATTGTTTCCCTTCCCGTAGCGGTAGACCAGGCCGGTGCCGGCCTCGGCGGTCGTCCACTTCCGGTTGAGCAGGTTGGCCACCCGGTCTTCGTTAAGGCGGAAGGTGAAGTCGCCCTCGCTCTCATCGTGGGTGTAGGCCACTTCCGTTTCCAGCCCGAATTTTTCGGATAGCGGCTCGACGTACTCGGCCGAGCCGTCGTAGTTCAGGCTGGTGCTCCGCCGGTCCTGGAACTGGCGGCCGTTTTGCAGGGCGCCCACGATGGTCAGGTTTTCGGGATTATCGGCCAGGCCCTGGGTCAGGATATCGAGGTCGGTCAGGTTTTCGTCGTAGCTGCCACTCACGCCCAGGCTAAGGGTGCGCCCCTTTTTGCCGCCCATCCGGCGATTGTAGTTGAGGCGGGCGCTTCCCGAGGGACTGTTGCCCTCGTCGAGTTCGTCTACGGTGTATTCCTGTTGTTCTCCCCGGCCACCGTCTACGTTCGTCCGGGCGTTACTGAGGTTGTCGTTTCCGCTGTAGGATCCGCGGGCCCGGAAGTTCAGTCGGGAAGTGGTGTCGATCTCCTGCTCGAAGCGGACGTTCAGCCCGTGGCTGTAGTTGCTCATCGCGTCGGTCTGGATGCTTTCGATCTCCCGCTCCTGCCCGCTGCGGGTGAAGGCCTGCCGCTGGGTCACGGCCTGGGTCTGCTGGCGGTCGAAGACGGTGTAGTCCATGGTCAGCTGACCATTCTCCCCGACGCTGCGGCCGAAGTTGACTCCGGCGGCAATGCTGCGGTTCTGCCCGGGGGTCTGCCCGCCGTCGTAGTAGGGCAGGCCCCCGTTCCCGGTACTGAAGAAGCTGCCCCGCCCGCTGCTGCGGTTGAAGTTCATGAGTTCGTCGCCGGTGAAGCCGACGCGGTTGACATTATTGATCGTGCCCAGTGCCCCGATCTGGGTGGCGTCGCTGATGCGAAAGAGCTTGCCCCCGGCGTCATAACGGGGATCGTCCGCCCCCGCTGCCGCGCCCCCTCCACCGTAGAGCTCTCCGAAGACCTTGGCCTTGAATTCTTCTTTCATCTCCAGGTTGACGGTTGTATTCTCCTCCCCGTCGTCGATGCCGGTGATCTCTTCGTTATCGGACTTCTGGTCGAAGACCTCGACGTTCTTCAGCGCCTTGGCATCCAGGTTCTGGGTAATGAGGCTGGAGTTGCCGGCGAAGAAGGGCTTGCCGTTGATCATGATCTCCTGTACGGGGCGTCCACGCCAGGTCAGCTGGCCATTGGCGTCGATGCTCATCCCAGGTAGCCGCCGCAGCAGGTCCTCCACCTTGGCGTTTTCGCCCACGGCGAAGGCCGCGGCGTCGTAGAGCATCGTGTCCCCCTTCATGCGGATGGGGATGCGGTCGGCGGTCACCTCGATGTTGTTCAGCAGGAAGCCGGCGGGGTACATCTTCAGTTCGCCGAGGCCCAGGTACTGGTCGGACTCCGCGATGGTTATCTCCTGGTCGGGCCGCTCGAAGCCCAGGAAGGATACCCGCAGGATGTACTCGCCGGGCGGCACCTTGGTCATCAGGAACTCTCCCTTGGCGTCGGTGGTGCCGAAGGAGGTCAGTAGGGTATCCGAAGTTCGTAGCAGGATGGCGTTGGCCCCGGGCAGGGTGGTACCGGTGGTATCGACGACGGTGGCCGTTATCTCAGCCTGGCCCGAAAGGATGACGGAACAGCAGAGAAAAAACAGGGTAACTAGGTGAGTGCGCATAGTGGGGAATTAATAACCGCGTTCCCATCCGCGCCGCCGCCGTTCCATCACCTCCCGGCGTTTCTCGGCGATGCGTTCGAATTTCTCGCGGGTGATGATGTCGCCATCGGTGGGTTTGCTCAGCGCCAGCTCGGGGGGGTTGGGCTGCATGGTGGTCATGGTGTATTCGGTGTAGGCCCCCTCATTTTCGACCTTGAGGTAAACGATGGCCCCGGGCAGGCCGCCGTAGCCGCGCGGGCCGATGCCCAGCGGAATGGTCTCGGTGAAGTAGGCCGTCAGGGTGTCGCCTTCGGGGCTTACCGCGAAGGCCACTTTACTGGGCAGGGTGTAGGCCATATTCAGTTGCTGGTTATCGGGAATGTCCCATTCGGGCACCAGCCATTTGTCCTCCATAATGAAGCCACGGTCCATGATTTGCCGGCGGTCGGTGACGAGGCTGTCGGTGAAGCTGGTGTAGTAAACCTCGGGGTTCTCGCTGTCGGCCATCCACCAGCCACGGCGGTTGTTGGCATCCGGGGCCTGGGGAAGTTGCTGATAACTGAAGGCCTCCTGGTTGAAGGTCACCCGTCCGGTGCGGTCGAAGGCCCCTTCGGCCTTCATTTTTTCCATTCGCTTTTTCTGCTCGATGCTGGCTCCATCCCAGATTTCGAAGTCGCGGTGTTCCAGGTAATCGATGGTGCCGGAATGGATCTGGGCGCGGACGCAGGTGCAAAGCAATACGGAACTGAAGAGCAAGAACCAAATTCGCATAGGGTAGGGGTAGTTTCCTAGAAAGATACTGCAGAATCACCGACCGGGTTACGGCTATGATGCGTAAAGACACGCATCAGCGGGTACGCGTTGCAAACTTTTCTTCCAACCGGGCATATTCCTCGGCGGATACCCCTTTTCCCTCTGTCGGAACGAATATCTCCGGCTTCTCATCCAGCAGGGCCAGGTCGGAAATCCCGTAATGGACGATGTTTTTCTCCTGGTAAATCGTCAATTGCAGGATCGCGCCAGGCAGGCCGCCATAGTTCTCCGGTCCGAAGCCGAGGGGGATGGCGCGGGCGAAACCGGCCAGTAGCGTGTCGGCATCCGGTGTGATGGCCTCCGCGATTTGCAGATCGAAACCGCCGGTGGACTCGCTGGGGGGCAGACGGCGGTCGGTGACGGTCCACTCGAGTTCGGGCAGCTTACCGCTGACGAGGAACTGGCGGTCGGCGATGTTCTGGCTGTTGACGAAGGTACCCGCCCTGCGGTCGGTATAGTACCGCTCGGGTACCTTCCCGCTGCGCATGATGGTGACCATGCGGCCGCCGCCCTGTTTTAGGGTAATGTCTTCGGCGGCTTCTTCCACGTAGAGTGATTTGCCGGGGGCGAAGGTGAGGGTATACGATTGGTCAAAAGCTCCGCTGGCGTGCATGGTCGCCAGTTTTTGCTCAATGGAGCCGGGGATGGCCTCGTTTTCGGCGAACGGGTTTTCCTGATCCCGGGCCGTCACCGAACGGGTATAGGTCACCCGGCCGTAGTCAACCTGGGCGGTGAGGGGGAGGGAGAATAAAAGGGCCAAGAAAAAGACGAGGCGAGGATAATGGATCACGGGGTGTGATTTTAGAATGATCCAAAGGTGGGGATGGAGGAGGGGCAAGGCGGTTAATGCAGTTTAAGGTGGGTTAATTAAGGTTAACCGGCTCAACCACCTCCCGCCGTGCCACCTAACTTAGACGTATGCAGCGACTGGCCATCTCTTTCTCCCTGGTTTTCTTACTGGTAGTTTCCCTACTCGCCTACTTCCTGCGGCAGGCCTATCTGGAGGAACGGGAGGTGCTCACCGGGCGCATCGAGGCGGATATTCAGGAAAGCCGTTCGAGCATCATCATGGAACAGTTCAGGGGGTTGAAGGGGCTGGCCGCCACGATGGACCGCGATACGCTGATCGAATGGAAGCGAGAGGATGTACCCGCTCCGAAATGGGATACCGATCCCGGTTTCCCGATCGTCACCTCGGTCGACACCGCCATAACCATTTCCGTGGGCCGCTTCGGTCGGCCCGGTGATCCCGAGTACGAGGCCGGCACCCTCCGCATCCGCACCCACGTCAATAATGAAGACCTGGATACCCTCTCGCTCCGCTACGGCGTGACCTTAGTCCATTTTGCCTCCCGGGAAGACGCGGACCGGGCGGGAGCCTGGCCCATTAGCGAAACAAGCCGGCGCAACGCCTTCTTCGACGCTTCACAACGGGCGATTGGTATGCTCGATTACCGCTGGACGCTACTTGGCGGCCTGGGCTACGAAGCCGCCTTCGCCCTGTTGCTACTCGCCGCCATCGGCTTCGCTTTCTATACCGCTTTCGTCAGCCTGGAGGAACAGCAGCGGCAACTGCGCGAGCGGGAATCGCTCATCGCCAACGTCGCCCACGAGCTGAAGACCCCCATCGCCACGGTCGGCGTCGCACTGGAGGCCATGGACAGCTTTGGCGCCGATCTGGAACCCACCCGCCGCCGCGAGTACCTGGAACTGAGTCGCAACGAACTCGGCCGGCTGGACCGCATGGCCGATCGCGCTATTGCCAGCCTGGAATATGAAGGCCTCAGGGAGCGGTTGACGCTCGGACCGGTCGACCTCGTCGACCTGACCCGACAGGCCTGGCGCGGACTGGCCCTGCGCCATGGCCTTGCCGAATCCACCCTGACGATCAGCGAAGACCAGCAAAGTCAGGTGCGGGGAGACGCGCACTACCTCTTCCACGCCATCTACAACCTGCTCGACAACGCCGTCAAATACGGCGGACAGCCCCCGGAAATAACGATCCGGCTACGCTCCGGCCCGGGACAGTCGACCAGCTACACCGTACACGATAACGGGTTGGGCATCCCTCCCGAACTGGCCAGCCGCATGTTCGAGCGCTTCTTCCGGGGTGGGAACGACGGTCACCGCGTGAAGGGCCACGGACTGGGGCTGAGTTTCGTGCGGCAAATCGTAGAGGCCCACGCGGGAAGCGTCGTCGCCGGAACCGACCCCAGTGGGGGAGGATACGTGGGTTTCAACCTGGCCCGCCCATGAAGGTCCTTTACCTGGAAGACGAAAAGGTTCTCGGGCGCATCGTGAAAGAATCGCTCGAGAGTCGGGGCTGCACGATCGACTGGTTCGTCGACGCCACGGCCGCCGCCGCCGCTCTCAAGCGCGCCGCCGACTACGACATCGCCGTACTGGACGTGCAGCTTCCCGGGGAGGATGGCTTCAGGATCGGTAGTCGCTTGCGCCAGGCTTTCCCCGCTCTGCCCATCCTGTACCTGACGGCTCGGGTAACCGGTAAGGATGCGGTGACCGGTTTCTCCGCGGGAGGGAATGACTATGTGCGTAAGCCCTTTAGCATGGAAGAGCTGCTCATTCGGATGAAGCGGCTGGCGGGCGTCAGCCCCCCAACATCCTCCGCACCTGCGTTCGCGCACGAAACCTTCTCCTTTGGTTCCTTCACCTTCGACTACCGTAGCCTGGACCTCAACGGACAAACCCTAAGCCACCGCGAGGGGGAACTGCTGCGCTACCTGCTACTGCACCGCAACCGCGACGTCATCGACCGCCGCGAGTTGCTGCTAGCGCTGTGGGGCGACGATGGTTTCTTCCACAGCCGCAACCTGGATGTTTATATCCGCAAACTGCGCAAACGGCTGGAGCGGGTGCCCGAGATCCAAATCCTGACCCTGCGCGGGGTCGGTTACCGCCTGCTCGTGCCGGACAACTAAAGGACCACCCCGCGGTGTTTACCTTTGTTACCAAAGCCTAGTTCCATGACAGCGGATGAAAAGCAGCACCTGATCGCCCGGGTGGATGCCGCCCTCGACGAAGTGCGGCCGCACCTGGCCATTGACGGGGGCAACATCGAAGTGGTGGACGTCAGCGATGCCAACGTGGTCGAGATCAAGTGGCTGGGTGCCTGCAACGGTTGCTCCATGACCGCCATGACCATGAAGGCCGGCGTGGAACAGACGCTCAAAAGCCGGATGCCGCAGATTACCGGTGTGGTGGCGGTTAACTGAATTCTCCCTTGCAGCTATTCTACGATCCCGACTGTCGGGAAGGCACCTTCGATCTCCGGGAGGAGGAGGCCGTTCACGCCGGACGGGTATTGCGCAAACGGGCGGGCGATGAGCTCACCCTGGTAGACGGCCACGGCGGTTGGTACCGAGCCACCATCGAGGAGATCGGAAAACGGAAGTGTAGCGTGACCGCCCGGCTCGAGCGGCGGGAAGCAGGTCGCGCCCGCCACCACAGTACGCTGATCGTAGCACCGACAAAGGGAATGGACCGCTTCGAATGGCTGGTGGAGAAAGCCACCGAGATCGGCGTGGACCGCATCCGTCCCGTCATCACGACCCACAGCGAGCGGCGGCGGCTACGTAACGACCGGCTGCTACGGGTAGCCGAAACCGCCATGAAGCAGAGCCTACGCGCCTGGCTGCCCCAGATCGGGGAACTGATGACCTTCAACGAAGTTCTGGAATCCCTCGATTCCGGGAACCAGCGCTACCTGGCCTACCTCGGAAAGGAGGCCGCCCCCCTGTTACATTCGAGCTATACCGCCGGGCAGCATGTGGTGGTCGGCATCGGACCCGAAGGTGGCTTTTCCAGCAGCGAGGCCAATTTGGCTAAGGGACACGGGTTCGAGTGGGTAAGCCTGGGCCCCCAGCGGCTACGGACCGAAACGGCCGCCCTTACCGCCCTCCAGGCCGTAGAAGCCGCTAACTGGTAAGCTCAATCTATCCTGCCGTTTCTGCGTTATGGAGTCATGCTCCGAACATTGCTCCTTCTGGCCCTTCCCCTGCTCTTCGCCGTCTCCCCCGATGCGTCTCCGCAGGCCCGGCTGCGACTTGGTCTGCTGAAGTACAACGGCGGCGGCGATTGGTACGCCAACCCCACGGCTCTTCCTAATCTGGCACGCTTCTGCAACCGGGCACTGGGGACGAACTTTGACCCCGACTACGGTACCGTGGAGGTAGGTAGTGCCGAGCTGTTCAACTACCCCTGGGTACACATGACGGGCCATGGTAACGTCGTTTTTTCCCGTGGCGAGGCGGAAAATTTGCGAAATTACCTAGTGGGTGGTGGGTTTCTCCACATCGACGACAACTATGGAATGGACCCTTACGTGCGGGTGGCTATGCAGCAAGTATTTCCGGAACTGGAATTCGTCGAACTGCCCTTCGACCATCCCATCTACCAACAGACTTACAGTTTTCGCTCCGGCCCGCCCAAGATTCACGAACACGACGGGGAGGCACCCCAGGGTTATGGGCTCATCTTCGAGGGCAGGCTGGTCTGCTTTTATACCTACAGCTGCGATCTGGGTGACGGGTGGGAAGACGAAAGCGTGCACGACGACCCGCCAGAGGTGCGCGCCGCCGCCCTGCAGATGGGCGCGAACGTGATCGAGTACGCCTTCGGGCGCTAGTCGGAAGCCAGTTTGGCGAGTGCCTTCGAATCCTGAAGGAGCGCGTAGAATTCATCCAGCCGCCGGAGGAGCTTTCTCCGTATGGCCCGTTGGAGTTCCGGGTAATCGCTGACCAGGCTGCGCAAGTGGCCGCGGTGGGGCAACCAGCGTGCGGCGGAGGCGGTAAGTTCCGCTTCCGTTACGTGGCGTCCGAGAAATTTAGGCTCGTAAATTGAATGAATTCCCCTCCGCTCGTCGGGAATGGCGTAGGAGGTGCCGACCCAACCGCTGTAGTCAAAATCGTAGGGAATGGGGATCATCTTCTCCGCTTCCGGTGGCAAGATCAGCTCGACGTTGTGCCGGTTGAAGATATTCCAGTCGGTGTTCAGGATGAGGTAGTTGAACAAGCATAGGTCGAGGTAGGCCGACCGGTCCACCCCCCGGGTGCTGATCGACTCGTTCTCGATGATCGAGGCCTGATAGCGGGCCGCCAGTTGCTCCTCGTCCTCGATCAAAAAGCCGGGGACTACCCGGTCATCGTCGAACTGAATGCGAACGGGAACGGTCCGGTGGTGGTACGGACTCAGGATGGCGTACATCCGGTAGGCCAGCTCTTCCCGCCGCAAGTAGCCATAGCCGCGGCGATCGTCGGCACAGGCCAGCACCAACTTCAAATCGTTCAGCTCGGAGAAGCCCGCCTTACGCAGCGGCGCTTTTTTCAGTTTGATCTTCAGACTGGGAAGCTGGCACACCTCCAGGCGGATGTGCCCTCTGCTACGGACGCGACCGCTGAATTCAGTCCCATCAATGCCTACGGTGGCCGTCTGGTACGCCTTCTCGCTACGGTGGCGGACCAGAAATTTGAAGTCGGTACGCAACCTGATGTAGACCGTATCCCCCCGCTCGTACAAACTATCGAACAGCGACTGAGCGGTTAACGGGGTGGATAGCCAGCAACAAAACAGTGCCGTCAGCCACCGCCCCGCCATTACCGGCTGCTGCGGCTGAGCGGTTCGCGCGCTCCGTTCATGGTGCCCCGGCTGAGCTGGCCGTTTTCGATGAAGAGCAATTCCCCCTTGCCTCCGAACTTGATGCTGGAGTCGACGGCGATCACCCGGTCGTCGAAGTAGCTCTGTATGGCCGTAAAGCTGGTGTGCCCGACGATGATGCGGTCAACGTCCAGCCGTTTGAGCACGTAGCTCAGGTCCCGGTCGGTGAATTCGGCGCGCTGGAAGTACCCGCGGTACCAGAGGGGGCCCATCTTGCCGTGCAGGAGGTCCAGTTTGGCCTCTTCGGTCGCTTCGTCCATATCCTCCACGTCGATCAGGTGGGCGCGGTAGAGACTGTTGATGCGTTCGATGCTACCAACGTGGCGGGCCATGGTCCGGCTGATGCCGCCGTGCACGAAGGCCGTTTCGTTGATGGTGATGGCCAGGGGCAGGTTGCGCAGCCAGCGGCCCAGGTAGGTGTCGGGTCCGTAAAGTTCGTGGTAGAATTTACCGGTCATTCCGCTAGTGACCCGGTACTTTTTGTTCAGGTAGCGGTCGTCCCCCTCCAGGGTCATGGTTTCGTGATTGCCCAGCAGGAAATGTACGCGCCCGCCGGCCGCTTTGGCCTCGATCTGCAGGTTATGAATCAGCCACAGCAGTTCGGTGACCTGATCCCCCCGGTCGAAAATATCGCCTACGATCACCAGGTGGCCGTCGCCGAAGGCCCAGTGCTGGTCGCCGTCGATGATCCCGTTATTCTCCAACAAGTGGACGCCGGTGTCGAACTGCCCGTGAATGTCGCTGAGGGCAACGACGCGACTGACGCCCTCGAAGGTTGTCTCATTAAGTTCGGAGAAATTGCGCTCCGTGTCGATCAGCGCGGGGTCGAAGGACGGAAAATCCGGCAGCCGATCGAAATTTCGCGGGCGAAAGGCCAACTCTCCTTCCCGCCGGTTCTCGGTATCCACCCAGCGCGCCACCCAGCCATCCTCCTCCTGGAAGAGGTAGGGACCGTCGGGCGGCAGGCTGTCCGCGGTGACGGACAAAAGTGAAGACAACAGGAGAGCGAGCAAGGTTAGTTAGATTACGTTACGTCAAAGTTAACCGTGTGGGAGCAACTTGGTTAAATTCGGAACGTTAAGGGGTTTACAGCGCCAGTGTTCCGGGCGGGGGCGCAGGTGCAAGCAATACCGTAACTCGATGCGCAATCTCTTCCTCTTTGTTTGTCTGACCATGACCGGGCTGGCCTACGGGCAATTCGGACTCCAGTTGAATCATAACTTCAACCAGTTCGGCTTAAGCAATGTGGACGACGTACTTCCGGCACCGGATAATCTGGCTTACTCCAGCGGCGAGGTGTCCGTCCACTACTGGTTTCGGCTGCCTGAGCAGCGCATCGAGTTTCAGCCTACGGTGTACTACGGCACGAGCTACGGAGACGAGGATCACGCTGAGTACGGAGCGCAGTTCAAGGTGAATATTTACCCCTTCGATTTGGGTACGGATTGTGCCTGTCCGACTTTCGGAAAACAGGGTCCCCAACTGGAAAAGGGTTTTTTTATTCAACTGGCTCCCGGCTATGCGTCCCAGCGGCTCTTTGAACAGGAGCGTGTTAATCGGTTTACCCTGGCCGGCGGGGTCGGACTGGACTTCGGAGTGAGCAACCTGCTTACGCTCACCCCGGTCGCGGCGGCGCGGCTGTACGCCGGTTCGGGTCCCGACTTCGTGTTCCGTGACGATAGCGGTCAACCGCTGCAAAATGTGGACGGCGACCTGATCACCTATCAGATTGGTCTGCAGGCTACCTTCCGGCTGGATAAACGGCGGTATTGAGCCCCACCTTGCCATCGTAATTCTGGAGAAAGGCAGTTCGTCAGAAGGCGCCCCCCCGGGTTACCTTACCGCGAATTCTTTCCGACTGCCATGGTCCAGCCCCTGAACAAATACAGCCACAACGTAACCAGCAACCCCGAGCAACCCGCCGCCCGGGCCATGCTCTATGCCATCGGGATGACGGATGAGGACATGGACAAGGCCCAGGTCGGCATCGTTTCCACCGGCTGGGAGGGTAACCCCTGCAACATGCACCTTAATGACCTGGCCGCGGAGGTCAAGGCCGGGGTGAACGAAGAGAGCGAGCTGATCGGCCTGATCTACCACACCATCGGCGTGAGTGATGGTATAAGCATGGGTACCGATGGGATGCGCTTCAGCCTGCCGAGCCGCGACGTGATCGCCGACAGCATCGAAACCGTAGCGGGCGCACAGTGGTACGATGCGCTCGTCACCGTGGTCGGCTGCGATAAAAACATGCCCGGCGCCATGATCGCCCTGTGCCGGCTGAACCGCCCGGCCATCCTCGTGTACGGCGGCACCATCAGTCCGGGCTGCTACGAGGGTGACAAACTGGACATCGTAAGCGCCTTCGAAACCCTGGGGCAGTACCGCACCGGACAGGTCACCGAGGAACGCTACGTCAATGTGGTACGCCACGCCTGCCCGGGCTCCGGGGCCTGCGGGGGGATGTACACCGCTAACACCATGGCGACGGCGATCGAGGCAATGGGAATGGCCCTGCCCTACAACAGCAGCATCCCCGCCAACCACATCGACAAGCGGGCGGATACGGCCCGGGTCGGCGAGTATATGCTGGAGCTCCTGCGGCGCGATATTAAGCCGCTGGACATCCTCACCAAGCAGGCCTTTGAGAATGCCATCGTCACACTCACCGTGCTCGGCGGCAGCACCAATGCCGTACTCCATCTGCTGGCCATCGCCCGGTCGGCGGGCATCGACCTCACCATCGATGACTTCCAGCGCATCAGCGACCGCACCCCCTTCCTGGCCGATCTTAAGCCGAGCGGCAAGTACGTGATGGAGGACCTCTACTACGTCGGCGGCGTTCCGGCCGTGATGAAGGAACTGTTGAAAAAGGGACTCCTTCACGGGGACTGTCTGACGGTGACCGGCAAAACGCTGGCCGAGAACCTGATCGAAGTAGAGGATCTACAAGAGGGGCAGGACATTATCCGGCCCTTTGACGAGCCGGTAAAGGCCACCGGCCACCTGCAAATCCTATACGGCAATCTGGCCCCGGAGGGCAGCGTAGCCAAAATCACCGGGAAGGAGGGCACCCGCTTCATGGGGCCGGCCCGGGTATTCGATTCCGAACCGGAGGCGAATCAGGCGATCCGGGAAAAGAAAATTATAGAGGGGGACGTGGTCGTCATCCGTTACTGCGGGCCACAGGGGGGACCGGGTATGCCCGAAATGCTCAAGCCCACCAGCGAGATCATGGGGCAGGGGCTGGGGAAAAAGGTTGCTCTGATCACCGATGGCCGCTTCAGTGGCGGCACCCACGGTTTCGTGGTCGGTCATATCAGCCCCGAGGCCCAAATCGGCGGACCGCTGGCTCTCATTCGGGAGGGAGACATCATTAACATCGATGCCGATTCAAACGTCCTCAATCTGGAGGTAGGGGAGGAGGAGCTCGCCCGCCGCCGCGCCGCCTGGGAAGCACCTACCCTGAAGGCTTCCCACGGAGTTTTGAAAAAATACGCCCGCTCGGTCAGCAGTGCCTCCCTGGGCTGCGTCACCGACCTGTGAACCGAAATTTTGCTTGCCATGTCCGCTACCATTCAAAAGATTGCACCTGCCCCGATAGCTATCGGAGCGCCCCAAGCGAAGAACGCCCGCCGAATGAACGGGGCCCAGGCCGTACTGCACTGCTTGGTGGAGGAGGGGGTAGATACCATTTTCGGCTACCCCGGTGGGGCGATCATGCCCGTCTATGACGCCCTGATCGACTTCGAGGACCGTATCACCCACATACTGCCCCGGCACGAGCAGGGTGCCATCCATGCCGCCGAGGGCTACGCCCGAATCAAGCGGAAAACGGGGGTATGCATGGCCACTTCCGGCCCGGGCGCGACCAATCTGATCACGGGCTTATGCGATGCCATGCTGGACAGCCTGCCGATCGTCGCGATTACCGGACAGGTCCCCGGCTTTTTGCTGGGCAGCGATGCCTTCCAGGAGGTGGACGTGGTAAACAGTACGATACCGGTAACCAAGTGGAACTATCAGATCACGAAGCCGGAGGAAATCGGCTGGGTGTTCAAAAAGGCCTTCTTCATCGCCAATAGCGGGCGGCCCGGACCGGTGGTCATCGACATCACCAAGGATGCGCAGCTGGCCCCGGTCGACTTCAGCTACCCGGCCGAACTGGCCATCCGCAGCTACGTCCCCTATAATAAACCGAAGCCCGAGCAACTACGGGCGGCCGCCGACCTGATCAACGGTGCCGAGCGGCCGCTTATCCTGGCCGGACACGGTATCCATATCGCCGAGGCCCAGTCGGTCTTCCGGCAGTTTGTGGAAAAGACGGGCATCCCGGTAGCCGCTACCTGTCACGGGTTGTCGGCTATTTCCAACGACCACCCGCTCTTCACGGGTATGCTGGGCATGCATGGCAACTATGGTCCAAATTTCTTGCAGAACGAAGCCGACGTGGTGGTCGCCATCGGGATGCGCTTCGACGACCGGGTGACGGGCAAGCTGAGCGAATACATTCCCGACGCCCGGGTGGTCCACATTGAGATCGACCCGGCGGAGATCAACAAGAACGTGAGGGTCGAAGCACCCGTGCTCGGCGACGCCGGGGAGGTTATGCAGGCCCTGCTGCCGCTCGTCCGCGAAAAGAGCTATCCCGAGTGGGCGGAACGGTTCCACGACTGCGCCCGTACGGAAAAGAAACGGGTGATCGACATCGCGATCCAGCCCACCGACGACGGGCAGATCCGGATGGGACAGGTGATCCGGGAAGTCAGTCGGCAAACGGGCGGAAAGGCGATCGTGGCCACCGACGTCGGCCAGCACCAAATGATGGCCGCCCGCTACTACGAGTACCGGGGCCACGACCAGTGGGTCAGCTCGGGCGGGGCGGGCACCATGGGCTACGGCTTGCCGGCTGCCTTCGGAGCAAAGTACGCCGACCCCTCGCGGGAGGTAGTGGCCTTCATTGGAGACGGCGGCTTCCAGATGACCATTCAGGAACTCGGGCTGTGTGCCCAGTGGGACGTGGCCGTCAAGATCGTCCTGCTCGACAATAACTACCTGGGCATGGTACGGCAGTGGCAGGAACTCTTCCATAAGCGGCGCTACTCTTCGGTGGAGCTACAGAACCCCGACTTCGTGACCATCGCGAAGGGCTTCGGGGTGGCGGGCCGCTCGGTACGCAATCCGGACGAAGTCGTGGGCGCCATTGCGGAAATGCTGGCCTACGACGGTCCCTATCTGCTGCATTTGCACACGGTGAAGGAGGATAACGTCTTTCCCATGGTGCCGAGTGGGAAGTCGGTGCGGGAGGTCATACTCGGTCCCGAAGATTTGTAGTTCCCGGCCCGATCGCTACTCCATTTCCTCTATTCCAAGCTGATGCCAAAGACCTACACCATCACCGTTTTTACTGAAGATCAGACGGGGCTGCTCAGTCGGGTGGTCGGTATCTTCAATCGACGCAACCTGAACATTAGCAGTCTGACAACCAGCGCCAGTAGCGATGAGTCCATTCACCGTTTTACGATCGTAGTGGAAGTGACCCAGGAAATGGTGGAAAAGCTGGTCGCCCAACTGGATAAGCAGGTGGATGTACTGAAGGCTTTCTACTACGAAGATAAGGATATCGTGTACCAGGAGATCGCCCTGTATAAGGTGCCCATCGATGTTTTTTCCAATGGAAATCGGGTTGAACTGCTTATTCGTCGGCATAATGCCCGCGTACTCCTCATCGAGCCGGAGTACGTCGTAATCGAAAAAACCGGCCACGAGTACGAAACGGAGGCCCTCCTGACCGAGTTGCGGCAGGTGGGGCTGTACGAGTTCGTCCGATCCGGCCGGGTAGCCGTGGTCAAGCCCATGGAGCGCCTCAACAGCTACCTGCAGGAACTGCACGAGCAGTTCGAAAATTAGGCGGGCGGTATCTTACCCACATGACCTACCAGAACCTGACCGTCGAAGAGCGCGACCGCATCGCTCACCTGACCATCAACCGGCCGAAAGCCCTGAATGCCCTTAATCAGCAGACGCTGAGGGAATTAGCCCGGTTCTTCGGGACCGACTACGCCGATCGCCACAACCTCCACGGTATTATCCTGACCGGGGCCGGTGACCGGGCCTTCGTGGCCGGGGCCGACATTAAGGAGTTTCTTGGCGTCGCCGAAGGAGGCAATGGAGCGGAGATGGCCCGGCGGGGGCACGATATTTTCTTTCTCATCGAGCGCTTCCACCTGCCGGTTATCGCATTGATCGACGGCTTCGCCCTCGGCGGCGGCTGCGAACTCGCCATGGCCTGCCACCTGCGCATCGCCACTGACCGGGCCCGTTTCGGACAACCGGAGGTCAACCTCGGCATCATCCCCGGCTATGGCGGTACCCAGCGCCTCAACCACTACATGAGCAAGGGGCAGGTGATGGAGCTGGTCCTGACCGGCAACATGATCGACGCCCGGGAAGCTTACCGCATCGGCTTGGTGAACTACGTCCTCCCTGCCGACCAAGCACAAGAAAAAGCGCAAGAACTCCTACAGACCATCGGCAAAAAAGGCCCACTAGCCATCGCCGCGGCTATCGAAGCCGTCAACGCCTACTACGACCACCCGGATGGCTACACCACGGAAGCAACGGCCTTCGGCCGAACCACCCAAACGGAGGATTTTCGGGAGGGGGCGACGGCCTTCGTGGAGAAGCGGGGGGCGGAGTTTCGGAGGAAATAGGTAGTATTTCAGTCGGGAGTACGGAAGTCAGAAGTACTTCAGACTTGCGACTAGAATACTTCCGACTAGAACTACCTCACTTCTTCAAGTTCCACGTAAAACATCAACTCGCTATCCGGGGGAATGGAAGCGCCCGCACCGCGCTCGCCGTAGGCTAGGTCCGAGGGAATAAAGAAGGTGGCCTTGTCGCCAACCTGCAGTAAATCGATGCCCTGGTCCCAGCCGGGAATGACCTGACCGCTACCGAGTTGGAAGGGAATGCCCTCGCCGCGCGCGAAGCTTTGGTCGAAGATCTCCCCGTTGTCGGTCAGCATTCCGATGTACTGTACGACGACTTGCTTACCCGGCTCGGCTTCGGCACCGTCGCCTTCCTCGTGGATGACGTACCGTATGCCATTCTCGGTGGCCTGTAGCTCATCGTCGAGCTCGCCCGAAGTGTAATCCGCGTACACTTCCTGGGCAAAGGCGACGCGCTCCGGTTCCAGGGCGCGGACCACGTCGCGTCCCGCCTCCGCTTCCGCCTGCTCGGTCTGGCGGCGGGTAAAGAACTCGTCGGGAGAAAGGACCTCCTCGATTTCGATCTCGTACACGATCACGGTATCTTCGGCGAGTTCCGGCGGACGCTGCGGCAGATCGGCAATGTTGTAGCGGATCAGGGCCGTTTCGCCCTCCCGAAGGTTGCGCAGAACGTCATCTACCGGGCTGATCTCCTCGGCAGATAGCGTATCGGGACGCACCTCCGCGATCAGGGGTTTCTGCCCGTCGCGGGAGTTCATCAGGAGGCTATCACGCTGGTTGCGAAGCTCAAGATTAAAGTAGACGTAATCCCCCGTAGTGGGCAGGGTACCGTCCTCATTCCGGTCGACGTAGGAGTAGCGGTTACCGAGGTCCGTCGTGAGCTCCCCCTGCTCATCGGCGGGGGTACAGGCTACGGCCGCAGCCAGAAGGGTGGCGCAGAGAAGTTGTTTGAATGACATAGTTAGCTATGGTTAAACGCGTGGTAGGCCCGCTCGATCTCCTCCCCGTACTGGGGCAGGACTTTTTTGAAGCGGTTGATGGTGCTGCCGAGGGGGGCAAAGCTCGCTCCGCCGGCGGCATTGCGGTGGCCGCCGCCCCGGAAGTATTTCTTGCAAATCTGCTGGACGTCTAGCGTGCCTTTGGAGCGCAGGCTCAGTTTGACGATCGTGGGTTGTTCGTGGATAAAGGCGGCGATCATGATGTCCGGCATGCGCAGGATGTAGTTGACGATGCCTTCGGTATCCCCCCGTACAATGTCAAAGGCTTCGTAGTCGCCGCGGTTCAGGTAGATGATACCGGTACGGTATTCGGGGATTAATTCCATACGGTTTGCCAGACAGTGGCCGAGCAGCCGCAGTTGCTTTTCCGTCTGGTTATTCCATACGTGGTCGGCTACCCGATAGGCATCGGTCCCGCTCTCCACTAATGCGGCCGCCGTACGGAAGAGGGCAGGGGAGGTGCTGTATTTGAAGCCGCCCGTGTCGGTGAGTATTCCGGTGTACAGACAGTCGGATACCGCCTGGGTCACCCGCTCCCGGTCACCCAGCCCCTCGATGAAGGCAAAGACCATCTCACAGGTCGAACTGGCTTCCGGCCGGCTGAACATCGGGTCGGCAATGGGCTCGGGATACAGGTGGTGGTCGATCATGATCCGGGGCCGGGGGTCTTCCTCCAGTCCTTCGGCCACCTTGTCGATCCGGTCGAAGGCGTTGAAGTCCAGAAGGAAAAAAAGCGTTGCCTCCCTGATCAATCGCTGCGCCCGCTCGGTCGCTTCGTCGAAGATGACGATGGAATCTACCTCGGGAAGGAAAGTCAGAAAGTCGGGGTAGGGCGATGGCAGGATGGTCGTACAGTCATGCCCCCGTCCCCGCAGATAGTGCTGTAATCCGAGGCTGGAGCCAACCGCGTCCCCGTCGGGATTGCGGTGGCTGAAGATGACAATCCGCTGGGGGGTGGCCAGCAGCCGTCGGGCCGCGTCTAATTGGGCTTGCATAGGCAGGGGAACAAAACGAGGGCGCAAAGTTCCAAAAAAATAGGCGGCCCGCCAAAACTTCCTACTTTTGCGGCTCACGAAAAAAGCAACCGCCCGTATGGCCACCAACCGCACCTTCACCATGATCAAGCCCGGCGCCGTCCGTAACGGACACATCGGTGCCATCCTCGAGCAGATCAATTCGGCGGGTTTTCGGATCGTGGCCCTCAAATACACCCGGCTGAGCGCCGATAAGGCGGGGGAGTTTTACGCCGTCCATCAGGGCCGCCCTTTTTATGAGGAACTGGTACAGTTCATGAGCAGCGGGCCGATCGTAGCCGCCATCCTGGAAAAGGACAATGCCGTCGCCGATTTCCGTAAACTGATCGGTGCCACCAACCCCGCCGAAGCCGAGCCGGGTTCCATCCGCGCCAAATATGCCACCAGCATCGGGGAAAATGCCGTTCACGGCAGTGACAGCGATGAAAATGCGGCCATCGAGGGAAGCTTCCACTTCGCCGGAACGGAAATCTTTGCCTAGCGCGGCAACACCGGCCGACTTGGATTTTTCCACCGTACGGGTATTGGTGGTCGGCGACCTGATGGTAGACCGTTACCTGCGGGGGCGGGTGCAGCGCATCAGTCCCGAAGCACCCGTTCCCATCGTCAGTCTGCTCGGGCGCGAAGACCGTCTCGGGGGGGCCGCCAACGTAGTGGCCAACCTGCAAAGCCTGGGAATGCGGGCGGGGATCGCAGGTGCAGTCGGAGCGGATGCGTCGGCGGAACTCCTCGTCGATCTCCTGCACCGGGCCGGCGTCGCCGGTGTGGGACTAGTGCGCGATCCCGAGCGGCCGACGACGGTCAAGACCCGTATTCTAGCCCAGGATCAACAGTTACTGCGGCTGGATGAGGAGTCCACCCAGCCGATCGCTTCCGGGGTAGTCGATGAGCTACTCGACCGGGTGCGCCGTATGCTAGCGGCCGATACCTACGACGTGCTTATCCTACAAGACTACAATAAGGGGGCCCTCACCGCGCCCTCCATCTCCGGTTTGATCGAGGTAGCGGAGGAGTTCGGGGTTGGGATCGTCGTTGATCCCAAAGAGGAGAATTTCTGGGCCTACCGGGGCGTGGATCTCTTTAAGCCGAACTTGCGGGAAATGCAGCAGCAGGTTGACTTTCCGGTAACACCCAGTTTGCAATCCCTGGATCGGGCGGCCGAGTACTGTTTTTCCCGTCTGGGCTGCCGTGCCGTCATGATAACCCTTTCGGAACACGGAATTTACTCCCACGACGGACGGCAATCCGCCATCCACCCCACCGACGCCCGACGGATTATCGACGTGAGCGGGGCCGGGGACACCGTAGTCAGCCTAGCGGCCGGGGGCTTGGGTTTGGGGATGCCTATGGGTCAGATTGCCCGTTTGGCTAATCTGGCGGGGGCGCAGGTGATTGCCCGACCCGGAGTCGTGGCGGTCGATCGCGGGGCTTTGGTTGCGGAATGGCTAAAGACCCGCTGAACACCCATTTGGCCGCGGGGTTATAGCGGGGTTACACAAATCACCGTATGTACTTATTTGAATTATTCGGACTGGAACTTGACTTTCAGCCACTGATCGACGAACTCCGTAACTGGTGGGAGTCGGGGCTTCGGCTTCTGCCCAATATTATCCTGGCGCTTATCGTGGTCGTGGTCGGCTACCTCATCACCCGGGTCACCAAGAAATCCTTTGATCGCCTGAGCTACCGGATCGTCCGCGATTCGACCGTAGCCAATCTGCTCAGCAGCTTCTTTACCGCCCTGCTGGTCCTGGCTTTTCTCTTCCTGACCCTCTCGGTCCTGGATCTTACGGGTATCGTTCAGAGCGTACTCGCCGGTGCGGGAGTAGTTGGCCTGGCCTTGGGACTGGCCTTTCAGGACCCCATTCTGAACTTTTTCAGCGGTATTATGCTCTCGGTGCGGCGGCTGTTCCGCGAAGGAGACCTGATCGAAGTCAGCGGCTTTTTCGGGAAAGTCAAGGAGGTAACCTTGCGGCACACAACCCTCCATACCCTCCAGGGGCAGGACGTGATGATCCCGAATAAGATCGTCGCCCAGGAGCCCATCAAAAATTACGATAAGCTCGGGATGCGACGGGTCGACCTGTCCTGTGGAGTGAGCTACGGCGACGATCTCGAAAAGGTGAAAAAACTAACCATAGCGGCCATTAAGGATGGCGTGGCTTACGACACGAATAAGGACGTACAGCTATTCTACAACGAGTTCGGGAACAGCTCCATCAATTATACGCTCCGCTTCTGGCTCGCCCAGGGTAAGAGTGGGCAGGCAGATTATCTGTCCGCTCAGAGCGATGCCATCATGGCCATCAAGCGTACCTATGATGCGAACGACATCATGATTCCCTTCCCCATCCGCACGCTGGACTTCGGTATCAAGGGCGGTGAGAAACTTTCCGAGATGCTGCAGGCCGATTCCTCCCAGTCGGAATCCTAGACCGAACATCGTTCCTTCAGCCACGTTTTACCCATGTAGCGAGCACAAACACTTACTCCCTACTCGTGTAAACCAAATTGTTACAATTATGAAAATTCGCACTTTTTCTTTCGCCCTGCTACTCCTGCTGAGTGGTCTGTTTTATAGCTGCGCCGAGGGATCGGAAGCGGACAATGAGATGGATGAAATTGAAGCTGAGACCGAGAATGCCGTGGCCAACATGGGGGCAGAACTCCGTGCCGAAGGGCAGGAACTGGACCGGGAATTCCGTGAAGCCCGTACAAACATCAGCAACCGGATGACGGAGCTGGAGCGAGACATGGAAACCGCCAGCGAGGAAGCCCGGATGGAAATGGAAGAGGAATACAACGAGCTGGAGGGCTACCGGAATAGCATCGACGAGCGGATGGACCGCGTTGGGAACAACATGGAAGCCGGATGGCGCGACTTCAAAGGAGACGTCAACCAGGGATGGGCCGACTTCCGTCGGGATTCCGATCGGCTTTTATCCGACATCGAGCGCAGTTTCGACCCGGAAGGTGACTTGGACTAACCCTCCTTATCAAACTGAACACTAGCCCGGTGGAGCATGGCCCAGTGCCCGCTCCACCGGGTTTTTTTTAACCTTCAATTACGACAATCCGGCATATTATGATCAGACAAGGAAGCCACGTCAAGTGGAAGTGGGGAAATGGAACCGCCGAGGGTAAAGTGGAAGAAACCTTCTCCGAAGAAATTACCCGCACCATCGACGGAAACGAAGTCACGAAGAAGGGAGAGTCCGGCAACAAGGCACTGTTGATTAAACAGGACGACGGCGGGCAGGTCCTGAAACTCGAATCTGAAGTTGAAAAAGCCTAACTCAAATGAATGACGATCAATCCTCTAAGAACAGCCCGTATGATGTCCGCCCGGAAGGCACGGGTGCAATCCTGAATGAGTTGGCCCTACTGCACACTCAGTCTAGCAGCTATTACCGGGACATCGGAAAGAACATGGGCACACAAAACGAGGCCGCCTCTGGTTTTTTCGGTGAGCTCGCCGATTACCACGATGTCATGTTGAATAAACTCAACGGGATAATCGCGGATACCCAATCAGGTGTGCACACACCCTCCCATACCTCCGAGTCGGTGCTGAAGCAGCAGGAATCGGCCCTGAATCGGGCGCTGCAGAACCACAATATCGCCGAGTTGACCGCTCTGGCCAAACAAAACGAGGTGGCCGTAGGCGACGCGTACCAAGCTGCCCTGAATAACCGCAACCTGCTCGACTTCGCCGAACAGATTCTTCACGAACAGCACCAACGTATCCTGACCTGGATCAATCGGGTGGACCGCTACCACACCGTGCCCCAGACGCGCAACGAGCATTACGAAGACTAAATTAACCAACCGTGCTTTTTCACCCCCGCCTTATTTTTACGTTTCTCTTGTTCTGCCTGCTGGTACCACTTACCGGCCAGCGGGGGTCGCGCATTACCGAAGCCTCGACGGAGTACGATAAGCAGCGATTTCCTAGCTTGACCATCTCGGTGGATGCGGACGTGGAGGATGTATATGACCCCTGGCAGGAATTCTGGGAGGAGCGCTACGACATCGACATCGACCGCATCGACAAGGACCGCAAGTCGATCGCCTATCGCGCCGAGCAAGTGAGGATGCCCACGTTAAGTGATAAGAATTTTGATCTGTACAGTAATGTGGACGGAACCGAGCGCATCGCCACCGTCAGCATGAGTGTCGTATTCGGTGAGCGGGATGTGATGACCGCATCATCCTATCCGGCAACGAACACCGCGGCTCGTCGGGTACTGGAAGAGTTTGCTACCTACTTTTACCGTACTTACTTCGACCGGCAGATGGAAGAGGTCCGCGAAGAGTTAAATGACGTGCGGGACGACGCGGAAGATGCGGAAAAGGATGCCAGCAAGGCCCGTTCCAAGATCGAGAAGTACGAAGAGAAGATTGCTGACCTACGGGAAAAGATCGAAGAGATGCGGGAGGAAGCCAGCGAGGAGTTGCAACTGGCCGATGAAAAATCCGCCCGGGTACGAGAATTGGAGGCGCGTCTTCGTGATATGCAGACCCGTCGTCGGGAATACGTAAATTGAGCCCCGAAAACCACCCGCTAACGTAATTTATAGACTTTATGGCCCAACCCAGCTCAACCGTTCGTGACGGCTCCCCCAGCCTGTCCGCCCCCGCTCTCAATTTCGACGTCGCCAAGGAAGGTAGAAACTATGGCATCATTTTAGGCGTGGTGATGTCCGTGTATATGCTGATCGTCAACCAGCTATTCGACGAGCTGCCGATGAGCGTTCGCTTTGCCAAGCACCTATTCATTATTCCCATTGTCTGGGTCGCAACGAAAAAGTACGCTGAGGCCATTATCGAAGGCAATCACATCTTCAAAGCGGAGATCGGCCTGATGTTTCGGATCGGACTGTGGGCGACGCTCGTGATCGCCGTCCTCAATATCACGCTTTCCGCATTTTCACCCCAGCTGGGATTTGAGCAGTTCCTCAATGACAATAACACCTTTGCCGATGCCATGATGAACAGCTTCTTCGTGGCCATGGAAACCTTGGTCTTCGTGGTGATCATCGGCTTCGTGTTCATGCAGTACTACAAACGTGGGGGTTCCCCGGAGGACGCATGAACTCCGAGCAGTCGCCGAGCCGGGAGTCTACGGTCAGTCCCGTAAACTTTCAGCGCTTTGCGCATTTTCTGATCTGTGCAACGGTGCTGCTCTATGCACTGTATGCGGTCAGCTCGTTTTTCATTCCCATCACCTACGGCATCTTCTTCGCCCTGATGCTCAAACCGGTCAGTGGCTGGTTCGAGCGGCGCGGGGTGGATCGCCTGATCGCCGTTGTGCTGACCTTGTTGACGGCCGGGGCGATCGTCCTCAGCGTAATTTTATTTTTCTTCAACCAGGTTCAGGAAATCCTGACCGAGGCGGATGACATTTACTCCGGCCTGGTGGAAACGCTTTACGAATGGGCGGAATATGGCGGCGGTAGCTTCGGCCTGACCGGAGCGGAGGTCGAGGAGTACATCGACAAAGCGCTGACCAGTGTATCCGATCAGCCCTTCGGTATAGTCAGCACGGGGCTTTCCACCAGCGGGGTATTGATCGGTAACTTCTCGCTGATCATGATCTATACCTTCTTCTTCCTACTGTATCGCACGGCCATCCGGAACTTCATGATCGGTCAACTGCGCCGCGACATCCAGCAGGAGGGGCAGCAGACCATGAAGGAGGTGCAGGAGGTGGCGAAGAACTACCTGGGGGGCATGGGGCTGGTGATGCTCATTCTTGGCATACTGAACAGTTTTGGACTGTGGGCCATCGGTATCGATTACTACCTCGTATGGGGCTTTCTCGCGGCCGTTCTGGGTATTATTCCCTACATCGGTACGGCGATTGGAGGACTCCTGCCCTTCGTATTCACCATTGCTACGACGGAGAGCTTCTGGGCACCCCTGCTCGTAGTGTTACTTTACACGACCGTCCAGTTCATCGAGGGCAACTTCATCACACCTAAGGTATTGGGCAGCAGCGTGAAGCTCAATGCCCTGGCCGCGATCATGGCGGTCCTCCTGGGTAGCTTTTTCTGGGGAATTGCCGGAATCGTGCTGGCCATTCCCATACTAGCCATGATCCGGATCATCCTGACGCACGTCGAACCCCTACGTCCGGTTGCCTTGCTGTTGAGCGACGATCTGTACGACCAAAGCGATCGGTTTCTGCAAGATTTCAATAGCGATCGGTACCGCTTCTCTAATATATTTTCGAGTCAGGGCTCGTTCGGTCTGTTCAACCGAAAAAAGCTAAGACGTAAACCACCGCAGCAGGTAGGCAACCCCGATACCGAGGTAGTTGCCGATCCCGAACCCTACTAGGGAAACCGCCAATCCGGCCGCCAGTAAGTGCCGGTTGCGGATGGCCGCCGCTACCTGAGCCACAAAAACCGGCCCGTAGAAAGCAGCCACGGAGCTCAGGATGACGGTGTCCCGGTCGACCCCGAAGAACCGGGCCAGCAGCAAATGGAGCAGGGTAGTGGAGGAGAGAGCAAGGGCCGAAAACAGCAGTAAGTCCAGCCCAGTGGCGGCCAGCTCCCGGAAGTCGGCAAGCAATCCCAACGCAACACAAAAGATGAGCACGAAATACTCACCGAGTGGGTAAGTGTTCCCCAAACGTTTGCTGAGCGGGTGTAGGGTAACTAGAAGCGACAGCGAGGTAAGACAGAGAATGAGCACGGTGGGGTGATACCATTGCCCCGTCGAAAGTCGGCAAATGAAGAGGCTTAGCGCGATGACGGTGATAGCCGCCCCGGCCTGAGTGGCCAGACCGCCGGCTCCCGCCGGCATCGCAATTACCTCCGCACCTGCGTCCCCGCCCTCCGGAACCGACGTAGGGGGATAGAAGCGCGCGAATACGGCCGGTAAAAAAGTGATAAGCCCCAGCAGGTAGGCGCCCCCCAGCAGAACGTCGGCCGCCTGTAGCAGCACCAGATAGGATGCCGGGGCCTCCAGAGCCAGCCCGATGGCTTGTACATTCGGCGTGCCCCCGGTATACAGCCCGGTAAGCATACCGGCAATTTTGTAGCTATCGGGCATTCGGCCCGCCAGGAAGTAGGCAACCGCCCCGGTACAGACCAATCCGGACAGGCAACACAGCACAAAGGAAAATAACATCCCGCGGGCGTAGCGGATACTGGAGCGGACGTCCACTGAAAGAAGCAGCAGGGGAAGCCCCACCAGCATACCGGCTCCGGCAACGGTTTCCATAAGTTGGCCATCGATAGGCCACAGGCGTAAGTTGCTTACTACCATCCCGATGACGTAGCAGGCCACGATCGTACTGAACATCCGCGGCAGGCGCCCCCGGCGGTCGAGCATGGTGACCAATAGGGGAAAAAGCACGGCCAAGGTGACCGAAGCGGCATCCGACCAGCTAAAGGGCATCAGATGCCCTCCTTCATTTTCTCCGCATTCTCGGCTACCTGTAGCCCCTCTATGATGGGGTCCAGGTTGCCGGCCATGACTTTGTCCAGGCTATGCAGCGTGAGATTGATGCGGTGATCGGTGACCCGGTTTTGGGGGTAATTGTAGGTTCGGATCTTCTCGCTACGGTCTCCGCTACCCACCAACGACTTCCGGGCGCTGGCGAGCTCGCTGGCGGCGGCGCTATCCTGAGCATCCTTAATGCGGCGGTAAAGTTGGGCCATAGCGATCTCCTTGTTCTTGTGCTGACTGCGGCCGTCCTGGCTTTCGGAGACAATGCCCGTGGGCAGGTGGGTGATGCGGATGGCCGACTCGGTCTTGTTCACGTGCTGTCCGCCCGCCCCGCTGGCCCGGAACGTGTCGATCTTCAAATCGGCCTTGTTGATGTTTACGTCTTCTTCCTCTACTTTAGCGAGCACGGCAACGGTTGCCGCCGAGGTATGGACCCGTCCCTGGCTTTCGGTTTTCGGCACCCGTTGAACGCGGTGGACCCCAGATTCAAATTTCAGGCTGCTGTACACATCGTCGCCGTGCACCTCAAACACGAGTTTGGAGTAGCCACCGGCCGTACCCTCGTTCTCATCGATCACCTCCACGCGCCAGCCCTGGGTATCGACGTAGCGTTTGTACATGTCGAAGAGGTCACCGGCGAAGAGGGCGGCCTCGTCGCCTCCCGTGCCGCTACGGATCTCCATTATGATATCCCGCTCGTCCTCCGGATCTTTCGGGATGAGCATGATCTTGACCCGCTCGTCGAGTACTTCCTTTTCTTCCCGCAACTTGTCGTATTCCAGTTGGGCCATTTCGCGCATCTCCGGATCAGGATCGCGGCGAAGGGCTTCGGCACCGGCGAGGTTGTCCGTCAGCTCGCGGTACATCAGATAGGTCTGGGCGACGGGGCGGAGCTTGCCGTACTCCTTATTGACGGTAGTGAAGCGGGACTGGTCGGCGATGATCTCCGGATCGGCGAGCTTTTCTTCGAGGTCCTTGAAACGGTGATAAATAGCTTCGAGCTGGTCGATCATAGGGGCGGAACTGGCGGGCCGCCAAGATACACCGGGCTTTTTACAAAAAGTGGAGTTCGTCCGACTCCATCCGCACGGTCATGATCGGCTCGTCGGCGATGTCTTCTTTCTGCCGTCGCCGCACGGTGTAGTCGGCGGCCCGCAGCACGTCCGAGCGAATACGCCCGAAGCGGGTGGGCAGACCGGCCTGGGGGGCGGGTGTGCCGAGCATGGCTACGAGGGGACTTTCCTGGTCTTCGCACAGCCGATAGGTGAAGGTATCGCAGGCCAGGCGCACGGCCACTTCGTCACGCTCATCCACCAGGGCATCCGGAATCCGATTCGTCGCCGGTACGCGAATGACGACGGCCCGGTGGTGGTAGAGCAGCAGATTGTCCAACTTCGGGTGTAAGCGGGGAAACCAGCTTAACAACGCCTGGTGATCGGCGAAGATCAGTTCCGGATGATTGACCGGAGAGGGGCGGCAGATGGAAAGTAACCGTTGGATCGCCCCACGATGGCGAAAGTCGGCAACCATCTGCCAGAGATTCGCCGTAGGTAACAGAACGAGGCCGCCGGAGCGCAGGGTGGAAAGGGGGCCCGTTTCATTGGTTGTGGTGATCGGGTGAAACGGACTAAAAAAGTCGGTACGGGTCATGTAAACGCAATCGGGCTTTCCGGCAAAAAGGGCGGTAAAGCGTGAGAAAATAAAACCCCGAGGGGAAAATCCGGTATATACCGGTGCGACGTACACCCGACAAGCCAAAAAGCGGTTCGGGCGTCTGTTCACTAATGGAAACTGTATTTTGCGGCGAAGATTGTTCGTTCGCCAAAATTTTGCGCGTGCCCCGTTCATTCCCCTTATGCTGGTCTTTGATCTTCCTGGTTTGGGGGTTGGTTATTCCGTCGGTACTGCAGGCCGACCACATCGTCGGGGGAGAATTCAGTTACGAGTGCCTGGGGTGGAAGGACAACGACCCTTCCACGGGCATCCTACGGTATCGGATCACGATCAACATGTACCGGGACTGTATCGGGGAGGGCGCCCTCTTTGATGGGAACGATCCGCGGGAAACTCCACAAATACCGAGCGCCGACGGGCATATCAGTATTTATGATGGCGACCGCTACTTCATCCCGACTCGGGACATCAAACTGGCCCGCTTCCAACCCGTGCCGATCAACCTTGGCAACCCCTGTTTGGTAGTCACCGAACCCATCTGCCAGGAGATCGGAATCTATACCTTCGTCGAAGAGTTGCCGGTTTCGGACAATACCTACACACTGGTTTACCAGCGGTGTTGTCGCAATGAGAGTATTCGCAACATCCTCAACCCGCGCACGATCGGAGCGACCTACTTCATTCAGATCACTCCGGAAGCCCAGCAGCGACTCAACACCAGCCCGCGCTTCAATATCGACCCCCCCATCGCTATCTGCATCAATGAGGTATTCTCGATCGACCTGGGAGCCACGGATAAGGACGGAGACAGCCTGTCCTACAAGTTCTGCAACGTCAAACTAGGGGGCGGAATCGACGGGGGCAACAACGGGCCGAACACCCCGACCTATTTCGATGATATTGTCCCTCTGGAGGAAAGTCCCTACCCCTACGACAACGTGAGTTGGGTTTCCCCCCGGTACTCCGTCGTCAATCAGCTCGGAGTGGGCAGCACATTGGACATTGACGCATTCACCGGCGAGTTGTCCGGCCTGCCCATTTACCCCGGTACCCACGTCCTCGGCGTCTGCGTGGAAGAATGGAGCCGCGACAGTATCCCCATCCTGCTGTCGGAGACCAAACGGGAATTTCAGCTCAATGTCGCCCGCTGTGGCAGTACCGTGACCGCTGATCTGCTTGAAACCGAGATCGACGAGCAGGGGCGTTTTTACATTAAACAGTGTGGCCCCGGCCCCAATACCATCGTGAACGAGAGTACGCTGCAACGCTCGATCCAGTCCTACGACTGGGAGTTGATCGGGCCGGGGGGGAGTTTACTGACCGGCAGCAGTCGCGATTTTGCGGTGGATATCCGCCAAACGGGGGTTTACGAAGGGGCGATGTTCCTGAACAGCAGCGTGGCGGCCGCCAATTGCCGGGACACGGCCGAATTCATTCTCGAAATTCACCCGGCCCTCGATGTCGACTTCACCAATACGACCGTCACCTGCGACCCCGCCCCCATTCAGTTCACCAACCTGAGTAGGGGAAGGGGAAGCCAGGCCATTACGGAATATATCTGGGACTTCGGAGACGACAGCCCCCCCGAGAATGTGCGTAACCCGGTACACGTCTACACCGTGGCCGGCGTCTTTGATGCTAACCTCCAAGTGACGGACGAGAACGGCTGTGTAAAAACGGTTTCCGGAGAGGTGGAGTACCTCCCCGTTCCACGCACCATCATCCTGGAACCCCAGGACGCCTTCGGTTGCGTGCCCTACCTCAATCAATTTATCAACCGCAGTTTTCCCATTAACGACGACTATATCTTCGAGTGGGAATTCGGAGACGGGGGGAGCTCGCCGGACCGCGATCCGGTACACGAATACCTGCAGATCGGCGTATATGATGTGTATCTGGCCATCACGAGTCCGCTAGGCTGTTTCGTCGACACCACCTTCCGACAACTGGTGGACGTACGGGAATCGCCGACGGCCGATTTTATCTTCGACCCCGACCGTCCGACTAATATCCTTCCCGACGTCAGTATGCTGAACCGCAGCATCAAAAGTAACGTGCAGCGGTATGAGATCCTCGGACCGGAGGGAACGCCCATCTTCGCGGCCCCCGGCCCGGATGCTACCTACCGATTGCGGGATACGGCCACCGTGACCGTTACCCAGATCGCCCTGAACCCGAGTGGATGTCGGGATACCATCTCGAAGGACATCCGTATGGCACTTGAAAACACCTTTCACGCGCCCAATGCCTTCACGCCAAATGGGGATGGACTGAACGATAGCTGGAAGCCTAAGGGCGTATTTATCGGCGCAAGAGATTACCGCCTACGGGTCTGGAACCGCTGGGGGGAACTCATCTTTACCACCGATGACTTCGAAGCTGCTTGGGACGGAACTTTCAAAGGCACCAATAGTCCGGCGGGTGGCTATCTCTGGGATGTCGTGTTCACGAATGCCGAGGATGAGCCGGAAGCATTTAAGGGGGGGGTGGTGTTAATCCGGTAACTTGGTCCACCGTTCCAGTTCCAGGCGATCTGCCAGACGGAGCATCTCTTCGAATAGGAATCCGGCGGCAGTCAGTGCCCGTCGGGATGGTTCGTTCCCCGGCAGGGTGTGCGCCAGTAAGGTGATGTCTTCCCGCGCCGCCACCGCTGCCAATTCCTGAATGGCGCGGGTGGCCACCTTCCGGTTTCGGAAGTCAGGGGCCACATTGTATCCGATCTCCACCTCCGATTCCGCGTCTACGATTCCCTTGCCTCCGATGCTGCCGACGACGTAGCCGGCTTTGGGCAGGGCGATCAAATAGGGCACCGACCAGCGATAGCCCCGTTCGGTCAATCCGGATAGGTAGCGCGTCTGATTCAGCCAGTTGCGTGGTGGCAGGGCACCCTCGGCCAGTTGCAGTCCACGGAACAGCCGGCCCCCGTGGAGGAGTTCTCGGAGTTCCGCCCGGTCGGGCAGCCAGAGCTCGATCAGCGGGCTGTGGTCGAAAGCAGGGTAGTCTCGGTGAGCTTCCAATTCTCATTTTGGTAGGTCCACTGATTGCGGTAGTGTTCCGCGTATTGCCCTTCGGTCCCCTCCGTCTGCCAGCTGAACGAACGAATGCCCTCGGTTACGGCTTCGTCATCCTCAATTTCGATATGTAGGCTGTCCAGCGTGACCGTAAGTGGTGGGAACTGTTGACGTAGGGCGGCCAGATCGGAAAGGTAGGCCGTACGGTCTTTCCGGTTGCCCGTGGCCGGGTAGACGAGTTCAAAGTCGGGCGCAAGGAGGCGGTCCAGCACGGCGGCATCCAGACTCTGGTACGCACCAGCCACGACATCCTCCTGCTGCCGGATCGCTTTCTCCGAAGTGCTCTCATCAGTAGCGGGCGGCGGGGCGCAGGTGCAAACGAAGAGGGTAAAAATGATGAACCCGCGTACATTCATGCTGCCTTAACGTTTAGCTGACCCCCGGGGGTTGTAAGCTCACCGCCCATGATCCGATTTTATCTTACCGTTGTGATTTGCTGTTGCTGCCTGGGCTGCGACTCGCCCGCGGCGGATGGGGCGGAAAGGGAACGAACGCCGGAGTCCGTGCTGTCGAGAGCCGTACGCGCCCACGGCATGGAAAGTCTGGATCGGCTAACCGCCACCTTCGTCTTCCGGGATCGGCGGTACGGCATTGAGACCGAGGGGGGACGATTCCGCTACACCCGCGACTTCACCGATACCCTGGGCCGCTCCATTCACGACGAACTGACTAATGCGGGGCTCAGTCGGACCACGGAGGGAAAGCTGACCGCCCTTTCCGTCAAAGACAGCCTGGCCTACGCGGAATCCGTCAACTCCGTCCGCTATTTCTTCATGCTACCCTACGGGCTGTACGACCCGGCGGTCAATGCCGACTTGCTGCCTTCCACGACCATTGGGGGGACACCCTACGATCGCGTTCGGGTTTCCTTCGACGAGGCGGGTGGCGGGGTGGACTTTGACGACATCTACCATTACTTTTTCAACCGGGAGACCGGCGAACTAGACTATCTGGCCTACAGCTTCAGCGCCAACGACGGCGGCATCCGCTTCAGGAAAGCCATCAATAAGCGGAGGGTGAAGGGCGTTTTGCTCCAGGACTACATCAATTACGGAGTGAACGGCCGAGATCGGGATCTTGCGGACATCGACCGCCGATACGAAAACGGCGAGCTACCCGAACTCTCCCGCATTCTCAGCGAGCAAGTACGGATCGATCGGGTAGGAGGCCGGTAACGAAAGCCCGCTGTCTCCACCAGGGGTGAGGAAGGCTGATCCGTTCGGTTTCCAGCACTAAGTCGTCCAGAAATATGATATCGATGTCGATCGTGCGCGGTCCCCACGGCATCCTGCGTACCCGCCCGAGATCCGCTTCGATAGCCTGGCAGCGATCGAGCAGCCGGTGCACCGTATGTCTTGCGGCTTCTCCCCGCGGCGGCCAACGGGCACCGTCCAGTTCGATCACGAGAAGTTGGTTCAGGAAATCGGGCTGTTCGGTACGTCCCCAGGCAGCGGTGGTTACCATGTCACTGGCGTAAGAAACGGGGCCAATTTCGGAAACGATCCGCTCGCGCGCCTGATCCAGTAGGGTGGTGCGGTCACCGAGGTTGGAACCGAGGGATAGGGTTAGTTTTGCCACCCCTAAAAGTACGTATGGAGCTGCCCGCCTACATCGCCATCGAAGGAAATATCGGAGCCGGTAAGACCACCTTTTGCCGGCTGTTCGCCAAGCGCTACAATCGCCGGCTGATTCTGGAGGAGTTCACCGATAATCCTTTTCTTCCCCTATTCTACCAAGACCCGGAGCGGTACGGCTTCCCCGTTGAACTATTCTTCATGGCCGAGCGGCACAAGCAATTACAGACCGAACTGAGCCGCGGCGATCTGTTTCAGGAAGGCTTGGTGGCCGACTACCTGTTCGTGAAGACGCGGCTGTTCGCCAGTAATAGCCTGTCGGATGCCGAATATCGGCTGTTCAACCGATTATATACTGCAATGGATGCCGGATTCCCCACCCCCGACATCACGCTTTATTTGCACCGGCCGATCGAGGTGCTACAGCACAACATTGCGGAACGCGGCCGGAGCTATGAAACGGATATCAGTACGGACTACCTGCTATCGATCCAGCGTGCCTACTTTCAGTACTTCCGGCAGCTGCGCCGGCAATCGGTAGTAGTTTGCGAGATCGGCGACGGCGATTTCACCGGCGATTCGGGCTTGTTTGAGCGGTTGGTAGACGCTGCCGAAAGGCCCCATCCGCCGGGTATGTCCACTGTGCGGTTTGAATAATCATTCCTTGCGCTCATCACCGATCATATCTTCGGGCCACTTGATCCGGCTTTTGAGCCCGTAGGTCGACAGGCGGTTGTGGTAGTAGTAGAGCATGGAAAAGTTGTCGCTGACGATCCGGCCCCGCTCATCGTAATAAAGGGGTTTATCAATATGGTAATTTCCGATACTGCCGATCCCGTCCCGGATGATCGCGTCGGCTTCCTGGCGGATTTCGGCACTGACCTTGGCGCGATCGTTGCTCTCCTGATGCAGGAGCTCATCCCGTAACTGCCCGATCACCTTCTCCAGTGCGTCCTGTCGAAAATAAAAATCCTCGGCGGGTAGCCGCAGTAGCGCGTACAGATCATCCTTCGGAAAAGACTGCTCCAGCATGATGAAAGCGGCATAGCTCACCAGGTGGCTGGTCAGCACTATTCCGTCGGCGTGGTACCGTTCCACGATACGGTTGGCCAGCAATCGGGTATATTCGCTTTCCCGCTGGAGGTCCTCATTGATTATACCGTGCTGGTTTCGGAAGTACTCCCGCGTACTGACGTGCCGTCCGCTCGGGGCGTAGCTTTTGCCGTCGGCCTCAACGCGGTTGCCGACTACGTCAAGCGGCTGGCCCAGCGTGATGGTGATCTCGTTACCCTTACTGAATACCCCCCAAATGAACTTGAGAATGGACCGCAGGGAGTGAAAGCTGTCTTTGGCTTTGATGTAGCGATCCTGTCCTTCCCGCCGCAGGTGCTGCTCGATAAGAAATTGCGCCTCCAGGACAAAAGGATAGCTGAGGATGACGGGGACGATGAAGACTTTGTCGTCACGCCCCTGCTGGTAGCGGGCCCGCTGGGCCTCGACGGCCGTACCAAGTAGACCCATTTTCAGCTTAGTTTCCAGGGCGCCGGACCGACTGCGCGTCCCCCCCGGGAAAAATAACGAGGGTACCCCCCGCTGTATGAGCAGCTTACTCATCATTTTCAGGGTGGTCATGTAGATCGGGTTCCGCTTGCGTCGGTCGACGCGATAGGCCCCCAGTCGATTCATGAAGTAGGCGGTGTATCCGGTATTGTACAGATTTAAACCGGCCCCGAAGGACATGGCCGGAAGGCCGGCGACCTGATCCAGGGCGTAGCCGATCAGAATACTATCGAGGTTGCTGAAGTGAGTTGGTACTACCACGACCGTGCCGCGCTGGCTGAGCTGGCGAACGTGATTCACATAGCCACGGACCTGCAGCTTTTCCTGTAGCAAAATCTTCTTCGAGAACAGACTGGAGAAGGTACGCCCACTGGCGGCATTAAGCAGTCTGCCAAAGAAAAAAGTCAGAAATCGGCGGGCGAAGCGGAAAGTTGGGATTCTGAACGTGCCGACAATCTCTTCGGCGTAGCGGTGAACGATCCGCTGTAGGAGGCCCTGTGCCGCCTGTTCGGCGGTTGTCGGCTCGTCCTCATCCAGACTCTGGGTCGCCAGCAATTTGGCCAGCCGTTTCCAGTACCGGCGCTCCTGCGGGGGGTCCACTTTCCAGGGTTCCGACCGGGTACGCTCCTGTTCGCTGAAGACGGTTTTACTAAGCACATCCGTCAGGTTATCCCCGGACTCCTGCCGAATGCGCCGGGTGCTGGCTTCTTCTAACATCTTTACGAAAGCCTCCCGGTCTTCACTGAGCTTATAGATGTCCCACTGCTCGATATCGGGGGAGATATGGGCGTAGCGATCCCCATCGTATTCGAATGCTGGCGACGGGACTGAGACGTTACGGGTCATACGGTAAACTACTATGCTTGGTCCGTAAACGGCCAGGGTATGGTAGCCAGGCTTTCAGCCATAAAATCAAGGATCTTGTCCCGGCCGGTATTCTGAATCGCGCTTGTCCGAAAAACCGGGGGCAGTTCCGCCCATTCTGCTAACAGGCGCTCGCAGAACGCATCCACGCTGCCGCCATCGCGGGAGGGCTTACGGTCCGTTTTGGTGAACGTGAGCACGAAAGGGACCTCCCGTTCCCCCAGCCAGTTCACGAACTGCAGGTCAATCGCCTGGGGGGGGATATTGGCATCGATGAGGACGAAAGCACACATCAGCGTTGATCGACCGAGGAAGTAGCGTTCCGTCCGGCTTTCCCACTTCCCCCGGGTCTTCTTGCTCTGTTTGGCGTAGCCATAGCCCGGCAGGTCGGTGAGGTACCAACTGTTGTTGATCAGGTAGTAGTTGATCAGCTGCGTCTTGCCTGGTTTACCGCTGGTATGGGCCAGTTCCTTTCGGCGAGTAAGCATATTGATCAGGCTACTCTTCCCGACGTTACTGCGACCGATGAAGGCGAATTCGGGGCGACCGTCGGTAGGTGCCTGAGCTACCCGGGCGTGGGAGGAGGCAAAGCGGGAAGTTGTGATCTGAGCCATAGCGTGTGCCTCCCCTCCCTTTTCGGAGTTACGCGTCCTTATCAGCTTTGGGTTTGCTTCCCTTCTGGACTTTCTTCGGACTAATGATAACGTTCATACGGCGGCCTTCCATTTTGGGCATGGCTTCGGCGGCACCCAAATCCTCGAGTTCCTTCATGAAGCGGAGCAGTAGCAGTTCGCCACGGTCCTTAAATACGATCGACCGACCGCGGAAATGCACGTACGCTTTCACCTTGGCTCCGTCCTCCAGGAAGCCGCGGGCGTGGCGCACCTTGAACTCGAAGTCGTGGTCGTCGGTATTGGGGCCGAAGCGGACTTCCTTGATGACCGTCTTGACGGCCTTATTCCGGATCTCTTTTTCCTTCCGTTTCTTCTCGTAGAGGAATTTCTTGTAGTCCGTCAGGCGGACTACGGGCGGGTTGGCCTTTGGGCTGATCTCGACTAAGTCCAGACCGAGTTCCCGACCCCAGCTTTTGAGTTTGCGAATGTCGAACACGCCACTCTCGACCTTCTGACCGAGTTCCTCGCCGATCTGCTCGAGGTTGTCGCCGACCAGGCGTACCTCGGGATGACGGATCATGTCATTGATCTTGTACTGGGGGGTGGGTTCTTCTCTGCGTACGTAACGATTGCGGCCGCCGCCTCTTCTCTTAGCCAATAGATGTTGCTTGAGTTAAAATTAAATTACACTAATTATACGCGCTTTCCGGCGAGTAGTTGACTTGTTGGCCTACTCTTCCGAAGTGACGGCTTCCCGTTGGGCGATGTTCAGCCCCTCACCATCCTCGCTGAGGTTGGCCACTAGCGCGGCTCCTCCTTCGGGATTGTTGTTCAGTATATACTCCGCCAGCGGGTCCTCAATGTACTTCTGAATGGCGCGGTGAAGGGGTCGGGCACCGAACTGCGGGTCGAAGCCCTTCTCGGCGACGAACTTCTTAGCTTCCTCGCTCAGTTCCAGCGAGAATTCCATTCCAGTAAGTCGCTTGTACAGGTCGGCAAGAGCGATGTCGATGATCTTGAAGATCTCCTCCTGCCCCAGGCTGTTGAAGATGACCACGTCGTCGATCCGGTTGAGGAACTCAGGCGAGAAAGTCCGCTTCAGCGCATTGTTGATAACGGCCTTGCTGTTCTCCTCGGCGTTCTCGGTGCGGGCTTTGGTGGCAAAGCCGACGCCCTGTCCGAAGTCCTTCAATTGACGCACGCCAATATTGGAGGTCATGATGATCATGGTATTCTTAAAGTCCACCTTGCGCCCCATTCCATCGGTGAGCTGTCCGTCGTCCAGCACCTGTAGTAGAATGTTATAGACATCCGGGTGGGCCTTTTCGATCTCATCGAGCAGGATAACGCTGTAGGGTTTGCGCCGAACCTTTTCGGTCAGCTGTCCGCCTTCTTCGTAGCCAACGTAGCCCGGAGGGGCACCGATCAGTCGGCTGACGCTGAATTTTTCCATGTACTCCGACATATCGATGCGGATGAGGCTTTCCTCCGAGTCGAAAATGTATTTCGCCAGAGCCTTGGCTAATTCCGTTTTGCCAACACCCGTAGGGCCGAGGAAAATGAAGGTGCCGATCGGTTTCTTCGGATCCTTCAGACCAACGCGGTTACGCTGAATGGCCTTGGTCACTTTGGTGATGGCATTATCCTGTCCGATGATGACGGCCTGCAGGTCGCCTTCCATTCCTACGAGTTTCTTGCTCTCGTTCTGGGCTACGCGGCGTACGGGGATGCCGGTCATCATACTGACGACCTCGGCGATGTCTTCTTCCCCGACGGGGTAACGCTTGGTTTTGGCCTCTTCTTCCCACTGTTTTTTGGCCTCTTCCAGGCTCCGCTGCAGTTTGCTTTCCTGATCGCGCAGGTCGGCGGCCTTTTCGTACTGCTGATTCTTGACCGCGGCGTTCTTCTGTTCCTTGACCTCCTCGATCTTGGCTTCCACCTCCTCGATGTGCTCCGGTACGGTGATATTCTTGAGGTGGGTGCGGGCACCGACTTCGTCGAGAACGTCGATGGCCTTGTCGGGGAGGAAACGATCCGTGATGTAGCGGTCGCTCAATTTGACGCAGGCCGTAATCGCATCTTCCGAATAGTTCACATTATGAAACTCCTCGTACTTCGGCTTAATATTATTGAGGATGTGCACCGCTTCTTCGGGGCTGGGAGGGTTAACGAGTACCTTTTGAAAGCGCCGGTCCAGGGCACCGTCCTTTTCGATGTGCTGACGGTACTCGTCAAGGGTAGAAGCCCCGATGCATTGCAGTTCACCACGGGCCAGAGCCGGCTTGAAGATGTTACTGGCATCCAGCGAGCCGGTAGCTCCACCGGCACCGACGATGGTGTGGATCTCATCGATGAAGAGGATCACGTCCCGGCTCTTCTCGAGTTCGGTCATGATGGCCTTCATGCGCTCTTCGAACTGTCCGCGGTACTTGGTACCGGCTACCAGGGCTGCCAGATCCAGCATCACGATCCGCTTGTCGAAGAGGGTACGGCTCACTTTACGATCGCGAATACGCAAGGCGAGGCCCTCCACGATGGCGGTCTTGCCGACACCGGGCTCCCCGATGAGAATCGGATTGTTCTTCTTACGCCGGCTCAGGATCTGGCTGACCCGCTCAATTTCGGTCTCCCGACCGATGATGGGATCCAGGCGATCGTCTTCGGCCAGGGCCGAAATGTCGCGACCGAAATTATCCAGCACAGGGGTGCGAGATTTCGAGTTTCCCTGTCCACGACCGCTGCGCCCGCCGCGCGACCCGCTGTCGTCGTCTTCAAAATTCTCCTCTCCGCCGCTGGCGGCCTGATTCATCGGGAGGGTATCGTCTTCGGTAAAGTCTTTTTCGTCTTTCACGTAGTCAAGTTCGGCTTTATAAATCTCATACTCCACTTCGAATTGTCGCAGAATTTTCGTTGCGGGCAATTCTTTGTTCCGCAGGATAGATAGCACGAGGTGCTCGGGGCTGACCTGGGAGGTCTTTAGTGCTTTGGCTTCCAGGAAGGTCACCTTGAGTACCCGGTCGGCCTTATCGTTCAGAGGCAGTTTGGAGATGCTGTGCTGGCTGGTTTGCCCCCCATTGCGCTGTACGTTTTCCCGGAGGGTATCGGCGAGCGCTTCAATGTCGACAGCCAGGTTCTTCAGGACCCGGATTGCCAGGGTGTTCCCCATAGTCAGTACGCCGAGCAGCAGATGTTCCGGACCGACGTAGCCGTGGCCCATCTTTTCGGCCGCTTGTTTGCCACGGGCCATGGCCTGTTTGATTTCGGGGCTAAATTCTCGCTGTGGGGGAGTCATTCAGTATATGTTGTAGATCATCAGGGTGCACCCCCCGTTCATGATCGGGATCGGGTGCACAAGTAGAACGGAAAGAATCGTGCCACCGGGGGTGAACTGACAAAAAAACCGGACAGATTGCCGGTTCCCTTACCGGATATTCCGCACGAACCGCACGTTTGCAAAATGAAACAAGGGAAATACACTTTGGTTGGTTGTGGTAATGGTCCGATCCGATTGGGAGGGGCTGCAAAGCTTTCTGGTATTCGTTACCTTAGCCGTGTTTTCAGCTTACGATGACCACACCACACCAGTTATTCCTTCCGGCCTTGTGCTTGCTGCTGGGTACCTTCCTGTCCCCCCTCGTGGCAACGGGCGATAGCTTGTACTTTTTGCTGCCCAGCGATACGGTCATCCTGCAGGCCGACCCGGTCAGTAAGCAACTTTACTTCAAGCACGTACTCGCACCCCGGCAAACACTCTACGGGGCGGCCCGCTTTTACGGCCTGCGCCTGGATGATGTGTACCGCCTAAATCCTCACCTGCGCCAGGGATACCAGCCCGGTTCGACCGTTACAGTTGCGATCCCCGCCCCGGTCCTGCGGCCCTCGTTCACTCAGGATAGTGTAGCTTGGTTCGTTCCGGTGCATTACCGCTTCGAGAAGGGAGAGACGGTCTTTAACCTGAGCCGTCGCATTCTTGGTCATCCGGGTGACTCCATCCTCCAGTCACTTAACCCCGGTCAGCGATTCGAAGACCTACAGCCCGGGCAGTTGTTAAAAATTGGTTATTTACGGATTGACGGTATCGATCCGGAACGTCAGCTAGAGGTACAAGACCACTACGTCCTGCTCAACCGATCCGTACGTGAGGCCTGGTACGCAACTACTGATAGCCTGAAACTCCGGCGCACCAATGGCAAGGCCGCCTGGACCGACCGTGGTGACCGCAACAAGTGGATGGTCCTGCACCGCACCGCTCCCATTAACAGCCTGATCGAGATCGAAGACCCCCGCAGCCGTAAAATAATCTACGCAAAGGTCGTCGGTCGCATTCCCGAGCGCGTTTACGATCGCCGGGTCGTACTGGTGGTCAGCCCCTTACTCGTAAAGGCTTTTGGGGTACGAGATCAGGAGTTTTACGTGCGGACGCGGCATTTGTAGTCTGATAGTTCGGTGGTCTGGTAGTTCAGTGAACTGATATAAGACCGAACCACCGAACTACCAAAACCCTACCTTCGCCCCCCAATGCGCCTACAGCAACTCGAGATCAAGGGCTTCAAGAGCTTCGCTACCCAGACGGTGATCAACTTCGACGCGGACGTGATCGGCATCGTCGGCCCGAACGGCTCGGGGAAAAGTAATATCGTAGACGCCATCCGCTGGGTGCTCGGTGAGCAGAAGGGAAAGGAACTGCGGCTGGATAAGATGTCCAGTATCATCTTTAACGGGACCAAGAAGAAGAAGCCAGGCAATGTTGCCTCCGTCAGCCTCACCTTCGCCAATGATAAGGGGCTACTGCCTACGGATTACCACCAGGTCACCATCACCCGGATGCTGTACCGCAGCGGGGACTCGGAGTACCGCCTTAATGGCGTGACCTGCCGACTCAAGGATATCCGGAACCTGTTCCTGGATACCGGCATCGGCTCCAACTCCTACGCCATCATCGCACTCGGAATGGTGGACGACATCCTGGCCGATAAAGACAATAGCCGCCGCCGCATGTTCGAGCAGGCCGCCGGCATCAGCAAGTACAAGAACCGGAAGAAGGAGAGC